>NZ_JBEXKX010000025.1:0-147145 GCF_040609695.1 Amycolatopsis sp. NPDC004625
ATCCCCACCCGAAAGTGGTTCAGCGTTCGACTTGCATGTGTTAAGCACGCCGCCAGCGTTCGTCCTGAGCCAGGATCAAACTCTCCAACAATGAACAGTTTAATCGAGGCAATTTAATGCTCTCAAAGGAACCTCATACGAGGTTCAATACATAAGCTCTACTGGCTTAGTTCACTAGCACACTGTTGAGTTCTCAAGCAACACACCCGAGTTTGCCGCGTTCAAGCGGCTCGCTCGAAGCGAGTCATTCCTAGCAGTTTTTGGTGGGACACCCACTCAATCGCGATCCGCGAGAGCTTGGTTCGTGTCCCGGTGGCCACCCGGTTTCCCTGGCGACTTGGAGAACTTTACACCCCTTCCGAGGGCCCGAAACAGGGGGGTACCTTAACCACGTTTCCGCAGGTCAGGCCCCTGTTTCGGGCCGCCCGGGGCCGGTCAGCCGCCGAGCGCGACGCCGGCGACGTTCCGCTTGCCCCTGCGGACCACCAGCCACTTGCCGTGGAGGGCGTCCTCGCGGGCGGGCTTCCACTCCTCGTCCGCGATCTTCACGTTGTTGACGTACGCGCCGCCCTCCTTGAGCGTGCGGCGCGCGGCGCCCTTGCTGTCCACCAGGCCCGCGGCGAGCAGCAGGTCGACGATCGTTGCGTCGCCGGACGGGTCGACCTTGCCGTTCGGCACCTCGGCCATCACCGCGTCGAGGGTGCGTTCGTCCAGGTCACCGAGCTCGCCGCGGCCGAACAGCGCCTGGCTGGCGTTGATCACCTGCCGGGTCTGCTCCTCGCCGTGCACCAGCGTGGTGAACTCCTCCGCCAGCCGCTTCTGCGCGGCCCGCAGCTGGGGGCGCTGCTCGGTGTCCTCGGCCAGCGCGGCGATCTCCTCCTGGTCGAGGAACGAGAACATCCGCAGGTAGCGGACGACGTCGGCGTCACCCACGTTGACGAAGTACTGGTACCAGGCGTAGGGCGAGGTCATCTCCGGGTCGAGCCAGAGGTTGCCGCCGCCGGTGGACTTGCCGAACTTGCGCCCTTCGGCGTCGGTGACCAGCGGCGCGGTCAGCGCGTGCACGCCCGCGCCCTCGGTCCGGCGGATCAGGTCGACGCCGCCGACGAGGTTGCCCCACTGGTCGGACCCGCCGACCTGCAGCTTGCAGCCGTACTGCCGGTAGAGCTGCTGGTAGTCCTGCGACTGCAGGAGCAGGTAGCTGAACTCGGTGTACGACATGCCGTCGCCTTCGAGCCGGCGCTTCACCGTCTCCCGGTTCAGCATGACGTTGACCGAGAAGTGCTTCCCGACGTCGCGCAGGAACTCCAGCGCGCTCTGCCGGCCGGTCCAGTTGAGGTTGTTCTCGACGATCGCGCCGGTCGCCGAGTCGTCGAAGTCGACGAACCGCTCGAGCTGGCCGCGGATGCGCCCGGCCCACTCGGCGACGACGTCGAGCGTGTTCAGCGTGCGCTCACCGGTGTCGCGCGGGTCGCCGATCATCCCGGTCGCGCCGCCGGCCAGCACGATCGGCCGGTGCCCGGCGCGCTGGAAGCGCTTGAGCATGAGCAGCGGGACCAGGTTGCCGGCGTGCAGGCTGGGTGCGGTCGGGTCGAAGCCGCAATAGAGCGTCACGGGACCCTGGTCGAGCTCGCGCCGGAGGGCGTCGATGTCGGTGGACTGCGCGATCAGGCCGCGCCAGGACAGCTCGTCGAGGATGTGTTCGCTCACGCCTGTAGATCCTCCCGCACCAGGTCAACCGACTAACTGGCGGGTCGGACCCGGCGCTTCCCGCCCCGGCGGTAGGTCGACACGGCCGCGGACGCGCCGTCCCAGAACCGCCACGGCGTATCCATGGCCATCGCGACGCCGACGCGCGGCCCGGAGCGGATCCGCTCGGCCGGTACCCGCTCGCCGGCGTACAGCCGGACCGGCGACGCCGGATCGGTCAGGTCGGCGCCGTTCTCCTCGCGGTCGATGCGCAGCACCGACGTCAGGATGGCCGGGCCCTTCGCGAGTTCGCCGGTCCCCCGCGCGTTCGGCCGCCGCTTGCGGACGACGTCGAGGCCGGTGACGACCTCGCCCGCGCGCAGCAGCACGGCACCGGCCACGCCGTCGGTCGACCCGACGATGTTCGCGCAGAAGTGCATCCCGTAGACGAAGTAGACGTACAGGTGCCCGGCGGGACCCCACATGACGGCGTTGCGCGGGGTCTGCCCGCGGTAGCAGTGCGACGCCGGGTCGTCCTCGCCGCGGTAGGCCTCGACTTCGACCAGGCGGACGCCGACCGTGCCGTCGGGACCGTCGGCCTCCAGGACCGAGCCGAGCAGCAGGTGGGCCAGGTCGACCGGGTCGAGCGCGAGTTCGTCGCGGGTAAACAACCGGCCTGCGTCGCCGCTCAAACGGGGGTCCTCTCTTCGGCTGCCTGGCGCGACCACCCTATCCCTTGAGCGATCGCTCAAACTTCTCTCCGGTCGGTTTGAGCAGTCGCTCAAACTCGGAGGGGAGCCGGAGATGCGACCGGAGGCGCTCCACGTCGAGACCGTGATCCGCACGGACCTCGACACGTTGTGGCGGCACACCCAGGACCCGGACCTGCACCGGCGCTGGGACTGCGGTTCGCCGAGATCATCCCGATCGGCGGGCACCTCCACTGCACCTCGCGGTTCCTGGGGGTCACGGTCGGCGGCGTCGGGGTGAGCGCGCCGCGGGAGTGGCCGGACGGTTCCCGCACGTCGGTGCTGCGGTTCGCCTCCGCCGACCCGTTGTCGCTGATCAGCGCGGGCGCGGGGTTCTGGCGTTGCACGCCGATCCCCGGCGGCGTCCGGTTCGTCACCGGCTTCGACTACGGCACCCGATGGGGCCGCTTCGGCCGGCTGGCCGACCGGGTGTTCCAGCCGGTGTTCGGCTGGATGACGAGGCGACCCGCGAGGGCCTCGGCAAGTGGATCACCGAGGTCCGGGCGGCGCTCGAGCGCGTGCTCGAGGGGTCGCCGCCGGCCGAGCTCGCGGACCCGGACGGGCTCGCCCACGCCGTGTCCACCGGGTTCCTCGGGTTGACGCTGTTCGACACCGTCGACCCCGACGGCGCCGAGCAGGCCGTGGCCGCACTGGAGCAGCTGGCCGTGCTCGTCGACGTCCTGGACGGGCTCGGCCCGGTGGCCACGCGGGCCGTCCGGGCCAAGCTCCGCAAGAAGCTCAGTTGAGCCACTGACGCGCCGCCGTGACGCGCTCCTCGAGCCGGGCGCGCTGCTCGGCCACGCGGACGGGCGCCGTGCCGCCCCGCGCGTCACGCGACTTCACCGAGCCTTCGACGGTGAGGACCTCGCGCACCGCGGGCGTGAGCGCCGGGTTGATCTTCTCGAACTCCTCGTCGGTCAGCTCGTCCAGGCCGGCGCCGCGGGCCTCGGCAACGCGGACGCTTTCGCCCGCCGCTTCATGCGCGACGCGGAACGGGACGCCCTGGCGGACCAGCCACTCCGCGATGTCCGTGGCCAGCGTGAAGCCGGCCGGGGCCAGCTCGGCGAGCCGGTCGGTGTGGAAGGTGAGCGTTTCGAGCATGCCGGCGATCGCCGGGAACAACAGCTCCAGCTGCTCGACCGAGTCGAACACCGGCTCCTTGTCCTCCTGCAGGTCGCGGTTGTAGGCCAGCGGCTGTGCCTTGAGGGTGGCCAGCAGGCCGGTGAGGTTGCCGATCAGCCGGCCCGCCTTGCCGCGCGTCAGCTCCGCGACGTCCGGGTTCTTCTTCTGCGGCATGATCGAGCTGCCGGTGGCCCAGGCGTCGTCCAGCGTCACGTAGCCGAACTCGGCGGTGTTCCAGATGATCACCTCTTCGGCGATCCGGGACAGGTTCACCGCGAGCATCGCGACGGCGAAGGCGAACTCGGCGACGAAGTCCCGCGAAGCGGTGCCGTCGATGGAGTTCTCGACGCTGGTCGCGAAACCGAGCTCCTCGGCGACGGCCTCGGGGTCGAGCCCCAGCGACGAGCCGGCCAGCGCGCCCGAGCCGTACGGCGACTCGGCCGTGCGGGCGTCCCAGTCCTGCAGGCGCGAAACATCGCGCAGCAGCGCCTGGCCGTGGGCCATCAGGTGGTGGGCGAGCAGCACCGGCTGGGCGTGCTGCAGGTGCGTGCGGCCGGGCAGGATCGCGTCCGGGTGCCGCTTCGCCTGTGACACCAGGGCGTCGATCACCTCCAGGGTGCCCGCGACGACCCGGCGCGCGGCGTCACGCAGCCACATCCGGAACAGGGTGGCCACCTGGTCGTTGCGCGAGCGGCCGGCGCGCAGCTTGCCGCCGAGCTCGGTGCCCGCGCGCTCGAGCAGGCCGCGTTCGAGGGCCGTGTGCACGTCCTCGTCGGCGATCGTCGGGGTGAACTCCCCCGACGCCACGTCCTGGGCGAGCGTGTCCAGCGCGGCCAGCATGCCGGCGAGCTCGTCTTCGGTGAGCAGGCCCGCCTTGCGCAGCACGCGAGCGTGCGCGCGCGACCCGGCGATGTCGTAGGGCGCCAGGCGCCAGTCGAAGTGCGTCGACGCGCTCAGCGCGGCCATGGCCTCCGCCGGACCGCTGGCGAACCGGCCGCCCCACAGCTGCACCGGCTGCTCGTTCCCGCTCACTGTTCTCGCTTCTCCTCGGTGTTCGTTCGGGTGTTTCAGGCGACCGTGATCCGGCCGTCGTACAGGACCAGCCGGACTTCGCCCGACGTGGTGCCGGTCAGACTGGCGCATCCGCGGCCGGCCCGCCGTTCGAGGGCGGCGCACGCTTCGCCGCGGCCGATCCGCTGCGCCTCGCCCCGCGCGCTCAGCATCCGGCGCGCCTCGGCGACTGACACGGTCTCGCCGTCGATCGCCACCGGGATCCCGCGGTCGAAGGTGACCACGACCTCGTCCGGGGCGAGGAACTCCCCCTCGGCCGGGAAGATGTCGCCGATCACGGTGATCCTTCGTCCGCCGATCGCTGGGCGAGGGCGGCGAAGCGTTCGGCCAGGTCCTTGCCCGTCAGCGGTTCCCGGGCGATCACCGCGACGGTGTCGTCACCCGCGATCGAGCCGACGACCTCCTCCAGCGCCGCCCGGTCGATCGCGCTGGCCAGGAACTGCGCCGCACCCGGCGGCGTCCGCAGCACCATCAGGTTGCCGGAGGAGTCCGCCGAGACCATCAGCTCGGCCAGCAGCCGGGACAGCCGTGACGTGCCGCCCTGCACCCCGCGGACCGGGCTGCCGTCTTCCGGGATGACGTAGACCGGGGCGCCCGAGTCCGGCCCGCGCAGCTTGACCGCGCCCAGCTCGTCGAGGTCGCGCGACAGCGTCGCCTGGGTGACCTCGATGCCCTCGGCGGCCAGCAGTTTCGCCAGCTCGGTCTGGCTGCGGATGGTCATGGTGGCCACCAGCTCGGTGATCCGCGCCTGCCGGCCCACCCGGCTGCCGGTCATCGCCGGCTCTCCTCGAACAGCCAGACCAGCAGCGCCTTCTGGGCGTGCAGGCGGTTCTCGGCCTCGTCCCACACCGCGCTGGCCGGGCCGTCGAGCACCTCGTCGGTGATCTCCCAGCCGCGGTGGGCCGGGAGGCAGTGCAGCACCATCGCGTCGTCCGCGGCCTTCTTCAGCAGCTCGGCGTTGACCTGGAGGGCGCGGAACGGGCCCACCCGGTCGAGGCCGTCGTTCTCCTGGCCCATCGACGTCCACGTGTCGGTGACGAGCACGTCCGCGCCGTCGACCGCCGCGTACGGGTCGGTGTAGGCGGTGGCGCTGCCACCGGTCTCGGTCGCGCGCTTCTTGGCGTCCAGCATCACGCCCTGGTCCGGCTGGAAGCCGACCGGCGAGACGACCCGGACGTGCATCCCGGCGGTGACCCCGCCGAGCAGCAGCGAGTGGGCCATGTTGTTGGCGCCGTCGCCGAGGTAGACGAGGGTGAGGCCGGCGAGCTCGCCCTTGCGCTCGCGGATCGTCATCAGGTCGGTGAGCACCTGGCACGGGTGGAACTCGTCGGTGAGGGCGTTGACCACCGGGATCGACGCGGCCGAAGCCATCGCCTCGATGCGCTTCTGCGCGAAAGTGCGCCACACGATTCCGTCGACGTAGCGCGACAGGACCCGCGAAGTGTCTTCGATGGTCTCTTCGCGGCCGAGTTGCATCGAGCGGCCGTCGACGATCACCGGGTGGCCGCCGAGCTGGCTGATGCCGACCTCGAACGAGAACCGGGTCCGCGTCGAGTTCTTTTCGAAGATCGCCGTGATGGATTTGCCGGCGAGGGTCCTGGTGCCCAGCGGGTCGGCCTTGAGCCGGTCGGCGAGGTCGAGGATGGCCTTCTGCTCGGCCGGACTGACGTCGTCGTCGCGGAGGAAGTGGCGCAGCATCAGTCGGAGTCCTTCGTGGTGGGATCGAGCGCGTTCGGGAGGGCGGCGAGGAAGCCTTCGGCCTGCTCGGCGCCGAGCACGAGCGGCGGCGCCAGCCGGACGGTGTCCGGGGCGACCGGGTTGACGAGGTAGCCGGCGTCCTGGGCGGCCTGGGCGACCGCCGCCGAGACGGGCTGCTTGAGGGCGATGCCGAGCAGCAGCCCGGCGCCGCGCACCCCGGCGACGAGCGGGTGCCCCAGCGCCTCGACCCCCGCCGCGATGTCCTTGCCCAGCGTGGCGACGTGGTCGAGGAGACCGTCGGCGGCGATGGTCTTCAGCACGGCCAGGCCGGCCGCGCAGCAGACCGGGTTGCCGCCGAAGGTGGTGCCGTGCTGGCCCGGCTTGAGCAGGTCGCCCGCCGCGCCGACGCCGATCACCGCGCCCAGCGGCAGGCCGCCGCCGAGGCCCTTCGCCAGCGTGATGACGTCCGGGACGATGCCGGCCTGCTGGTAGCCGAACCAGGTGCCGAGCCGGCCGAGGCCGGTCTGCACCTCGTCGAGCACCAGCAGCGTGCCGGTGGCCTTCGTGATCTCGCGGGCGGCCTGCAGGTAGCCATCCGGCGCCGGGATGACGCCGGCCTCGCCGAGCACCGGCTCCAGGAAGACCGCCGCCGTGTCGGTGTCGACGGCGGCCTTGAGCGCCTCGACGTCCCCGAACGGCACGTGCTCCACGCCGGGCACCAGCGGCTTGAACGGGTCGCGCTTGCCGGGCTGGCCGGTGAGCGTCAGCGCGCCCATGGTCCGGCCGTGGAACGCGCCTTCGGCGGCGACCACCTTCGTGCGCCCGGTCAGCCGGCTGATCTTCAGTGCGGCTTCGTTGGCCTCGGCACCGGAGTTGACGAACAGCACCTTGCCGTGGCCGGTGAGGCCGGCGACGTCCAGCAGTGCTTCGGCGAGCTCGACGGCGACGGGGTTGACGTACAGGTTCGAGGTGTGGCCGAGCTGCTTGATCTGCGCTGTCACGGCTTCGACGACCGCCGGGTGCGCGTGGCCGAGCGCGTTGACGGCGATGCCGCCGACCAGGTCGACGTACTCCCGGCCGTCGGCGTCCCACACCTTCGCGCCCTCGCCGCGCACCAGCGTCAGCTTCGGGGTGCCGTAGTTGTCCATCAGGGCGGACTGCCAGTGCTGCTGGCCGTCCACATTGGACTGGAGGTCGGTCACGGGAGCTCCGTTTCGGGGAAGACCATGGTGCCGATGCCGCGGGAGGTGAAGACCTCCAGCAGCACCGAATGGGCGAGCCGGCCGTCGATCACGTGCGCCCGGCGCACGCCGCCGCGGATGGCGCGCACGCACGCCTCCATCTTCGGGATCATGCCGCTGGCCAGGGTGGGCAGCATCGGTTCGAGGCGGTCGACGCGGATGCGGTCGATCAGCGACGACCGGTCGGGCCAGTTCGCGTACAGGCCTTCGACGTCGGTGAGCACCACGAGCTTCTCGGCGCCCAGCGCGGCCGCGAGCGCACCCGCGGCCGTGTCGGCGTTCACGTTGTGCACGACGCCGTCGACGTCCGGGGCGACGGTGGACACCACCGGGATGCGCCCGGCGTTGACGATGTCGAGCACGGCGTCCGGGTTGACCTCGGCGACCTCGCCGACCAGCCCGATGTCGACCGCTTCACCGTCCACAGTGGCCTGTTTGCGTTCGGCGGTGAACAGCCGGGCGTCCTCGCCGGAGATGCCGACCGCGTACGGGCCGTGGGCGTTGATCAGCCCGACGAGCTCCCGGCTGACCTGGCCGACGAGCACCATCCGGACGATGTCCATCGTCTCCGGCGTGGTGACCCGCAGGCCGCCCTTGAACTCGCCCTCGACACCGAGCCGGTTGAGCATCGCGGTGATCTGCGGGCCGCCGCCGTGCACCACCACCGGGCGCAGGCCGGCCAGCCGGAGGAACACCATGTCCTCGGCGAAGGCCGCCTTCAGCTGGTCGTCGATCATGGCGTTGCCGCCGTACTTCACCACCACCGTGGCGCCGTGGAACCGCTGCAGCCAGGGCAGCGCCTCGATGAGCACTCCGGCCTTCTCGGCCGCCGTCGCGAGTCGTTCGTCCGCGGAAATCAGAGCCTCCTGGGTCATGAGGAGTACGCGCTGTTCTCTTCGACGTAACCGTGCGAAAGATCCGTGGTGTAGATGGTCGCCGTGCACTCGCCGACACCGAGGTCGACGACGATTTCGATGGCGCGGCCGGTGAGGTCGGCCGCCGACCGGTCCGCGGCGGGCACGCCCCGGGCGAACAGGGTGACGCCGTTGATCGCGATCGACACGGTCTCGGGGTCGATGCGGGCGGGGACGCGGCCCAGCGCCATGGCGATCCGCCCCCAGTTCGGGTCCGAGCCGAACAGCGCCGTCTTGACCAGGTTGTCCTCGGCGATCGTGCGGGCGACGGCGATCGCGTCGGCCTCGGTGTCCGCGCCCCGCACGGTGACGTCGACGTCCTTGGTGGCGCCCTCGGAGTCCGCGCGCAGCTGGAGCACGAGGTCGTGGCTCACCGCGGTGAGCAGCTCGGTGAGCTCGGCTTCGGCCGGCTCGACCCCGCTCGCGCCGGAGGCCAGGACCAGGACGGTGTCGTTGGTGGAGGTGCCGCCGTCGACGTCGAGCCGGTCGAAGGTCACGCGGGTCGCCGCGCGCAGGGCGCGGTCGAGGGTTTCCTTGTCCACCACGGCGTCGGTGGTCAGGACCGAGAGCATGGTGGCGAGGTTCGGCGCGAGCATGCCCGCGCCCTTGGCGAAGGCGCCGGCGCTCCAGCCGCTGTCGTGCTTCGCGAACGCCTGCTTCGGCTTGGTGTCGGTGGTCATCACGCCCGTGGCGGCGTTGAGACCCGCTTCGGGGCTCGCGTCGAGGGCCTTGAAGGCGGTGTCCACTCCGGACAGAACCGCGTCCATCGGGAGCCGCTCACCGATCAGGCCGGTGGAGCAGACGGCGACCTCGATCGCGCCGGCCTGCAGGACTTCGGCGACCTTTTCGGCCGTGGCGTGGGTGTCCTGGAAGCCGCCGGGGCCGGTGGCCGCGTTGGCGCCGCCGGAGTTGAGGACGACCGCCTTCAGCCGCTGCTGCTTGAGCACCTCCTGCGACCACAGCACCGGCGCGGCCTTGATGACGTTGCGGGTGAACACACCGGCGGCGACGTCGAGCGGGCCGTCGTTGACGACCAGGGTGAGGTCGAGCGCGCCGGAGGCCTTGATCCCGGCGGCGACGCCGGCGGCGCGGAAGCCCTGGGGGCCGGTGACGGTCACGGTGCCACTCCTACGGTGGGAAGCCCGGTGGTTTCCGGGAGGCCGAGGGCCAGGTTCATCGACTGGACGGCACCGCCGGCGGTGCCCTTCGTGAGGTTGTCGATCGCGGCGACGACGACCAGGCGCTTCGCGTCGGCGTCGACCGTGACCTGCAGCTGGGTGTTGTTCGAGCCGAGCGTCGACGCGGTCGTCGGCCAGGCGCCCGCGGGCAGCAGCTGGACGAACGGCTCGGCGTCGTAGGCCTTTTCGTAGGCGGCCCGGACCGCGGCCTCGTCGACGCCGTCCTTGAGCGGGGCGTTCGCGGTGGTCAGGATGCCGCGGGGCATCGGCGCGAGCACGGGTGTGAAGGACACGGTGACCTGCTCCCCCGCGACGGCCGAAAGGTTCTGCGCGAACTCGGGGGTGTGGCGGTGGGCGCCGCCGACGCCGTACGCGCTCGCCGAGCCCATCACCTCGGAGCCGAGCAGGTGCGGCTTGAGGCTCTTGCCGGCGCCGGAGGTCCCGGTGACCGCGACGACCGTGACGTCGGGCTCGACGAGGGCCGCGGCGAACGCGGGGGCCAGCGCCAGCGATCCGCCGGTCGGGAAGCAGCCGGGCACGGCGATGCGCTTGGTGCCGGCGAGCTTCTCGCGGGCGCCGGGCAGCTCGGGCAGGCCGTACGGCCAATGGCCGGCGTGGTCGCCGCCGTACCAGCGCTGCCAGTCGGCGGCGTCGGCCAGGCGGTGGTCGGCGCCGAGGTCGACCACCAGAACGTCCGGGCCGAGCTGCGCCGCGATCGCCGCGGAGTGCCCGTGCGGCAGCGCGAGGAAGACGACGTCGTGGCCGGCGAGGGTCTCCGGCGTCGTCTCGGCCAGCACGCGGTCGGCGAGCGGGACGAGGTGGGGCTGGTGGACGCCGAGCTTCGTGCCCGCGCTGCTGGCGGCCGTGAGCGCGCCGATCTCGACCTCGGGATGGGTCAGGAGCAGGCGCAGCAGCTCACCACCCGCGTACCCGCTGGCTCCGGCCACCGCGATGTTCACCGTCATACGCATGATTATGCACGCCCTTGCAAGTCTAAACAAACGGGTTTCGCGGGAAGTGGTGGCCGCCACCTTGGGATGCTGGGCGCATGACGGACACCCCGGCCCGGCTGCTCGGCCTGCTTTCGCTGCTCCAGACGCCCCGGGAGTGGCCGGGCAGCGAGCTGGCGTCGCGGCTCGGGGTCAGCCCGCGCACCATCCGCCGTGACATCGACCGGCTGCGCGAGCTCGGCTATCCGGTCGAAGCCAGCCGCGGCACCGCCGGCGGGTATCGGCTGGTCGCCGGCACCGCGATGCCGCCCCTGGTGCTCGACGACGAGGAAGCCGTCGCGATCGCCGTGGGGCTGCGGACCGCCGCGGGGCAGTCCGTGTCCGGGATCGAGGAGGCGTCGGTGCGGGCGCTGGCCAAGCTGGAGCAGGTCCTGCCGGCCCGGCTGCGCCGCCGGGTGGGCACGATCGGCACGGCGACGGTCGCCGTGCCGGCCACCGGGCCGGCGGTCGACCCGGCCCAGCTGACGGTGTTCGCGGGCGCGATCGCCAACCACGAGACGGTGCGGTTCCGCTACCACGCGAACGACGGCACCGAGACCCGCCGCCGCACCGAGCCGCTCCGCCTGGTGGCGGCCGGCCGCCGCTGGTACCTGGTGGCCTACGACCTCGACCGGGCGGACTGGCGCACGTTCCGCGCCGACCGCGTCGACGACGCCCAGGCCACCGGCGGCCGCGCACAGCGGCGCGAGCCGCCCGCCACAGACCTGGCGGCGTACGTCATCGACCGGTTCTACGACCTGACGCCGACGTACCGCGCGGTGGCCGTCCTGTCGGAACCGGCCGCGGAGGTGGGCCCCCGCCTCGGCGCGGCCATCGGCGACCTGACCGATCTGGGCGACGGGCGGTGCCGGTGGCACAGTCATGCGGACACGGTGGATTGGCTGGCGTTCCGGCTGCTCGGGTTGGGGTGTGCGTTCACGGTCGAAGAGCCGAGGGAACTGGTGGAGCACTTGCGGGTGCTGGCGGCTCGGGCCACTGCGGCGGCCGGGGGCTCGGCGATCAGTGCGTCCTGAGGTCGGTTGGTGGCCGGGGGTGTGGCCGGGCGGCTCCGCTGGGGGCCGGGGTGCGGCACGGTTCGGCTGAGGAGCCAAGCCTGGCCGACCGCCGGGGACCGGGCCGGGCCGCCCAGCCCAAGCCTCGTTCGCGGCACGGTTCGACCGGCGAGCCAAGCCCGGCCCGCCGCCCGGGACGCGGCCGGACCATCCGGCCCAAGCCGCCTTCGCGACCAGACCCGACCGGCGAGCCAAGGCGGGCCGACCGCCGGAGACCCGGCCGGACTGCCCAGCCCAAGCCACCTTCGCCACCCGACCCGACCGGCGAGCCAAGCCCAGCCGAGCGCAACTGCACGCTCGGGTGCGGGCGAACCGCGCGCATCCGCAGCCCACAACCCATGCTTCTCCCGCCCAATCCACGCGGCCGGGCGGCCACCGCGTACCCACGTCATTCCTCCCCTGGTCGTCCGGCGAACCCCTCCCGGCGGTGGGCCGGCCCGCGCTGGGCCGGCCCACCGCCGTCGCTCAGGTGGGTTCGCCTTCGTCCAGGTCCGTCCGCCTGCTCGGCGGGACCGGCAGGTAGCAGCCCGGGTTCTCCGGGTCGCAGCCCACCCGCGGGAGCCGGGCGCGGATGCCGCCGGGGGTGCGCTCGAAGTACGCCGCGATCTGCGCGACGCTCTCCCCCGCGATCCACCGGTGTTCCAGTTCCGCGTCCATCTCCTCGTTCCACGGGCGGCCCTGCTGGGCAGGACGGCCCGCGGATCTTCGCCGCACCGGCCGGCCCTCGCCGGTTGCGGAGAGCAACCCCTCCGCGACGAGGTCGGCGACCGTGGCCGCCACCGCGACGTCCAGGTCGAGGCTGCCCTCGGCGACCGGTTCGCCGCCGGGGCCGCCGGCTTCCAGGGTGATCATCACCCGGGGTGTGGGTTCGGCGCGGTCGACGTCCGTCCTGGTCGTGACCACGATGTTGTAGGTGTTGTCCTGGGCCCGGAGCTCGGTCCGGCGCTCTTCGCTGATCGACATGCCACGAAGGTAGCGCGCACCCCCGACAGTTTTCGGGCACGCGCTGCTCACGGCCGGTTTCGCTCCGAAATTGTCGGACCCCTCCCCTAACGTCTCCGATGACCACGAACCGTCACGAGGAGGGCGACGATGGAACACCGGCGGACAAGACGCTGCCCCGGTCCGGGCGAGCCGGGCCGGGGCAGCGGGATGGGGCTGTTCCGCTCAGAAGTGCAGCAGCTGGGCCAGCGTGCTCTGCTTCTCCTGGGCGGCCTTCGCGGAGTTGTCCGACTTCTGCGCCGCGGCGCCGTCGGGCACCGGCGGCGGCACCGGGCTGCACTGGACGTCCGAGTGGTTGCCGGGCTGGCGCTTCGGCAGTGCGCCGGTGGCCAGGTAGTCGGCGATCTTGTCGTCCACACAGGACACCCCGGACAGCGAACCGGCGTGCGTCGTCCCGCCCGGGGCGCTGATCAGGCTCGAGTTCGGGTACCGCTTCCGGACTTCGAGGCTGCCGGCGTACGGCGTGGCGGCGTCGAGTTCCTCGCTGATCAGGAGCGCTCCGGCGACCTTGCGGCCGTCGATGTCCACCGGCTTGCCCGCCTTCGCCGGCCAGTACACGCAGGGCGCGTTGAACCAGGCGTTGCCCCAGGTCTCGAACGGGGCCTTGAAGTAGGTCAGCCAGTTGTCGACCCGCCACTTGTTCCAGCTGGTCGGCCACTGCACGTCGGTGCACTGCACGCCCAGGTACACGGCGAAGCCGTTGTCGTCACCCGGCGGGTTCGAGGCGTCGTAGAGGTCCTTCAGCGTCTGCCAGTCACCCTTGTGCACGTAGCCGTCGAAGGCCTTGGCCATGTCGACCCAGCCGAAGACGTAGTAGCCGGCCTGCAGGAAGATGTCGGTCCACTCGTCGCCGCCGATGACACCGCCCGCGGGGTTCTTGGCGAGCTTGCGCTGGGTGTCGTACCAGAGCTTCTCGACGGCGTCGCCGGTCTTGCCCAGGTGGTAGACGTCGTCGTACTTGGCCAGCCAGCCGAAGTAGATCTTGATGTTCTTGTCGAAGGCGACGTCCTGGTCGAGGTTGGCCTCGTACCAGACCTTCCGCGGGTCGACGTTGCCGTCGAGCACCATCCGCCGGACGTTCTTCGGGTACAGCGTGCTGTACACCTGGCCGAGGTAGGTGCCGTAGGAGAAGCCGTAGTAGTTGATCTGCTTTTCGCCGAGGGCCTTGCGCAGGCTGTCCATGTCCTGCGCGACGTCGGTCGTCTTGATGTGGTTCAGGATCTCGCCGTTCTTGCGGCACGCGTCGGCGTACCCCTTCGAGCGGGCGAGCCAGGTCTTCTCCAGCTGCACCGTGGTCGGCACGTAGGCGGGCCGGTCGTAGCTGAAGTAGTTCCCGTCGCAGCTGATCGCGGGCTTGCTGGACCCGACGCCCCGCGGGTCGAAGCCGATCCAGTCGTAGTTGTCACCCGCATGGTTCGGCACGTACTTGCCGAGCACCGACAGGCCGAGGCCGGAGCCACCGGGACCACCCGGGTTCACCAGCATGATGCCCTGGGACTGCGCGGTCTTGTGCTTGATCCGCGACACCGCGACGGAGACCTTCGCCCCGCCCGGCTTCGCGTAGTCCATCGGCACTTCGAGGAAGCCGCACTCGGCGCCGTTGGCCTTGAGGCTCGCCGACGTGCAAGGGCCCCAGGCGATCGGCGCGGGGCTGAACTGCGCCCCGGGATCCGCCGACGCGGCGGGCGCGGCGGCCATCAGCCCGGCCGCGAGCCCCGCCGCGGCAACAGCGGCAACGATTCTTTTCACAGTCGTCCTTTTCATCCGCATTCGACAGCGTTCGCCAGATTTCGACGAAACTACCGGCAACCCTGGACAATCTCGCTGACCGACGCGGCTTCCGCCATCCGCCTTTCGTCGGTACCTGTGCGGCGACGGGAGGACGGATGAGCGCGGACCAAGGACTGGTCAAGGAAATCCGCGACGGGCTCGCCGAGCTGGCTGACCCGGCGAAAGCGCCGTCGATGCAGGCGTACATGAAGTCGGCCATGCCCTTCCGCGGCGTGCCGAAACCCCAGCGCAGCGCCCTCCTCAAGCACGTGCTGGCCGACCACGTACTGCCCGATCGGGTGACATATTCGGCGACGGTCCTGGAGCTGTGGCGGACCGCCGGATATCGCGAGGAACGCTACGCGGCGATCGATCTTTCCGGGTACCGGGCGTACCGGCGGTGGCAGGATCCGGAGCTGCTGCCGGTGTACGAGGAAATGATCGTCGGCGGGGCGTGGTGGGACTACATGGACGAGCTCGCGATCCGCCGGATCGGGCCGATCCTGCGGGCCGATCGGGCGAGGGTCACGCCGGTGATGCGCGCGTGGGCGGCGGGCGCCGACCTCTGGCGCCGCCGCACGGCAATCATCTGCCAGGTCGGGGCCAAGGTGGAGACGGACACGGACTTGCTGCGCGGTGCGATCGAGCCGGCGATCGCGGAGCCGGAGTTCTTCCTGCGGAAGGGGATCGGCTGGGCGCTGCGGGACTACGCGAAGACGGCGCCGGGCTGGGTCCGGTCGTTCGTGGACGATCACCCGGGGTTGTCCGGGTTGTCGAGACGGGAGGCGCTGAAGCACCTCGGCTGAGCCGGCCTGCGTGACTGAACGGCCGGCTCGCGTACCTGAGCGGTCGGCTCGCGTACCCAGGAGGTCGGCTCGCGTACCCAGGGGGTCGGCTCGCGTACCCAGGGGGTCGGGTCGCGTGGCTGGAGGGTCGGGCGGTGCAGGGGTGCGGTGAGGGCTGGTTTGGCCCTCACCGCACCATCTGCCGAACCGTCAGGCGCGCAGGGTTGCGCTGAAGCGCTCGCCGGCTGCGGCCACTGCCGCGTCGCGGGCCTTTGTTGCCTCGTCGACCGTCAGCGTCCGGTCCGCGGCCCGGAACCGGAGCTTGTACGCCAGGGATCGCTTGCCCTCGCCCACCTGCTCGCCCGCGTACACGTCGAACAGCGTGATCTCCTCCAGGAGCTCGCCCGCGCCCGTGCGCAGGACCTCGGCCAGGTCCGCCGAGGGCACGTCGGCCGCGGCCACCAGGGCCACGTCCAGCAGCACCGGCGGGTAACCCGACACGCTCGGGGCCGGGCGGGCGTCCGGGAGCGGGATCGCGTCCAGGTCCAGCTCCATCGCCACCGTCCGGGGCGGCAGGCCCAGGGCCTCGACCACCTTCGGGTGCAGCTCGCCCGCGTGGCCGACCGGCCAGTCGCCCACCCGCAGCTGCGCGCACCGGCCCGGGTGCCACGGCGGCAGGTCGGCCGCCTGGACCGTCAGCTCGATCCCGGCCGCCTCCGCGACCGTGCGGGCCGCCTGGACCGCGTCGGCCCAGTTCGCCCGCTCGCCTTCGCCCCACCAGCCCGCTCGGCGCCGGTTGCCCGCGAGGACCACCGCCACGTGCAGCGGCTGCTGCGGCACCGCCGCCTCCAGCACGGCCAGCTCCTCGTCGGACGGCCGCCGGTCGACGCCGAGGTCGGGAACCTTCAGCGGGTTCGGGGCCGGGAGGACCACCTGGCCGATGTGGTAGAGCGAGACGTCCTTCATCCCGCGCGACACGTTGCGCTGCAGCGTGTCCAGCAGGCCCGGCAGCAGCGTCGTCGCCAGGCGGTTGCGGTCGGCCTCCAGCGGGTTGCGGACCACCACGGTCTTGCGGCGGACGTCGTCGGCCGGCAGGCCGAACGCGTCCCAGACCGCGTCGCCGACGAACGGGAACGGCCGCACCTCGACGTAGCCCGCCTCGGCCAGCGCCCGGGCCACCCCGCGGACACGGCGCTGCGCGTCGGTCAGGCCGCGGCCGGCCGGGGCCGCCGGGAGCGTCGACGGGATGCTGTCGTAGCCCTCCAGGCGCAGCACCTCTTCGACCAGGTCCGCCGGCTGGCGGAGGTCGCCGCGCCAGGACGGCGGGATCGCCGTGACCAGGCCCGTTCCGTCGTCGCCCGTGCTGACCGCGACCTTGCAGCCGATCTGGGTCAGCCGGCGGACCGTCACGCCGCGCTGGTAGCTCACGCCCGCGACCTTGTCGGGCAGGTTGATCGGCATCACGACCGGCGGGTTCGGCTCGACCGCGCCCTCGTCGGTGCGGCCGGGCTGGATCGCCGCGTCGCCGTACTGGCGCAGCAGCCGGGCCGCCAGCTCGACGGCGGCCGCGCAGAGCTGCGGGTCGGTGAACCGCTCGAACCGCTTGGCCGCCTCGGAGAACAGCTTGTGGCGGCGGGCCGTGCGGCTGATCGCCGCCGGGTTCCAGTGCGCCGCCTCGAGCAGGACGTCGGTGCTCTCCGTCGTGATCTCGGTGCTCGCGCCGCCCATCGTGCCCGCCAGCGAGATGACGCCGCTGTCGTCGGCGATGACGATGTCGTCCGGGTCGAGCGCGCGCTCGACGTCGTCCAGCGTGGTCAGCTTCTCGCCCGGCTTCGCCCGGCGCACCACCAGGTCGCCCTGGATGGCCTTCGTGGCGAACGCGTGCAACGGGTGCCCGAGCTCGAGCATCACGTAGTTCGTGACGTCCACGGCCAGGGAGATCGACCGGATGCCGGCCAGCATCAGCCGGCGGCGCATCCACCACGGGGACGGCGCCGTCGCGTCCAGGCCGGTGACCCGGCGCAGCACGAACCGCGGGCAGCCGTCGGTGTCCTCGACGTGGACCGGCCAGGCGTCGCCCTCGGCCGCCGGGACCTCCAGCAGGGCCGGGTCGCCGAAGGGCACGTCGAGCGCGTTGGACAACTCGCGGGCCAGCCCGCGGATCGACAGCGCGTAGCCGCGGTCCGGGGTCGGGGCCAGCTCGATCACCGAGTCGTTCAGGCCGAGCAGCTCGCTCGCGTCGTCGCCCGGGCTGGCCGTGCCCGGCGGCAGGACCAGGATGCCGGTGTGGTCGTCGCCGAGGCCGAGCTCGCGGGCCGAGCAGATCATGCCGTCGCTGATCCGGCCGTAGGTCTTGCGGGCGGCGATGGTGAAGTCGCCGGGCAGAACCGCGCCGGGCAGCGCGACGACGACCAGGTCGCCCTCGGTGAAGTTGCGCGCGCCGCAGATGATGCCGCGGGTCTTGATGCCGTGCGGGCCCTCGTCGAACTCGCCGTCTTCGTCGTCGTCCTCGTCGTCGAGTTCGTCCGCGAGCTCCGCTTCGTCGGCGGGCTCGCCGACGTCGACGCGGCAGAAGCGCACCGGCTTTTTGAACTCGGTGAGCTCCTCGACCTCGGCGACCCGGCCGACGACCAGCGGGCCGGTCACCGGGCCGAGTTCGCTCAGGTCGTCGACCTCGATGCCGATCCGGACGAACGCGTCGGCCAGGTCCTGCGGCGTGACCTCGTCCGCGAGCTCGAGGTGTTCGGTCAGCCAGCTGACTGGGACTCGCACTACGCCTCCGTTCCGAAGGGAAGGGTGAAGCGGACGTCGCCCTCCACCATGTCGCGCATGTCCGGGATCCCGTTGCGGAACTGCAGGGTGCGCTCGATGCCCATGCCGAAGGCGAAGCCCGAGTACACCTCGGGGTCGACACCGCAGGCGCGCAGCACGTTCGGGTTGACCATGCCGCAGCCGCCCCACTCGACCCAGCCGGGGCCGCCCTTCTTCTCCTCGAACCAGACGTCGACCTCGGCGGACGGCTCGGTGAACGGGAAGAAGTGCGGGCGCAGGCGGGTCTTGGAGTTCTCGCCGAACATCGCGCGGGCGAAGGCGTCGAGCGTGCCCTTGAGGTGCGCCATGGTGATGCCCTTGTCCACCGCGAGGCCCTCGACCTGGGTGAACACCGGCGTGTGGGTCGAGTCGAGCTCGTCGGTGCGGTACGTGCGGCCGGGGCACACGACGTACACCGGCAGGTCGCGGTGCAGCAGCGTGCGCGCCTGGACCGGCGAGGTGTGCGTGCGCAGCACCAGGCCGGAGTCCTCCTCGCCGACGTAGAACGTGTCCTGCAGCTGGCGGGCCGGGTGGTCCTTGCCGAAGTTCAGCGCGTCGAAGTTGAACCACTCGGCTTCGAGCTCCGGGCCCTCGGCGACCTCGTACCCCATCGCGACGAACGCGTCGGCGACGCGTTCGGAGATGGTGCTGATCGGGTGCCGGGCGCCGCGCGGGACGCGGTCCCACGGCAGCGTGACATCGACGGCTTCTTCACGCAGCACGCGCTCGTCGCGCTCCACCTGCAGCTCGGCGCGACGCTCGTCGAAGGCCGCCTGGACGGCCTGTCGCGCCTCGTTGACACGCTTGCCCGCCTCGGCCTTCTCCTGCTTGGGCAGGGCGCCGATCTCCCGGCGGGCCAGCAGCAGCGGCGCGTGGTCGCCGAGGTGCGCCGGCTTGACCTCCGCCAGCGCTTCGAGCCCGGTCGCGGCGGCGAACGCCGCCTGGGCGGCCTTGACCGCCTCCTGCAGCGTCTCGGGGGCGAGCACCGCGCCCTGGGCTTCCTTCTCCGTGGCTCCGGACATAACTCCTCGGCGTCCGCTGGGACTGGTCGTTCGCGCTCCGCCGCACACGGCGCGCGAGAGGTCAAAGGCGGGAAAAGTCTAGGGGATCGGCTCCGCCCGCCCCCGGTCGCCCCGGGGGCGTGCGGACGCACGGTCAGCGGGCGCGGAACGCCTCCGCGAAGTCGACCGACGCGAAGTCGCCGGGCACCACGCCGTCGGCGGCGTAGCGGTACAGCGCCGCCTGGTAGATGCCGGACAACGTGGTGGTGAAGACGGCCACCAGCAGGGTCCAGACGATCGCCAGCCCGACCGCGGCGAACACCGTGGCCGTGCCGCCGAGCAGGAACCCGCCGCCGAGGAACACGACGTACCCGGCCAGGGTGAGCAGGAACCCGACGAGGCCGAGGCCGGCGGTGCCGGCGACGTTCTCGCCCCAGGTCCGGCGGAACAGCTCGACCGAGCGCTTGACGCCGCCGCGGACGCCGGTGCCTTCGAGCATCACCACCGGCAGCACGAGGAACGTGGTGAACCGCCACGCCATGCCGATCAGGCCGCTGATGATGCTGCCGAGGAACCCGAGCCGCTCTTCGATCGTCCGCAGCACGACGCTGACCGTCGCGGTGACGCCGGCCCAGCCGAGCAGCGCCGGCCAGCGACGGCTCGCCGCGGCCAGGCCGGCGCCGACGCCCGGCACCCCGCCGTCGCCGCGCAGCGCCACGTCGGCCTGGGAGATCAGGGCGGCGTTGAAGAAGATCGTGGCGAACGCCGAGACCAGGTAGAACGCCCCGAGCAGCACCCACGAGGTGGCGGTGATCCGGCCCTGGCCGGTGATTTCGGCGTGCGAGGCGAAGAACGCCGGCGTCAGGAACACCCCGGCGACCAGCAGCCCGGCGATCCCGGCGAGCACCGGGAACCACGCCAGGCCCTTGTGGGCGCGCAGCACCCGGAACGAGGCGACGAACAACGCGTACGAACGAGCAAGCCTGCCCATGGATCCCCCCAAGTGGCCACAATGGATACCGCGGCAGCCTACTCGCAGGTCAGCGCCGCGCCGCCAGCGCACTCGTGTACACGCAGACGGCGGCCGCGGTGGCCAGGTTCAGGCTTTCCGCCCGGCCGTACAGGGGGATGCGGACGGCGAGGTCGGCCCGGTCGAGGACGTCGGCGGGCAGGCCGTGGGCCTCGTTGCCGAACACCCACGCGGTCGGCTCGGTGAGGTCCACCCGATCGAGTTCGGCGTCGGCGTAGCCGTGGGCGGCGAACGTCTTCAGGCCCGCGCCCGAGCAGGCGGCGAGCGCGGCGTGGACGTCGCGGACGCGCGCGATCGGCAGGTGGAAGAGGCTGCCGGCGGCCGCGCGGACGCACTTGCCGTTGTGCGGGTCGACCGTGTCGCCGGCCAGGACCACCGCGTCGGCGCCCGCCGCGTCGGCGACGCGGATGACCGTGCCCGCGTTGCCGGGGTCGGCCACGTCGACCAGCACCACCACGAGCCGGGCGGCCGGGGTCACAGCCTCCTCGAGCGGCCGGTCGAGCAGCGCGCAGACGGCCACGATGCCCTGCGGCGTCACGGTTTCCGAGAGCCCGTCCGCGGCGCGGTCGGTGATCGGCGAGACGCCGACACCGGCCGCGCGGGCCGCGTCGACCAGGGCCGCGTGCTGGTCCGCCGCACGAGAGGTGACGAACAGCTCGTACACCGTGCCGTCGGCCAGCGCGGCCTCGACGGCGTTGGCGCCTTCGGCCAGGAACCGGCCGGTCCTGTCGCGTTCCGCGCGCCGCGTCAGCTTGCGCGCAGCAACGACCCGGGGGGTCCGCTCGGTGAACGGATCCGCCCCGGGTCGCGGAAAGCTGCCGGTCAGGCCGACTTCGCTTCGCCGGTGTTCACGTTGGCCTTGGCGAGCTCGGCCAGCGCGGTGAAGGCGGCGGCGTCGTTGACGGCCAGGTCCGCGAGGATCTTGCGGTCGACCTCGACACCCGCGGCCTTGATGCCCTGGATGAACCGGTTGTAGGTCACGCCGTTCGCGCGGGCCGCCGCGTTGATGCGGGTGATCCACAGCTGGCGGAAGTCACCCTTGCGGGCACGGCGGTCCCGGTAGGCGTAGTTGAGCGAGTGAAGCGTCTGCTCCTTGGCCTTGCGGTACAGCCGCGAACGCTGGCCGCGGTAGCCGCTGGCCAGTTCGAGAGTTGCGCGACGCTTCTTCTGGGCGTTGACCGCCCGCTTGACGCGTGCCACGGGTCCATCCTGTCGATTTCAGGGGGCGAGGGGGCCGCCCCGGGGTGGTTAGAGCAAGTTCTGCGGGATCAGATGCCGAGCAGGCGCTTGACGCGGCCGGCCTCGGTCTTCGACACCTCGGTGGTGCCCTCGAGACGGCGGGTCACGCGGCTGGACTTCTTCTCCATGCGGTGGCGCCGGCCGGTCATCTGGCGGCGCAGCTTGCCCGTACCCGTCTTGCGGATGCGCTTGGACGTCCCGCTGTGGGTCTTCATCTTCGGCATTTCTGTCCTCTTTCGTGCGGCGGCTCACCGGAGATTCCGGTGAGCCGCTGGACTCGTGCTGGTCGGCGCTTACGCCTCGGGGGCCGTCTCGGCCTTCGCCTTCGGCTTCACGTTCTTGTGCGGGGCCAGCACCATGATCATGTTTCGACCGTCCTGCTTGGGCGACGACTCCACGAAGCCCAGCTCGGTCACGTCGTCGGCGAGCTTCTGCAGCAGCCGGAAGCCGAGCTCCGGCCGGGACTGCTCGCGACCACGGAACATGATCGTGACCTTGACCTTGTTGCCGGCCGCCAGGAAGCGCGACACGTGACCCTTCTTGGTCTCGTAGTCGTGCTGGTCGATCTTGGGGCGCAGCTTCTGTTCCTTGATGACGGTCAGCTGCTGGTTGCGGCGGGACTCGCGGGCCTTCTGCGCGCTCTCGTACTTGAACTTGCCGAAGTCCATGAGCTTGCACACCGGCGGGCGGGCCTGCGGCGCGACCTCGACGAGGTCGAGATCGTTCTCCTGCGCCAGGCGCAGCGCATCCTCGATCCGGACGATGCCGACCTGTTCGCCGGCGGGGCCGACGAGTCGGACCTCCGGCACCCGGATTCGGTCGTTGATGCGTGTCTCGGAGCTGATGGGGCCTCCTTGGTCCGAGGAATGTTTCCTGTTCTCGTTTCGACCTGGTGCCCACATAGCGAAGGCCCCACGACACCATGCGGTGCGCGGGGCCCACTCTGTTTCCGATCGTGTCCCGGAGGACACTTCTTCACCCTGGGCTGCACGCCCGGGCGAGACCGGACCCGGACACCTGTACGGTGACGCGGGTGGGAGCGGGGCTCCACTTGCCGCCCCCGATCGCTCGGGGGCTGGTCGCTCGTGGAAGGGTACCAGACGTGTCAGATCAACCCGCCGAACAGCCCCCGTATTCCTCCCGCGACCTCGAGGAGATCCCGAGCGTGGAGGTGATCAGCCGGGCAGCGGTGATGCTGCTGTCGGCCGGCGCCGAACGCCTGGGCCTCGCCGACGCCGACCCCGAGACGTCGCCGCACCGCGACCTCGACGAGGCGCGCCGCCTGATCACCGCGCTCGCCGGGCTCGTGACGGCGTCGGCGGAGTACCTGGGCCTGCACGCCGGCCCGTTGCGCGACGGGCTGCAGTCGCTCCAGAAGGCGTTCCGCGAAGCTTCGGTCGTCCCGGATCCGCCCGGCCAGGGCCCCGGCGAGAAGTACACCGGCCCCGTCTACTGACCTTTCACTCGTCCGGTTGTTACCGGACGAGGCTTCCGACATCTAACATGTTAGATGTGAGTCTCTCAAAGGTCACTCGCCCGTTGCTCCGCGACGAGGCCTACGACCGCATCCGCCGCGCGATCGTCGACGGCACGCTGCCGCCCGGCACCCCGCTGCGCGACGCCGATCTCGCGGACCAGCTCGGCCTGTCCCGCGCCCCGGTGCGCCAGGCCCTGCTGCGTCTGACCGACGACGGCCTCGTCGACTCCAAGCCGCAGAGCTACACGCGGGTCTCCGAGGTGATGTCCCCCGACGTGCTCGACGCCCGCGAGATCGTCCGGCTGCTGCACGAGTTCGCCGTCAGGCAAGCCGTGCCGAAGATCCGCCGGGAAGACATCGCCGCGATGCGCGCGGCCAACGACCGGTTCGCCGCCGCCATCGAAGCCCGGGACATCGCGGCGGCCGTGCAGGCGGACGACGAGCTGCACGACGTCCCGGTCCGCCTGGCCGGCAACGCCGCCGTGGCCGCGACCCTCGACCGCTACACGCCGTTGCTGCGCCGCCTGGAACACGCCCGGTTCAGCTCGACGCTGGCCTGGAACTCCGTCAAGCGCCACACGAACCTCATCGACGCGCTCGAGAAGCGCGACGCCGAGACCGCCGTCTCCGTGATTTCGACCATCTGGACCGACCTGCTGGAGGAACAGTGACCCTCGCCGACTTCCCCCGCTTCCCGCTGCTGTTCGGGCCCTCGCCGGTGCACCCGCTGGACCGGCTGTCCGCCCACCTCGGCGGCGCGCGGGTCTGGGCCAAGCGCGAGGACGTGAACTCCGGCCTCGCCTTCGGCGGGAACAAGACCCGCAAGCTGGAGTACCTCGTCGCCGACGCGCTCGCCCAGGGGGCCGACACGCTCGTCTCCATCGGCGGCGTCCAGTCCAACCACACCCGCCAGGTCGCCGCGGCCGCGGCGCGCGCCGGGCTGAAGGCCGTGCTGGTGCAGGAGAGCTGGGTCGACTGGCACGACCCGCTCTACGACAAGGTCGGCAACATCCAGCTGTCGCGGATCCTCGGCGCCGACGTCCGGCTGGTCGAGGCCGGCTTCGGCATCGGGTTCAAACAGGCGTGGGAGGACGCGGTCGCCGAGATCGAAGAGCGCGGCGGGAAGCCGTACGCCATTCCCGCGGGCGCCTCCGACCACCGGCTCGGCGGCCTCGGTTTCGCGAACTGGATCGTCGAGCTGGAGGCCCAAGAGGAGGAACTCGGCGTCTTCTTCGACACCGTGATCGTCTGCTCGGTCACCGGCAGCACGCAGGGCGGGATGGTGGCCGGCGCCGCCTCGAGCGGCAAGCCGCGCCGCATCCTCGGCATCGACGCCTCGGCGAAGCCGGCCGAGACCCTCGCGCAGGTCACGCGCATCGCGCGGAACACCGCGGAGCTGATCGGCGCCGGCGAGATCGCGGACGTCGAGCTGGACGACCGCTACCACGCCGGCATCTACGGCATCCCCGACAAGTCCACTGTGGATGCGATCGGGACGTGCGCCCGACTGGAAGGGATGATCACCGACCCGGTGTACGAGGGCAAGTCGATGGCGGGCCTCATCGATCTCGTCGGCACCGGCGAAATCCCGCGCGACTCGAACGTGCTCTACGCCCACCTCGGCGGGCAGCCCGCGCTCAACGGCTACACGAGCGTCCTCGGCTGAACCGGTGGGCCGGGCAGGCCCGGCCCACCGAAGGCTCAGTCCAGCACGCAGAGCACGTCGATCTCGACGAGCAGTTCGCCCGGCAGCCCGACGTACACCGTCGTGCGCGCGGCGTGCGGCGCGTCGCCGATCAGCTCGTTGTAGACCTCGTTGAACGGCGCGAAGTGCGCGGTGTCGGTCAGGTACACCCGGACCATGATCGCGTCCGCGAGGCTCGAGCCCGCCTCCGCCAGCACGGCCTCGATGTTCTTGAACGTCTGCCGGGTCTGGCCCACGACGTCGTCGCCGACGATCTCGTTCGTGGCCGGGTCGAAGGCGACCTGGCCGGCGACCTGCAGCAGGTTCCCCTTGCGGACGGCCTGCGAGAACTTCGCCGGCGGCTTCGGCGCGTTCTCGGTGGAAACTGCCGTCTTGCTCATCAGTGCCCCTTTCCGTTCTCCGTCCATCCACTGTGGACGGAAGCTTCCTTCGTGGCGGCGCGCAGGTCCGGCACCAGCGCCAGCAGGCCGTCGTAGTCGAGCAGCACCTTCGGCACCGACATCGACGCGGCGGCGAGCACCTCGCCACCGGTCCCCCGCACCGGCGCCGCGATGCAGTGGATGAAGTCCTCGTGCTCGGCGTTGTCGACGGCGTACCCGAGCCGGTCGACCCGCTCCAGTTCGGCCAGGTAGTCCGACGGCGTGGTGATCGTGTTCGGCGTCCGCACCGGGTATTCGATCGACCGCGCGATCTCCTCGCGGCGGGCCACCGGCATGGCCGCGACCAGCACCTTCCCCACCGCGGTGCAGTGCAGCGGCGCGCGCTTGCCGATGCGCGAGTACATCCGCACCGAGTGCCGGCCTTCGAACTTGTCGATGTAGACGACTTCGCCGTCCTCGTAGCTGGCCAGGTGCACGGTGTGCCCGGTGCGCGCGTTGAGGGCGGCCAGGGCCGGGTGGGCGCTGCGCCGGACGTCGAAGGAGTCCAGGGCCTGGTTGGCGAGGTCGAACATGGCGCTGCCGAGCCGGTAGTACCGGGTGCCTTCGCGGCGGACGAAGTGGTGCTGCTCGAGGGTGCGCAGCAGGCGCAGCACGGTCGACTTGTGCACGCCGATCTCGTCGGCGAGGTCGTCGAGGGTCCGCGCGTCCTGCGCGATGGAGTTCAGCAACGTCAGCGCGCGGTCCAGACTCTGGCTCATGTGCGCACCACGCCCTCTCCGGTCAGCCGCGCCGAACGCCACTCGCCCGGGTCCGCCTGCAGCAGGGTAGCCACGACCTCGCGCGGCAGCGGCACCCCGACGTCGTCGTGCGTGAGCAGGGTGACGGCGGCCTGGAGGTGCCCCTGCCGAAGCCGCTCCAAGGGCGGGGCGCCGCGCAGGGTCGCGGCGAGGAACCCGGCGGCGAACGCGTCACCGGCGCCGACCGGCTCGACGACGTCGACCCGCAGCGCGGGCGCGAACAGCGGTTCGCCCTCGACCAGCGTCGCGCCACGTTCGCCGTGCTTGACCACGAGCGTGCGCGGCTGCGGCAGCAGGGCCCGCAGCTCGGCCGGGTCGCCGGTCCCCCACACCCGCTGGGCCTCGTCGTCGCCGGTCAGGACGATGTCGGCCTGCCCGGCCAGGTCGGCGAGCAGGCCCGGATCGCGGCCCAGCCAGAGGGCAGGCCGCAGGTTGACGTCGAACGAGATCAGCCGGTCGCCGCGGGGGGAGTCCAGGAGGGCGCGCACCAGCGCGAGGCAGCTGTCCGAAAGGGCGGGCGTGATCCCCGACAGGTGCAGCACGCGGACGCCGTCGAGGTCGAGCCGGTCGAGCAGCTCAGGGCCCATCCCGGAGGCGGCCGAGCCCGCCCGGTAGTAGCGCACGGGACTGCCGCCGGCGCCGCTTTCCTTGACGTAGAGCCCGGTCGGCCGGGCCGGGTCGACGTAGCAGGCGCTGACGTCGACGCCGTGGGACGCGACCTCGCGCAGCATCGCGCGGCCGAACGGGTCGTCGCCGACCGCGCTCACCCAGCCGCTGCGGATCCCCAGCGTGGGCAGGTTGCAGGCCACGTTCGACTCGGCGCCGCCAATGGTGCGCACCCACCGCTTCACCTCGTCCGGCGGGCCGGGTTCGGCGGGCACGAACAGGGCCATCGTCTCGCCCACGCACAACACCTCGGGCCCGCTTGTCACTTTCCGTCTCCCTGCCCTTCACCCCGTTGACCTGTGGCGACCCGGATGCTACACCTATGGCACTCAAAATGCGCAACAGTCGTTGCAACATACGCAACAGAGGTCGCCGCCGATGAACGTATGCACCATGAACACCGCCGCGCTCGATGCCCTCCGCCAGGAGCGGATCGACTGGCGCTTCCGCTCGGCCGCCCCCGCCCTCACCGGGCTCACGCTGCACGAAGCAGCGGAGCGCCGGCTCAACCTGTTCGCCGACGGGTTCTTCGCGCCCATCGTCGTGCTCGACGAGGAGGCGCTCGAACACAACCTGCGGACGATGGCCGCGTGGTGCGCCGCCCGCGGGGTCGTGCTCGCCCCGCACGGCAAGACGACCATGGCACCACAGCTGTTCGCCCGCCAGATCGAGCACGGCGCCTGGGGCGTGACCTGCGCGAACGCCGGTCACCTGCGGATCTACCGCGCCTTCGGGGTGTCCCGGATCCTGCTGGCCAACCAGTTCCTCGACCCCGCGGGGTTGCGCTGGCTGGCCGCCGAGCTGGCGGCCGACGCGGATTTCGAGTTCGTCTGCTGGGTCGACTCGGTCCGCGGCGTCGAGCTGATGACCGCGGCCCTCGAAGGCACCGAACGCCCGGTGGACGTCCTGGTCGAGCTGGGCGCCGACGGCGGCCGCACCGGCGTCCGCGACACCGCGACCGCGCTGGCGATCGCCGAGGCGGTCCAGGCGAGCCCGGTGCTGCGGCTGCGCGGCACCGGCGGCTACGAAGGCGCGCTGTCCCACGGCACCGACGAAGCCGCGCTGCACAAGATCAGCTCCTATGTGGACGCCCTGCGCGACCTCGCGATCTCGTTCGCGGACAAGGGACTCCTCGACGGGCAGATCATCGTCACCGCCGGCGGGAGCGCGTACTTCGACCAGGTCGCGAACGAGCTGACGAAGCCGTGGCCGGACGGTCTCGACGTGCTGCCGGTGCTGCGCAGCGGCGCCTACGTCACCCACGACGACGGCTTCTACCGCGAGATCTCCCCGCTGGGCGAGCACCCGCGCATCGACGGCGTCGACTCCTTCCGGCCGGCGCTGCGGGCGTGGGCGCAGGTGACGTCGAAGCCGTCGGACGAGCTCGCCCTGCTCACCATCGGCAAGCGGGACGCCTCCTTCGACGAGGGCATGCCCGAACCACAGCTGCGCCGCACACCGGGCGGGCCCGCCGAACCGCTCGACGGGCACGTCGTCACGAAGCTGAACGACCAGCACGCGTTCCTCGCGCTGCCGCCGGGGTCGCCGGTCGAGGTCGGCGACTGGGTCGGGCTCGGGATGTCCCACCCGTGCACGGTCTTCGACAAGTGGCCGCTGCTGCCGGTGACCGCGGCCGACGGCGAAACCGTCGTCGACTACGTCCGGACGTGGTTCTGATGGACGTCGTCATCCGGAACGCCCTGGTCGCCGACGGCACCGGCGCACCGCTCGCCCGGCACGACGTCGGCATCGGCGACGGCCGGATCGCGGAGGTCGCCGACGCGGGGACGCTGACCGGCGGCCGGACCATCGACGCCGGCGGCCTGGTGCTCGCGCCCGGGTTCATCGACATGCATTCGCACTCCGACCTGCAGCTGCTGGCCAACCCGGAGCACCCGGCGAAGATCACCCAGGGTGTCACGACCGAGGTGCTCGGGCAGGACGGGCTGTCGTACGCGCCCGTCGACGATGTCGTGCTGGAGGCGCTTCGGCAGCAACTGGCGGGCTGGAACGACGATCCGCCCGGGTTCGACTGGAACTGGCGCTCGGTCGGCGGGTACCTCGACCGCCTGGACCGGGGTATCGCCGTCAACGCCGCCTACCTGGTGCCGCAGGGCACGGTCCGGATGCTCGCCGTCGGCTGGGATGACCGCCCGGCCACGGACGCCGAGCTGAACCGGATGAAGGAACTCGTCGCCACCGGGCTGACCGAGGGCGCGATGGGGATGTCGTCCGGCCTCACCTACACGCCGGGGATGTACGCGGAGACGAGCGAGCTGGTCGAGCTGTGCCGGGTGGTCGGCGAGCTGGGCGGGTTCTACAGCCCGCACCACCGCAGCTACGGCAAGGGCGCGCTGGAAGCGTTTGCCGAGATGATCGACGTCTCGCGCCGGTCGGGCTGCCCGCTGCACCTGGCCCACGCGACGATGAACTTCTCGGTCAACAGGGGCAAGGCACCCGACCTGCTGAAGCTGCTGGACGACGCCCTCGACGACGGCTGCGACATCTCGCTCGACACCTACCCGTACCTGCCGGGCGCGACCTACCTGAGCGCGCTGCTGCCGAGCTGGGCCACCGAAGGCGGCCTCGACGCCACCCTCGCCCGGCTGTCCGATGTGGACGAACGCGAGCGGATCCGCGAGGCCGTCGAAGAGTCCGGTTCGGACGGTGCGCACGGCGTCCCGATCGACTGGGAGGCCATCGAAATCAACGGTGTCCGCCACGAGCACAACGCCCACCTCGTCGGGCACAGCGTCGCCGCTTCGGCCCGCACAAACGGCACCGAACCGGCGAAGCTGTACTTCGACACCCTGCTCGACGAACGGCTCGGGACGTCGTGCCTGATGCACGTCGGGCACGAGGAGAACGTCCAGGCCATCATGCGGCACGCGACGCACACCGGCGGCAGCGACGGGCTGCTCGTCGGCGCCCGGCCGCACCCGCGTGCGTGGGGCACGTTCCCCCGTTACCTGGCCCGGTACGTGCGCGAACTCGGCGTGCTGGACCTCGCCGAGTGCGTCGCCCACCTCACCGGGCGGGCCGCGCGGCGGCTGCGGCTGGCCGACCGCGGGCTGGTCCGCGCCGGGTACGCCGCCGACCTGGTGCTGTTCGACCCCGAAACGATCACCGACACCGCCACGTTCGACGATCCCCGGCAGGCCGCCGCCGGGATCACCCACGTCTTCGTCAACGGCGTCGCCGCCCTCGACGACGGATCCCCCACCGGCGCCCTCGCCGGACACTCCCTGCGCAACCCCCGGAGAGCCCGATGATCCACTGGCTGCAACACACCACGGGCGGGCTGCTCACGCTCGCCGCCGTCTCGATCGCCGTCCTGCTGGTGCTGATCATCAAGCTCAAGCTGGAGCCGTTCATCGCGCTGATCGTCGTCGGCCTGCTGACGGCGCTGGCCGCGGGGCTGCCGGTCGGCACCATCGTCGGCTCGGCGCAGAAGGCGTCGGACTCCCTGCTGGAGAAGGGCTTCGGCAGCATCCTCGGGCACATCACGGCGATCATCGGGCTGGGCACGATCCTCGGGTCGATCCTCGAACGCTCGGGGGGCGCGAAGGTGCTCACCGGCGCGCTGCTGCGGTCGTTCGGCGAGAAGCGGGCGCCGCTGGCCATGGGCGTCGCCGGGTTCGTGTTCGGCATCCCGGTGTTCTTCGACATCGGCATCTTCGTGCTGGCCCCGCTGGTCTACGTCGCCGCGCGCCAGGGCGGCCGGTCGCTGGTGCTGTACGCGATGCCGCTGCTGGCCGGCCTGTCGATCACGCACGCCTTCCTGCCGCCGCACCCCGGCCCGGTGGCCGCGGCCGGCCTGCTGCACGTCGAGCTCGGCTGGATCATCCTGATGGGCCTGGCCTGCGGTGTCCCGGCGTTCCTGATCGGTGGCGTGCTGTACTCGACGTGGATCGGCAAGCGCATCACGGTCGACGTCCCCGAGGACATGGTCATCGCCGAAGAAGAGGGCGAGCGCGAGGAGAACGCGCCGTCGCTGGGCCTGGTCGCCGCGATCATCGCGGTGCCGCTGGTGCTGATCCTGGCCGGCACGTTCGGCAGCATCTGGCTGCCGAAGGGCTCCGCGCTCGCCGGCGTCGCCGCGTTCGTCGGGACGCCCGCGGTCGCGCTGACCGTCGCCGTGCTGCTCGCGTCCTGGCTGCTGGGCCTGCGGCGCGGGTTCACGGGCAAGGACCTCAACGAGCTCGCCGCGAAGTCGCTGCGGCCGGTGGCGATGATCCTGCTGGTCGTCGGTGCGGGCGCGTTCTTCGGCGCGGTGCTTTCGGCGACCGGCATCGGCAAGGCCGTGGCCGACTCTCTGCACGACGCCGGCCTGCCGGTGCTGCTAGCGGCCTACGTCATCAGCTGCGGCATGCGGATCGCGCAGGGCTCGGCGACCGTCGCCATCGTGACCACGAGCGGGATCATCGCGCCGACCGTGGCCCAGCTCGGGTATTCGCAGATCCAGCTGGCGCTGCTGGTGATGGCGATCTCGGCCGGGTCGATCATCGCCTCGCACGTCAACGACGGCGGCTTCTGGATCGTTTCGCGGTACTTCAACCTCACCGTGCCGCAGACGCTGAAGTCCTGGACCGCGCTGGAAACCGTGCTTTCGGTGTCCGGATTCGGGGTTTCGGCATTGCTCATGGCCGTGGTCTAGACCATACTGGAGTCCGTCACCGCCGAAACCCGTTGGGAGACAAAGACGATGACCGGACTCACCCGTCGTACGTTCCTCGGCGCCACGGCCGGCGCGGGCGCCGCCACCGTTCTCGGCGGCCAGCTCGCGTCGGCCGCCACCACGCCGAAAGGCTGCTTCGCCGGAGGAACCGTGTACCTCGGCAGTTACACCAGCGGGGCGACCGGGCACGGGCTCGACGTCACGACCCGGTCCGGCGCCGCGCTGAACCCCGTCCGCACGGTGCCCGGCATCACCGACACCTCGTGGTTCGACCGCAGCGCCGACGGCAAGACGCTGTACGTGACCAACGAAGGTGACCCGAACGGGTACGTTTCGGCGCTGAACATCGCCGACCCCGCGAATCCGAAGCTGCTCAACAAGGTTTCGTCGAAGGGTGGCGCGCCGACGCACCTTTCCGTGCACTCGAGCGGGAAGTACGTGCTGGCCGCGAACTACGGCTCGGGCAGCGTCGTCGTGCTGCCGATCCTGGCCGGCGGCAAGCTCGGCGCGGCCACCGACCTGGTGACCCACCACGCCGACTCCGGGCAGGCGCACGCCCACCAGGTCGTCAACGACCCGACCGGCCGCTGGGTGCTGTCGGTCGACCTCGGTGCGGACTCGGTGTACGTCTACGGCTTCGCCGCCGGGAAGCTTTCGCTGCACCAGCAGCTGAAGCTGCCCGCCGGGGCCGGGCCGCGGCACCTCGCGTTCGACCGGACCGGGACGTTCGCCTACATCCTGCAGGAACTGCGGCCGGAGGTGACGGTCGCGAGCTGGGACGCGGCGGCCGGGAAGCTGAAAGCGCTCTCGGTCGTCCCGGCCGTGCCCGCCGGGAGCACCGGTGAGCTGTACCCGGGCGAGATCGTCCTGTCGCGGGACGGGAAGTTCGCCTACGCCTCCGTCCGCGGCCCGAACACGCTGGCCACCTTCTCCGTTTCCGGCGCCACGCTGAAGCTGGTGTCCACGGTGCCGACCGGCGGGAACTGGCCGCGGCACGTGGCTCTCGACCCGTCCGAAAGCTGGTTCTACGTCTCGAACCAGCGCTCCGGCACCGTCACCTGGCTGCCGCGCGACCCGGCCACCGGCCTGCCCGGCGCGGTCGCCGGCCAGCTCGCCGTCGGCAGCGTCAACTCCGTCTACTTCGCCTCGTGAGTGGTAAGGCGAGTTAGAACTCGCCTTACCACTCACGACGGCCCCACGGGAGGTTCACCCATGAGACTGCTGCCGTTCGTCGCTGCGCTCGCCCTGCTGGCCGGCTGCGCCCCCACCCAGTCCGCGCCCGCGGGCGGCGGCGGGGACGACAAGACCGGCACCGTCCGCGTCTGGCTGTTCGACGAAGCCAACCGCGCGCCGAAGGAGGCCGCGGTCAAGGAGGCGATCACCGAGTTCAAGGCCGCGCACCCGGGTGTCGAGGTCGACGTGCAGTGGGTGCCGGTCGAAGGCCGCGCCGACAAGTTCTCCGGCGCCTTCAACGACCCAGCCAACGCCCCCGACGTCGCCGAGTTCGGCAACACCGACGTCTCCAGCTACGCGGCGACCGGCGCGCTCGCCGACCTGACCGGTGACCTGGCGGCGTGGAGCGAGGGCAAGGACCTCATCCCGACCGTGCTGGACACCGCGAAGTCCGGCGGCAAGACCTACGGCCTGCCCTGGTACACCGGCATCCGCGCGTTGTACTACCGCACGGACGTCTTCACCGAGCTCGGCCTCAAGCCGCCGGCGACGCTGGCCGAGCTGACCGACACCGCCCGCCGGATCCGCGCCGCCAAGCCGGACCTCTACGGCGTCTCCGTCGGCGGCAAGTACACCTACGCGATGCTGCCGTTCCTCTGGGCCAACGGCGGTGAGCTGGCGAAGGACGAGGGCGGCAAGTGGACGTCGGCCGTCACCGGTGACCAGGCCAAGGCCGGCGTGACGCAGTACGCGAGCCTGCTCAAGGACGACGTCTGCCCGCCGGCCCAGTGCGCGAACCTGACCGGCACCCAGAGCGTCACGGCGTTCGCGGGCGGCAAGGCCGGGATGACGATCGGCGGCGACTTCAACCGCAAGGCCGTCGAGCAGGGCGCGGTGAAGGGCAAGTACGCCGTCGTGCCGCTGCCGGGCGCCACCGCGGGCACCATCGCGCCCGCGTTCGCCGGCGGCAACCTCCTGGGCGTGTTCCAGGCGAGCAAGCACCGCAGCCTCGCGCTGGACTTCGTCGAACTGCTCGGTGGCGCGAAGTACCAGGAGAAGATGTACACGGCGATGGGCAACCTGCCGACGCTGAGCACGGTGCAGCAGAAGCTGGCGGCGAACGACCCGTTCCTCAAGCCGTTCGTCGACACGCTGAAGTCGGGCACCAAGTTCGTCCCGGCGACCCCGGCGTGGTCGAAGATCGACAGCCAGAACGTGCTGCCGACGGCCGTGCAGCAGATCGCGACCGGCGGGAAGGACCCGGCGGCGGCACTGGCCGACGCGGCCGCGGCGATGAACAAGGCCTTCGGCTAGTGGTCACCCGGCAGATCCGGCCCGTCGCCGCGGCCCCGAAGGCGCGGCGGCGGGACGGCCGGGCCGCCGCGCTCTACCTCGCCCCGGCGGGTATCCTGCTCGCCGCGCTGCTGGCCTACCCGATCTACCAGCTGGTCCTGATCTCGTTCTACGACTACGGCCAGCCGCAGGCCGCGGGCAACGCGCCCCTGGTGTTCCTGGGGTTCGCGAACTACGCGGACCTGCTGTCGCAGGCGCAGTTCTGGACCGTGCTGGGCAAGACGGTCGGGTTCGCCGCGGCCTGCGTCGCCGGCTCACTCGTCGTCGGCACCGGCCTCGCGGTGCTGGCGAGCCGGGTGCGTTCGCTGCCCCGCTCCCTGCTGTTCCTGGCCGCGCTGGGCGCGTGGGCGACGCCGGCGATCGCGGGTTCCTACGTCTGGCTGTTCCTCTTCGACACCGACTTCGGCCTGGTCAACGAGGTGCTGACCGGGCTCGGGCTGCCGTTCGAGCACCACTCGTGGACCTTCGGCACGCTCGGCGCGTTCGGGCTGGTCGCGGCCGAGGTGATCTGGTGCTCGTTCCCGTTCGTGCTGGTCACGATGTACGCCGGGATCAAGGGCGTGCCGGACGAGGTGCTCGAAGCCGCGTCTCTCGACGGCGCGTCGGCGTGGCGCACGACGTGGACGATCGTGCTGCCGATGGTGCGGCCGCTGCTGATGATCGCGACCGTCCAGTCGATCATCTGGGACTTCAAGGTGTTCACCCAGATCTACGTGATGACCAACGGCGGCGGCGTGGCCGGGCGCAACCTGGTCCTCAACGTGTATGCGTACCAACAGGCCTTCGCCGGGCAGGAGTACGGCCTCGGCTCGGCGATCGGAGTCGTGATGACGCTGCTGCTGCTTTCGGTCACCGGGCTGTACGTCCGGTCGCAGCGCCGGAGCGCGGCATGGCTGTGAAACGCCCCGGGCGGCTGGTCGCCGAGGTCGTCACCGTGGTGATCGCCGCGATCGTCGCGTTCCCGCTGTACTGGATGCTGCTGTCGGCGGTGAAGCCGCCGGGCGAAATCCAGTCGGCTTCACCGAAGCCGTGGACGTTCAGCCCGTCGTTCGACAGCTTTTCGCGCGTGCTCACCGTGTCCGGCTTCGGGCGGTACTTCGTCAACAGCCTGCTCGTGGCCTTGGTGGTCGTGGCGCTGTCGCTGTTGTTGTCGTTCCTCTCGGCGGTGGCGTTGACGCGGTTCTCGTTCAAGGGCCGCACGGTGCTGCTGGTGATGACGCTGGTCGCGCAGATGGTGCCGGTGGAGGCGCTGACCATCCCGCTGTTCTTCCTGATGCGTCAGATCGGCGGTGTCGTGCCGGCGTTCGGCCTGAACGAGCTGGGTTCGCTGGTGCTGGTGCACCTGGCGTTCAGCCTGCCGTTCGCGATCTGGATGCTGCGCGGGTTCGTCGCCGCGGTGCCGGTGGAACTCGAAGAGGCGGCCAAGCTCGATGGCGCGTCGCGGATGCGGTTCACCTGGCAGATCCTGTTCCCGCTGGTGGCGCCCGGGCTGGTCGCGGTCAGCGTGCTGGCGTTCATCCACGCGTGGAACGACTTCCTCTTCGCCAAGACGTTCATCATCTCCAAGACCGAGAACCAGACGCTGCCGCAGGCGATCCTGGTCTTCTTCAAGCCGGAGGACACCGACTGGGGCGCGGTGATGGCGTCCTCGACGCTGATGACGATCCCGGTGCTCGTGTTCTTCGTCCTGGTCCAACGACGGCTGGTGTCCGGCATGGCCGGCGCCGTGAAGGGCTGACATGGCTTTCGACACCCTGCTCCCCCGCCCGGTTTCGGTGACGCCCGCGCCGGGTTCGTGCCCGTGGCCGTCCACTGTGGAGGTCCGGTCCGCGGCCCTGCCGCCGGAGGGGTACCGGCTCACGCTTTCCCCGTCCGGCGTGCTTCTGGAGGTGGCCGATCTCGCCGGGGAGGTCTACGGGCGCGAGACGCTGCGGCAGCTCGCCGGGCCGGCCGCGTTCCGGGTGGCCGGGTTCACGCCTCCGGCGCTGCCGTGCGGGGTCGTCGAGGACCACCCGCGGTTCGGCTGGCGCGGCTGCCTGCTCGACGTCGCCCGGCACTTCCGGACCAAGGCGGAGGTCCTCCGGTTCGTCGACCTGCTGGCCGCGCACAAGCTGAACGTGCTGAACCTGCACCTCACCGACGACCAGGGCTGGCGCTTCGAGGTCCCCGCGTACCCCCGCCTGACGTCGGTGGGCGGCTGGCGGCCGTCGTCCATGGTGGGCGCCGGAGGTGTCCAGGACGGGCGCCCGCACGGCGGGTTCTACACAGGTGACGACCTGCGGGAGATCGTCGCGTATGCCGCTTCGCGGGCCGTCACGGTGGTTCCGGAGATCGACATCCCCGGCCACGCGCGGGCCGCGCTGGCCGCCTACCCCTCGTTGGGGACAGCGTCGTCGTACGAAGTCTGGGATTCCTGGGGTATCAGCACTTCGCTGCTCTCGCCGACGCCGTCCACTTTGGACTTCTTCCGCACGGTGTTCGACCACCTGCTGGAGATCTTCCCGTCCCCGGTGATCGCCCTGGGCGGCGACGAGACACCGGGCGCAACCGACGAGCACCGCGCGTTCGTCCGGCAGCTCGCCGCGCACCTGGTGGCGCGCGGCCGGACGCCGATGGGCTGGGACGAGGTCCTCGACATCCCCGACCTGCCCCCGATGGTGATCGGCTCGTGGCGGAACGAGGAGGCCGGCCTGCGGGCGGCTGCCCTCGGCCACGACGTGGTGCTGTGCCCGGAGCAGCACGTGTACCTGGACCACCGGCAGTCTTCGCACCCGGAAGAGCCGATCCCGGTCGGCTGGGTGCACACGCTGGAGGACGTGTACGCGTATTCGCCGGCGCTGGAGGGCCCGCGGTTGCGCGGGGTGCAGGCCCAGGTGTGGAGCGAGCACCTGGACAGCGTCCGGCGGGTGGACTACCTGGCGTTCCCGCGGCTGTCGGCGTTCGCGGAGGTGGCGTGGAGTTCCGGGCCACGGGACTACGCGGAGTTCTTGCCGCGGTTGCGGGACCACCACCTGCCGCGGCTGGACGCACTGGGCGTGGAGTACCGGCCCTTGGACGGACCGCATCCGTGGCAGACGCGGCCGGGGGTGCCGGGCCGGCCGCGCTGACCATTCGGGAGACAATTTTCTGCCTGCGCACCAATTCCGGTGAAACAGCACTTAATCCGACGTCCGTAACACCACGCCAAAGCAGTGCGACTGGGGGTGGTGTGATTCGGGAGACCACCCAGGGCCACCCGGACGGATTCACGGAAAGGAAGTGCGGCCGTGCTCAAAGCGTATCCGAAATGGCTCCCGGTCGTCCTGGTCGCGTCCATCGTCGGGGTCGTCATCGGCCTCATCCTGCACGCGAAGAACTCCGCGCAGGCCACGAGCTGCTCCACCACGTTCGGGGACATCCACCAGCGACTGTCCCCAACCTTCCGGGCGACGTGCACCGCAGCGAAGTCGATGACCGGAATCAGCACCGGAATCATGGTCGCCTGCGGGGTGGTGGCCGCGATCATGATCGTCATGGCGGTCGTCTACACCATGCAGGCGAACCAGTCGAATCCGGCAACCTAGCCATTCCGGACATGCGCCGAAATGATTTCCGGCCGATTCACCGGCGCCCCGGAAACGCCGCCGCCCGCGGTCACGGCTGCAGTGTCACCGTGACCGCGCGCGTCGGACCGACGTTGCCGGCCGCGTCGATGGACCGGTACTCGATGCGGTGCGTCCCGTACCCCGGCGTCCGCTCGGCGAACGGTGACACCGTCAGCCCGCCCGACCCCAGGTTGCCGTACGCCAGACCGTCGATCTCGGTCCCGCGCGGCGTGAACACGTAAGGCGCGGCCGGGTCCGTCGGCCAGCCGTAGTACTTGTGCCAGCCGTCGCCGTCGACGCGGAACTCCGGCATTCCGTCCGGCGAGGTCAGCCGCATGGTGAACGACCCGTGGAACACCGTGCCCGGGGGCAGTTCCACCGCCGTCTGCGGGCCGGTGGCGTCCACCGTCCACGTCACCGTCGTGCCGCCGGTCGTGGCCGTGAGGGTGTGTGATCCGCAGGACGCGTTCAGGGCGTAGTCGGCGCCGGTTCCGGCGTACCGGCCGTCCAGCATCCAGGCGACTTCCGGGATCGAGCCCGTCGGTTCGCCGGTCTCGACGTACACCACGTCGTGGCCGCCGACCGGGCGTGAGGTCGGCGTCGAGGCCACCACCGCGGGCCCGCTCGCCGGCGGCGTGCGGACCGACGTGTCGACCGTCCAGGTCCGGGTCGCGGACGGGCGGACCGCCGGGTCGCGGACGAACGGCGTCGGGTCGGTCACCGTCGCCGTCAGCGTGTGGCGGCCGGGCTTCACGTGCGCCTGGCGCAGGTCGACCGCCTCGCGGCCGGGCAGCGCGCGGCCGTCGAGCGTCCACCGGACGTCCAGCCGGTGGTCGACCGGGTGCATCGGGCGCACCCACACGACCCGGTCCGCGCCGATCGTGCCGGCCGGCGTGCCGCCGGCGACGAGCGGGACCTTCGCCGAGATCCGCTGCGTCATCCGCTCGCGGCCGACCTGGTCGTACGCGTAGCCGAGGGTCTTCATCATCGAATGCGCGCTCGGGCGCCACACGCCGGTCTGGGTGTACAGCCCGCCTTCGTACCGGCCGATCGTGCCACCGGCCTCGCTCGGCTCGCCCAGCCAGCGCCACCACTTCGCGTGCTGGGCACGCATCTGCGGCTCGGTCAGCAGCGTGTGGTGGACCGAGTCCGGCTCGCCGCCTTCGTAGGCGCCACCCGGGACGTTGCGCGCGTAGTAGTCGTACTCGTCGTCGAGGCCGCCGAGCGAGTGCCCCAGCTCGTGCGGCGAGATGAGCGCGGACAGCGCGTTCCCGCCCGACGCCGTCGCGTACGAACCGCCCGCGCCGCCGTAGGTGGTGCTGTTGCCCAGGGCCAGGATCTGCCGGTTCGCCGCCGCCGTGCCGGGTACGAGATCGGCGTACCGCTGGGCGGCCGCGTCGTCGACGGTCAGCAGGCGCTGGACGCTCTGCGGGTTGCAGCCGCCCCAGAACCCCATGTTCAGCGGGGTGTTCCGGCGCGGCGCGTCGAGCGACGGGTCACAGTCCACACCGGACTCGGGCGAAGGGATCGAGACGGCGTAGACGTTGAAGTAGCTGCGGTAGGACTTGAACGGCTCGAGCGACCACAGCGTGCTCACGTGCCGCTCGACGTCGGCGAGGAACTTCGGCCGCTCGGCGGCGGTGTAGCCGTCCCCGAGGACGACGAGGTTGAACCGCTGCGCGACCGGCCCGGTCACCTGCACCTCGGTCACGGTCCCCGCCGGCTCGCCGGCGTACGCGGGAACGGCTATCCCGAGCGACAGCACGAGCGCTGCGACGAACCCGGCCCACTTCCGCATGGCGGCACTCCCCTGGTCGGTGATCTTCCCGGTCTACCGCACGGGAAGCCGCGCCGGAACCGCCAGAAGTCGCCAGCTGCGCGGTATAGGCCGTTATACGCGGGTCAGGCGGTACCAGACCTCGGGCCGGCCCACCTGCCCGTAGTGCGGCTCGCGATGCGCCATCCCGTTGTCCGCCAGGTACTCCAGATACCTTCGCGCGGTGACCCGCGAAGCGCCGATCGCGCTCGCCGCCGCGCCCGCCGAAAGGCCCTCCGCCGCACCGGAAAGAGCGTCGGTGATCGCTTCCAGGGTCTGGACGCTCATCCCCTTCGGCAACGGGGGCTGCTCGGTCGTACGCAGCGCGCCGAGGGCGCGGTCGATCTCCGCCTGGCCCGTCACCTCGCCGGACGCGTCACGGAATTCGGCGTACCGTTCCAGCTTTTCGCGCAGGGTCGCGAAAGTGAACGGCTTGAGCAGGTACTGCACCACGCCGACCGACACCGCCGCCTTGACCAGGCCGAGGTCGCGCGCCGACGTCACCGCGATGACGTCGATCGGCAGGCCCGCCGCGCGCAGGGAACGGCAGACCGCCAGGCCGTGCGTGTCCGGCAGGTAGAAGTCCAGCAGGACCAGGTCGACCGGCTCGCGTTCGCAGAAGCGCAGGGCGTCGCCGCCGGAGTGGACGACTCCCGCCACCGAAAAGCCCGGGAGCCGTTCCACGTACACGCGGTGCGCCTCCGCGGCCACCGGTTCGTCCTCCACCACCAGCACCCGGATCACCGGTCCGCCTCCTGCCGCGGCAACCGCACGGTGAACACCGCGCCCCCGTCCCGGCCGACGTCGACCGTCCCGCCGTAGCGGCGCACCGCCTGCCCGACCAGCGCCAAGCCGAGCCCGTGGCCGTCTTCGGCCTTCGTCGACCAGCCGCGGCGGAACACGTCGGCGCCCTCGGGCACGCCGGGGCCGGTGTCGGCGACGCGCAGCAGCAGCCCCTCGTCGTCGGTGCGGGCGGTGACGACGACCTTCGGGTGACCGGTGCCGCGCACGGCCGCGTCGAGGCCGTTGTCGATCAGGTTGCCGAGGATCGTCACCAGGTCCCGGGCTTCGACGCCGAGCGAGACGTCGTCGATCACGGTGTCCGGGGTGACCGTCAGCTCGACCCCGCGTTCGCTCGCCTCCGCGGCCTTCCCCAGCAGCAGCGCGGCGAGCACCGGCTCGGCGACCGCGCCGACGACCCGGTCGGTCAGCTCCTGCGCCAGCGCGAGTTCGGCGGTGGCGAACTCCACCGCCTGCTCGGGTTTGCCGATCTCCACCAGGGAAACGACGGTGTGCAGCCGGTTCGCCGCCTCGTGCGCCTGCGACCGCAGCGCCTCCGCGAGCCCGCGGGCGGTGGTCAGCTCCCCGGTGAGCGTCTGCAGTTCGGTGTGGTCGCGCAGGACGACGACCGTGCCCTGCGCGCGGCCGCCCGAGCGGACGGCGGACGTGCTCACCAGCAGCACGCGCGAATCCGTCAGGTGCAGTTCCTCGGCCCGGTTCTCCGCCGACGTGAACGCTTCGGCGAGCCCGTCCGGCAGGCCCAGCGAGGCCAGGTCGCGCCCCACCGGATCGGCGTCGAGCCCGAGGAGGGCGCGGGCGCCGTCGTTGCAGAGGCCGATCCGCCCGTCGCGGCCGACGAGCAGCACGCCTTCGCGCACCGAGTGCAGCACGGCCTCGTGGTATTCGAACAGGTTGCTCAGCTCGTCCGGCGCGACGCCCCGGGTCTGGCGCCGCAGCCGGGCGCTGATCAGCCAGCCGCCCAGCGCCCCGACCAGCAGCACCGCACCGCCCACGCCGAACAGCGGCCAGAGCCGTTCGCGCAGCTCGGCCGAGATCGCCTGGACGGTGATCCCGACCGCGACCAGCGCGACCACGCGGTGGCCGGCGTCGAACACCGGCTCGACCGTGCGTACCGACGGGCCGAGGGAGCCGGTGTAGGTCTCGGTGAACTCCTCGCCGCGCTGCGCCTGGTCGATGTTGCCGATGTAGTGCTGCCCGATCAGCGCCGGAGTCGGGTGCGTGTAGCGGATGCCGGCCGGGCTCATGATCGTGATGAAGTCGACGTGGGTGTGGTCCTTCACGCGCTGTGCGAAGGGCTGGAGCGCCACGCTCGGGTTCGGCGTGCCCACCGCCGCCACGACGTTGGGCGCGTCGGCGACCGTCAGGGCAACCGTGCGGACCTGGTCGCGCGCGTTCTGGCCCACGGCCCGCTGCGCGTCGAGGTAGGCGAAGGTGATCCCGGCGCCGGCCAGCACGCAGAGCACCGCGAGCTGCAGCACGAGCAGCTGGCGGGCCAGGCTCCAGCGGGACCGCAACGTCGGGGGCACCTCCTCATACCAGCACACGCGTGCGCCGGTGTCCGAACGGGACGGTGCGATCATCACACGAACTCAATGAACACAAGTGAGCCGGATCACCGAACTGCGCCTACAGTGTGCCGCAACCTGGACACCCCTAGCTGGAGGCAACGGTGCCGACACCGACCCCCGACGCGGCGCCGCGCCGCCGCGACACGACCCACTACCTGTACCTGGCCGTGATCGTCGCGGTCCTGCTCGGAATCCTGGTGGGCTTTCTCTTCCCCGGATTCGCCAAGGGCCTCAAGCCGCTGGGCGACGGGTTCGTCAACCTGATCAAGATGATGATCTCGCCGATCATCTTCTGCACCATCGTGATCGGTGTCGGCTCGGTCGCCAAGGCGGCGAAGGTCGGCAAGGTCGGCATCATGGCGCTGGTCTACTTCATCGTGATGTCGACGTTCGCGCTCGCCATCGGCCTGGTGGTCGGCAACCTGCTGCACCCGGGCGAGGGGCTGCACCTCAACCCCGCCGACGTGAAGAGCGTCCAGAAGTCCGCCACCGGCTCCGAAGGCCCGGTCGACTTCCTGCTCCACATCATCCCGAAGACGTTCGTCTCCGCCTTCACCGAAGGTCAGGTGCTGCAGACGCTGCTGGTCGCGCTGCTCGTCGGGTTCGCGCTGCAGAAGCTGGGCCCGAAGGGCGCCCCGATCCTGCGCGGGGTCGAGCACATCCAGCGCCTGGTCTTCCGCGTGCTGGCGATGATCATGTGGGCCGCGCCGATCGGCGCGTTCGGCGCCATCGCCGCGGTGGTCGGCGCGACCGGCTGGGCGGCGCTGAAGAGCCTCGCCGTCATCATGATCGGCTTCTACGCGACCTGCCTGGTGTTCGTGTTCGTCGTCCTCGGCCTCGTGCTGTGGCTCGGCGCGCGGGTGAACATCTGGCACCTGCTGCGCTACCTCGGCCGCGAGTTCCTGCTGATCCTCTCGACGTCGTCGTCGGAATCGGCGCTGCCGCGGCTGATCGCGAAGATGGAACACCTCGGTGTCGGCAAGTCGGTCGTCGGCATCACCGTGCCCACCGGGTACTCGTTCAACCTGGACGGCACGGCGATCTACCTGACCATGGCGACGCTGTTCATCGCCGCGGCGCAGGACGAGCCGCTGTCGATCGGCGCGCAGATCGGCCTGCTGGTGTTCATGATCATCGCGTCGAAGGGCGCCGCCGGCGTCAGTGGTTCCGGCATCGCGACCCTGGCCAGCGGCCTGCAGTCGCACCGGCCGGAACTGGTCAACGGCGTCGGGTTCATCCTCGGCATCGACCGGTTCATGTCCGAGGCCCGCGCGCTGACCAACTTCGCGGGCAACGCCGTCGCGACCGTCCTCATCGGAAACTGGACGAAGGAGTTCGACCGCGAACAGGCGGAGCGGGTCTTCGCCGGGACCGCGCCGTTCGACGAAGCCACGTTGATCGACGAGGAGCGGGAGCCCGAACCCGAAGCGGTCACCGCGAAGTGACCCCCTGAACGTTCGTGCTCACTGCCCCCGCTGAGCACGAGCCACCGCGGGCCGCGGTGCGAGTCTCCCCGACCTCGCACCGCGGCCCGTTCCACGTGGGGGCCGGAAAGCGCGGTCAGCCGGCGGCCTGGCCGTCGTAGGCGACGCGCGCGGACGCGATGTCGTCGCGGTGCCGCTCGGCCCAGCCGAGCAGCGCGTTCAGCGACTGGTACAGCTCCTTCGCCATCGCCGTGGCCTCGTACTCGACGCGCGGCGGGACCGTCGGGTAGATCGTGCGGAGCAGGAGGCCGTCCCGCTCGAGGTTGCGCAGGGTCAGCGTCAGCATCCGGCGGCTGATCCCCTCGACCGCGCGTTCCAGCTCGGTGAACCGCACCGGGCCGCGGATGGCCTCCAGCAGGATCCCGATCGCCCACTTGCCGCTGATCCGGTTGATCACCTCCAGCACCGTGCAGACGTCGAGTTTCTCCGGGTCGATCTCGGTGACCTGGACAGGTACACCGATGTTCCCCTGGGACATGGAAGTGCCTCCTTCCGGGCCGACCCATGGTCACACATGATGGGCACTGTTACAAGAAGTGCCCTGGCAACGACCAGGGGAATCTCGACTGGAGGGGCCTGACATGGCCGAGAACCACCCCACCCGCTCCCGCGGCCTCGCGCTGGCGGTGCTGTGCGCCGCGTCGCTGATGGTCGTGCTGGACAGCAGCATCGTCGCGGTGGCGCTACCCGCCGTCCAGGCCGACCTGGGCTTCACGCCCGCCGGGCTGTCCTGGGTCGTGACGGCGTACCTCGTCGCCTTCGGCGGGCTCCTGCTGATTTCCGGCCGGCTGGGCGACCTGATCGGCCGCCGCCGCGTCTTCCTCGGCGGGCTGGCCCTGTTCACGGCGGCGTCGCTGCTCGCGGGGCTCGCCTCGGACGCGGGCGTCCTGGTCGTGGCGCGGTTCGCCCAGGGGGTCGGCGGCGCCCTGGCGTCGGCCGTGGTGCTGGGGATGATCGTCACGATGTACCCCGAGCCGCGCGCCCGGGCGAAGGCGATCGGCGTCTACAGCTTCACGCAGGCGGCGGGCGCGTCGATCGGGCTCATCGCGGGCGGCGCGCTGACGCAGGCGCTGAGCTGGCACTGGACGTTCTACGTCAACCTGCCGATCGGCGTGGCCGCGCTGCTGCTGGCCGTCCGGGTCGTCTCGGCCGACCGCGGGACGGGGCTGCGGGCGGGCCTGGACGTCGTGGGGGCCGTGCTGGTCACCGCCGCCGTGATGCTGGGCGTGTACGGCATTTCGGTGGCTTCCCGGGGTGCGGTGGCCGCGGCCGTCGTGCTGCTCGTGGCGTTCGCGGTCCGGCAGGCGAAGGCGCGCACGCCGTTGCTGCCGCTGCGGCTGTTCCGGATCCGCGCGGTGGCCGGGGCGAACGTGGTGATGGTGCTGATGGTGGCCGGGATGCTGGGCTTCCAGTTCGTGACGGCGTTGTACCTGCAGCAGGTGCTGGGCCTGGACGCGCTGTGGACCGGCGTCGCGTTCCTGCCGGTGCCGCTGGTGATCGCGGTGGCGTCGCTGGGCTTCGCGGACAAGCTCGCGACGCGGTTCGGGCCGCGGACGGTGCTGCTGTCGGGTCTGGGCCTGGTGATCGCCGGCCTGCTGCTGCTCACCCGGGTGTCGGGCTCGTACTTCGCCGACGTCCTGCCGCCGCTGCTGCTGATGGGCCTGGGCGCCGGCGCGGCCATCCCGGCGTTGATGGGCCTGGCGATGGCGGACGTCCCGGCCGCCGACGCGGGCGTCGCGTCGGGGCTCGTCACCACGACCCAGCAGGTGGGGGCGGCGGTCGGCACGGCGGTCCTGGCCGCGGCCGCCGCGGCCCGGACGGAGAGCCTGGGTTCGCTGGACCACCGCGAGGCCCTGGCGGCCGGTTTCCGCCTGGCGTATGGGATCAGCGCGAGCTTCCTGATCGCGGCGGTCGCGCTCGGCGGCCTGGTCCTGGGCCGCCGGACCCGGCGAGCCACGACGGCTCCGGAGGTCTGCGCCGCCGGTCAGGCCAGGTAGGTGGAAAGCCCACGGTGGCCCCGCCGCATCATCAGCGCGTGGTTCGCGCGGAACAGCGGCCGGGCCACCGTGTCGAAGCGCCGCAGCAACTCCTTGCGGGCCTGGACGTCCTGGGTGATCTCCAGCAGTGTGCCCGCGCCCGCCGCGCGGACCGCACCGGCCAGTACCCCGTCGAGGTCGCCGCTGAGCCTGACCCGCATCAGGCCCGTGCGCTCGTCCTGGTGGTCCCGGTGCATCCGGACGATGATCCGGAACGGCAGCCGGGACCGGCAAACCAGCTCGGCGGTGTCGTCGTCCACGCGGTGCACCGCGCGGACGTCCGACCACCACCGCGGGTAGCCGGCGAGGTCGGTGACCACGTCGAACACCCGCCCGGGCGCGGTTCCCGGCAGCAGCCACGTGCTGCGGAACCGGTAGCGCGCGCCCGTCACGTCACACCTGGGCCGAGACCAGCTTCCGGCCGTCCACCGTGACGATGTCGACCGACTTCACGTCGTCGGGGGCGACCAGCGCCGACCCGTCGAGGTTGAACCCCTGGTTCTCCCACTTCTCCGAGACCTGCCAGCTGCCCGCGGTCACCGCCTGACCTTCCTTGGTGACCACCTGGAGCAGGCACTTCTCGCCGGCTTTGACGCCCTTGACGTTGACGTCCACCTTGACCCAGCCCTGGAACGGGGCCACCGCCGCGGCGAGCTGCACCCCGGTCGTCGGATCCCGCCCTTCGACGTTCTTCGTGCCGGGCACGTCCGTCTGCGGCGCCGCGATGGTGCCGTTGTCCGCGGCCGTCTGCCGCCCCACCAGCACGCCGCCGCCGAGCGCCGCGACCACCAGCACCGCCGCCGCGACCAGGGCGAGGCCCCGGCGGGACGAACGGGGCGGAGCCACCCGCCCTTCTTCGTCGCGCACCCGGCGCAGGGTCTTCTGCAGCAGCAGGTCCCCGCCCTCGGGCGGCCCGTCGAGGAACGCCTCGGGCGGTACCTCGTCGAGCGAGTCGCGCAGGGCCACGAGCTCGTTCAGGTCGAACCGGCACTGCGCGCAGGTCTGCAGGTGCCGCCGTTCGAAGTCGGCCGCTTCCGCGGGGTCGAGCGCGCCGAGGGCGTACGCGCCGAGCTGCGTGTGACTCTCGTCGACCGAGTTCATCGCGCCACCTCCGTTCCGCTCGATATCATCGCTGCTCTGAGTGCTCTGAGTGCGTAGTACGACCTTGATTTCACGGTACCGGGTGCGACGCCCAGTGTTCTCGCCGCTTCGGCCACCGTCCGTCCCCGGTAGTAGATCTCCACCAGGACCTCTCGATGCTCGTTGGACAACCCGTCCATCGCCCCGAGCACGGTCATCGAGTCGACCACGCCCTGGGCGTGGTCCCGCTCGACGGCCGGGGTCGGCACGCCTTCGGCCGGCTCGGCCACCTCCTGGGGCCGCGCCGCCCGGGCCCGGGCCCGGTCGGTGACCAGGTTGCGCGCGACGGTCAGCAACCAGCCGCGCACCGAGCCCTTCCCGTCGTTCTGCAGATCGTCCGCGTGCTTCCACGCTCGGACCAGCGTCTCCTGGACCACGTCCTCGGCCGCCGCCCGATCTCCGGTCAGCCTCGTCGCGTAGGCCAGCAGGCTTCGCCCGTGTTCGGCGTACAGCTGCCGAATCAGGTCTTCGCCTTTGGCCTTCTTAGGCCGCCTGCCTCCTATGGCCACCCTCGTCCTCCCGACGGTGTTCTGAGTCGGCGAGGACAGTACTGCAACCCTCAGCTCCACCGGCGGTGCGTGCGCCGAGCGCAGCGCGACCATGGTGTTCATCGGCTGCCCGTCCTTCCTCGTTCTGCCCGGAAACCGTCGTCTGTCAGGACCCGGCGCCGCCGGCCTTCCCGCCCGCGGTGATCTTGCTGCCGTCCGGCGCGATGGCGAACCACGTGCCGTTCGCGCCCTGGCCGTTCATGTCGCCCGCCGCCTTGTCGCCCGCGTACTCGTACAGCGGCCAGCCGTTGAGGGTGATCTGCTTGTTGCCGTCCTTGCGGGTCGCGGTGCCCACCTGGGTGTCCTGGATGCCCTTGAGCATCGGCGTGGCCACCCCGGCCAGCATCGGCAGCCAGGACTTCGTGCAGTCGCCGTCGCAGTTGGACGTCGGCGGCGAGGAGACGTCCTTGTCGAACCGGTAGAGCGTCTTGCCGTCGGCGTCGGTGACCACCGCGCCCACCCCGTTGATCGAGCCGACCTGCAGCATCTTGTGCCCCGGCTGGCCGTGTTGCGGCCCTTGGGCGCCGTCGGCCATGTCACCACAGGCGGACAACGAGGCGACGGCGACGAGCGCCAGGGCGCTGACGACCACCGGCCGGATACGGTTCATGACGTTCTCTCCTCGGTGAGGGCGGCACCGCCGTCCGGCGGACCTCGACACCTGGAGACACGGACGGTCGCGGGAAACGGTTCAGCCGGGTTTCGGGCCGTTCGGTGCCGGTTCGCGGGTGGATTGGTGCGTCCCGCTGATCGGCATGATCTTGTCGCCGTGCGGGCGCCTTCCTAAGCTGATCACGTCCGCACCGCCGCCCCCGCTCGTGCCGGGAGGCCGCCGTGCCCGTGAAACCCCTCGTCCTGGTGGCGCTGCTGGCCGCGGGCTGTTCCGCGGCCGCGCCCTCCTTCACGGCGACCCTGACCACGCCCACCGACGTCGTGCTGAGCTGGCCGGACGACGACGCCGGGCACCGCGTCGAGTACGCCAACGACCCGGCCGGCCCGTGGACGACGCTGCGGTTCCTGCCCGCCCACACGACGAGCTACCACCACCCGGACCTGATCCCGGAGACGCCGTTCTACTACCGGGAACAGCCGTTCACCGGGCCGGTCTCGACGGACCTGCACCCGGTGGTTTCGGGCGGCACGGTGACGTTCACCTGGGCCGACCGCTCGAGCGACGAAGCCGGGTTCCTGCTGGAGATCCGCCGCCCGGGCGCGCCGGACTTCGACCCGGTCGAGGTGACCGACCCGAACGTGACGACGTGCGCCCTTTCGCTGCTGCCCGGCGAGGAGAACTCGGCCTACCGGCTCCGGGCGCTGCACTACGGCCCGCTCTCCCCGGTGGTCCACCAGACCACCGGGAAGGAGCGGTAGCCGTCACTCCGCCGTGAGCACCGTCCGCAGGAACTCGCCGGTGTAGCTGGCCTCGACCCCGGCGACGTGCTCCGGCGTGCCCTCGGCGATCACCGTGCCGCCGCCCGAGCCGCCCTCGGGACCCATGTCGATGATCCAGTCGGAGGTCTTGATCACGTCGAGGTTGTGCTCGATCACGATCACCGAGTTGCCCTTGTCGACCAGGCCGTTGATGACGCCGATCAGCTTGTTGATGTCCTCGAAGTGCAGACCGGTCGTCGGCTCGTCGAGGATGTACACCGTCTTGCCGGTCGAGCGCTTCTGCAGCTCACTGGCCAGCTTGACGCGCTGGGCCTCGCCACCGGACAGCGTCGGCGCGGGCTGGCCGAGCCGGACGTAGCCGAGGCCGACGTCCACCAGCGTCTGCAGGTGGCGGTGGATGGCCTTGATCGGCTCGAAGAACTCCGCGGCCTCCTCGATGGGCATGTCGAGCACGTCCGAGACGGTCTTGCCCTTGTAGTGCACCTCGAGGGTCTCCCGGTTGTACCGGGCGCCCTTGCAGACCTCGCAGGGGACGTAGACGTCCGGGAGGAAGTTCATCTCGATCTTGATGGTGCCGTCGCCCGCGCACGCCTCGCAGCGGCCGCCCTTGACGTTGAACGAGAACCGGCCCTGCTGGTAGCCGCGGACCTTCGCCTCGGTGGTCGCGGCGAACAGCTTGCGCACGTGGTCCCAGACACCGGTGTAGGTGGCCGGGTTGGACCGCGGGGTCCGGCCGATCGGCGACTGGTCGACGCGCACCAGCTTGTCGACGTTGTTCAGGCCGTTCACGCGGGTGTGGCGGCCCGGCACCTGGCGGGCGCCGTTGAGCTTGTTCGCCAGCACCGTCGCGAGGATGTCGTTCACCAGCGTCGACTTGCCCGAGCCGGAGACGCCGGTGACCGAGACCAGGCAGCCGAGCGGGAAGGAGACGTCCAGGCCGCGCAGGTTGTGCTCGCGCGCGCCCACGACGGTCAGCTGCCGCTTCTTGTCGATCGGGCGCCGGATCGCCGGCACCTCGATCCGGCGCCGGCCGGAGAGGTACTGCCCGGTCAGGGAGTCCTTGCTCTTGAGCAGCTTCTTGTACGGTCCACTGTGGACGATGTGGCCGCCGTGCTCGCCCGCGCCCGGGCCGATGTCGACCACCCAGTCGCTGGAGCGGATGGTGTCCTCGTCGTGCTCGACGACGATCAGCGTGTTGCCGAGGTTCCGCAGCCGGGTCAGCGTCTCGATCAGGCGGTGGTTGTCGCGCTGGTGCAGGCCGATCGACGGCTCGTCCAGCACGTACAGCACGCCCACCAGACCCGAGCCGATCTGCGTCGCGAGCCGGATGCGCTGCGCTTCACCACCCGAAAGAGTGGCGGACGCGCGGTCGAGCGACAGGTACGTCAGGCCGACGTCGAGCAGGAAGCGCAGGCGGGCCTGGATTTCCTTGAGCACCGCGCCGGCGATCATCGACTCGCGCTGCCCCAGCTCCAGCTCGTCGAGGAACTGCGACGCCTCCGCGATGGACAGCGCGCAGACCTCGGCGATGGACATGTCGCCGCGGGTCTTGTGCGCCAGCGTGACGGCGAGGATCTCCGGCTTGAGGCGGGTGCCCTGGCAGGCCGGGCACGGCACCTCGCGCATGTAGCCCTCGTACCGCTCGCGCATGTACTCGGACTCGGTCTGCTCCTGGCGCCGCTCGAGGAACGGGATGACGCCCTCGAAGGCCGCGTAGTACGAGCGCTGGCGGCCGTAGCGGTTCTTGTAGCGGACGTGGACCTGCTCGTCGACGCCGTGCAGGACGGCCTTCTGGGCGCGCGCGGGCAGCCGCCGCCACGGCGTGTCCATCCGGAAGCCGATGGTCTCCGACAGCGACTCGAGCAGGCGGATGAAGTAGTCCGCGCTCTGGCCGCCCGACCACGGCGCGATCGCGCCCTCGCCCAGCGACAGCTCGTCGTCCGGGACCACCAGCTCCGGGTCGACCTCCTTGCGGATGCCGATGCCGGTGCACTCGGGGCAGGCGCCGTAGGGCGAGTTGAAGGAGAACGAGCGGGGCTCGAGGTCCTCGATGGCCAGCGGGTGGCCGTTCGGGCAGGCCAGGTTCTCGGAGAAGCCGCGGATCCGGTGCGGGTCGTTCTCCGGCAGGTCGACGAACTCGAGCTCGATCAGCCCGTCGGCCAGGCGCAGCGCCGTCTCGACCGAGTCGGTGAGCCGCTGGCGCGAGCTCGACTTGACGCTCAGGCGGTCGATGACCACGCCGATCTGGTGCTTTTCCTGCTTCTTCAGCTTCGGCGGGTCGGTGAGCGCGTGGACCGTGCCGTCGACGACCACGCGCGCGTAGCCCTGCTGCTGCAGGTTCTCGAACAGGTCGACGTACTCGCCCTTGCGGCCGCGCACCACCGGCGCGAGCACCTGGAAGCGGACGCCTTCGTCCATCTCCAGCACCTGGTCGACGATCTGCTGCGGGGTCTGCTTGCTGATCGCCTCGCCGCACTTGGGGCAGTGCGCCTTGCCGGCGCGGGCGTAGAGCAGCCGCAGGTAGTCGTAGACCTCGGTGATCGTGCCGACGGTGGAACGCGGGTTGCGCGAGGTGGACTTCTGGTCGATCGACACCGCGGGCGAGAGGCCCTCGATGAAGTCGACGTCCGGCTTGTCCATCTGCCCGAGGAACTGCCGGGCGTACGCCGAGAGCGACTCGACGTAGCGGCGCTGCCCCTCGGCGAAGATGGTGTCGAAGGCGAGGCTCGACTTCCCCGACCCGGACAGGCCGGTGAACACGATCAGGCTGTCGCGGGGCAGGTCGAGATCCACGCCGCGGAGGTTGTGCTCGCGGGCACCGCGAACAACGAGGCGATCAGCCACGCCAGGGTCCTCTCAATGTCTTCTTCAGCTGCGGTCGCCGACCCGGTTTCTTCCTGCACGGGTGGCCGCGATCCATGCTACGAGCCACCACCGACAAAAACCGGTTCCGCGTCCTTGACCTGCGGTTCTTCGGGCTTCCGGCGTCTGGTGAGCCACCGGTGGGCCGGGCGTTCGACCCCCGCGGTGACCGCCCAGCCGGCCAGCACGGCGGCGCCGACGACCGCGGGCAGCCGCAGCCAGCCGGGGAGGCCGAGGTCGAGCAGGGCACGGGCCAGGATGTAGCCCAGTTCCTGGTGCACCAGGTAAAGACCATACGAGATGCCCGCGAGCCAGGTGACGGCCGGGGCGATCCGCGCGAGACCGGGGAACCGCCAGTCCGGGCCGCGGGCGGCCACGCAGACCAGCACCAGGAGCACGGCGAACCCGATCGTGGACGGCCAGCGCTGCGCGTCCTGCGGCAGCGCGGCGTGGAACGGGAAGACCTGCAGGTCCTGCGCGGCCACGGCGGCGGTGGCGAAGAGGGCGATGTGCCACGTCTTCAGCCGGCGCTGCGCCCACAGCCAGATCGCGACGCCGATCGCGAAGACGTGCAGCCGGTGCAGGCCCAGGCCGTAGTAGAAGGTCTCGGTGACCGCGCTCGCCGTGCCCGGCGGGAAGACGAGGAACCGCAGCGCGAGCGGGACGAGGATCAAGGACCACAGCAGCGCGACGGTCAGCCGGTGGGTGCGCCACGACCGCGGCCACAGCAGGGCGGCGCCGGTGAAGGCGAGCAGCTGCACCGGCAGCGTCCAGTAGGAGCCGTCCAGGTAGTAGAACGTCTCCGAGCGGATGCCCCACTCCTGCACCATGCCGAGGTTGGCGAGCAGGTCCAGCCAGGTCGGGATGTACCACGGCGACGGGTCCGCCGGCGGCCCCTGGGGGACGCCGAAGAGGAACCCGGTGACGCCGGGCGGGTACGGCAGGCCGCTGAAGGAGATGGCCGCCCACCGCGTCACGACGTAGGTCAGCAGGACGGCGACCAGGTAGGCGGGCACGAGCCGGGCGACGCGGTTCCAGAGCCACCGGCGCGGGTGGCCCTTGCGGAGGCTGGCGCACACGAAGTAGGCGGAGATCACCAGCAGGATCGCGGCGCCGAACTGCGCTGTCACCCTGATGGGGTACCCCGTGAGTTCCGGGTGCAGCAGCGCACCCTGGTGGGTGACGTGCCCGAGCACGACGGCGAGGACGGCGACGACCCGGAGGAGGTCCCAGCTGATCCGGCGCGGCGTCGGGGAGGTGGGCACGGTCGTCCTGAGGTCGGGGCTGGCAGGGGGTCCCGATGAGCCTACGTGCCGGAGCGCGCGGGCGCTTGTGCGGGTGGAACCGGTTGGAGCGAAACGACTACCGTGTGCACGGTGAACATCGTGGAGACCTACACCGGGCACGTCGACCCGGGCGGCGACGCCGCCCGCCGCACCCTGGACGCGCTGACCATCACCAAGCTGTCCGTCGGCCCGATGGACAACAACGCGTACCTCCTGGTGTGCCGAGCGTCGAACGAAGCCATGCTGATCGACGCGGCGAACGACCCGGAGCGCATTTCCGACCTGATCGGCCACGGCCCGGACCGGCCGGCGCTTCGCACGGTCGTCACCACCCACCAGCACCAGGACCACTGGCAGGCGTTGGGCGCGGTGGCGGGAGCGAACGGCGCGAACACGGCGGCCCACCCGCTGGACGCCCCGCCCCTGCCGGTGCCACCGGACTTCCTGGTCGAGCACGGCGACACGCTGACGGTGGGACAGGTCACGTTGTCGGTGATCCACCTGCGGGGGCACACCCCGGGATCGATCGCCCTGCTGTACCGGGATCCGGCGGGGTATCCGCACCTGTTCACGGGGGATTCGCTGTTCCCTGGTGGGGTGGGGAAGACGTCGTCGCCGGCGAATTTTGCGTCGCTGTTGGACGATGTGGAGTCGCGGATCTTCGGGGAACTGCCGGACGAGACGTGGTTCTACCCGGGCCACGGAGACGATTCGACGCTGGGCGCGGAGCGTCCGAAGCTGACGGAGTGGCGCGAGCGCGGCTGGTGAACTGAAGGACCACCCGAACGGGGTCTGCCTCCTCCTGGGCGGCCCCGTTTGCCGGTGGAACGCGCACGGGGCCTTGACGGCCTCCGGAGGTCCGCGTGCGTCGTCTACGGCGCCGACTCCGCCTGCTCGACCACGTGCCAGGCGCCTGGCGGTGCGGCGTGAGCATCGAAGCGATCTCCTGGGCGCTGAACGCAGCTGGAATCCCACGCGAGCGACGGGACGCGTCGGAAACGTGGTTCTAGGTCGAAGGGTCGTGAATCCAGGCGACCTCGCCGGTCTCCGGCAGCCGCCCGAGGGCCTTGGTCTCGGCTGCGATGCGACGGAGGTGCTCCTCCTTCGTGCCAGACCAGGCCTTGAAGCCCGGGTCCCGCTCAATCAGGTCCCCGGGCACTGCTCCGCGGTCGATCAGGTCACCGATGACGGCAAGTGTCGCCGACGTCAACTCCTCGAACGTCGCCCCCTTGCCCGCGACAGCGCCGGCCACCGCGGTGACCGAGGACAGACCCACCCAATCTTCTCGCGCGTAGTCGAGCAGGTAGTCCAGATCGTCCTGGTAGGAGCTGTTCGACGTGCTCATCGGTGGCCTCCGTCATTCACGTGGAACCGCTTGACCGTGTCGAGGCCGTCTACCTTGTTGATGTCGATCGTGGGGCCTCCGGACTTGCTGAACGTTCGATAGGTCACTGTGGACGGCGGGTCTCCGCTGATCTCCCAGGTCTCGATTTTACCCTTGGGGGTATCGATGACCTTGTCCGGTTCTCCGAGCTTCGAGCGGACGTTGTCGAGCAATCCGTCGAGGTCCTGTTGAGACAGCATCCGTACGCCCTTGCTGTCCTCGACGCCGGGGATGTTCCCGTCCTTGCCGGATATGGCGTCCTGTACCGCCTTGGCACGATCGATGGGCGCCTTCGGGTGCACCGCCTCATCCGGCACATGGTCGCCTCCGACGTGCTCTCCCGTGCTGAGCAGACCCTTGGCGACTTTGCCCGCTCCGAAAAGAAGGAGGCCGCCGGTGATCTTGCCGAGCGCTCGGTCACCGTGGCCATTGGCCCAGTCGTCCCAAGCGACCATCTCCTTGAAGGTGTCCACCGGGTGGGCGATGTTGTGCGCCATCGCCGCGACTGTCTCGGCCGGGTCAGTAATGGCAGTCCAGAGGGCTTCACCAGCACCTGAAATCGTGTCCCGGATTCCGCCGAAGAAGTTGGCGTCTGCCTGCTTCCGAGAATCTTGCGGTGCAATCGTCGCTTCGACTCGCAGCGCCTCCGCACAGCGGTCACCCGCTCCCAGCAGTTGCTGCCGCGCCCTGGTCAAGGTATCTCGCGCTGCCTGCCGTTGGACCTCACCGGGATCGGAGAACGGTGGCGCCTGCACGACGGTGGGATCACCGCGCTCGGCATTCGACCGGGTTTGGGCCTGTGCATCGGACACAGCGCGATCGTGCGCCGTCTTGGCCTGCTGCGTCGTCGCGTCACCCTGCTGCCACAGGGCGATCGCCTCCGCCGCCTGGCCCTGCGCCCACGACAAGGTGTTCGCGTAGGCGGTCAACATCTGCGCTGCGTTGTCAAGCGAATCGCTTGCCTCGAGCCAGCGCGGCACCTCCGTCTGGTGATCTTCGTGGAACTTGTCCGAAGCCGGACCTTGCCAAGCACCGGTGTCGATCTTCTTCAGCGCCTCACCGACCGCTGAAGCCGCGTTCGCCCGCGCGTTCAACACCCGCGCGTTCTCGAACACCGTAGGAGGGTCGCCGGGGATCAACGCCTTCGGGTCGGTCGTCTGGCCGAGCTCTGACATCAGATGGCTCCGACAGCCGGCTCGTCCGGGGTGACTGCGTCCCAGCCGGGGTCCGACTTCAGGGTGTCAGCGTTGCTGTGCTCGACTGCGCGATAAGCCGCAGCCGCCTTGCCCAACAGGTCACCCAAATCACTGGCGCGGTCAGACAACGCATCCAGCCCGACGCTCCAACGGCCGCACAGCTCTGCAAGAGCGTCGTGAACGCCGTTGTGACCGTACAGCCCTGGTTCGCCGCACAACCCGCGCAGCTCAAAGGTGTCCTGGTCGTGCACGATGTCGCCCATGCTCTTCGACGCGCTCGCCAACACGTCGACGTCGACATGAAACCCTGGACCGTCCACCTCGTTCGCCTCCCCGTTTGCTGCGCCGCCCGCCTCAGGCTGTTGCCGATCCTTCTCGCCGTCTCCGCCCGCCGACTTGCGCCCACGCGCGTGCCACCACGTCCTGCGGCGCCACACGAGACAGAACCGGAAACCGATGCTCGTCGTCGGGATCAACCATCAGACCGATTCCAGGCGGAACCAGTTCCAGCAAATCGGCACCTGTCGTGGCGAAGTAGTCACACTCTCCTGCATGCAAGGCCAGGCGTTCCAAGGTCGAGAACACGACCAGCCACCGACCGCGCTCGCCGAGATCGGTCACAAGCAGCGTCGGCTGCTGCGGCCGCTGCGCATACACCATCGCACCGGCGAACGTGTCCATGAAGTCGCCTGGGCCTCGGCTGCCATCCCATACCTGCTGCGCAACGACCGCGAGCCCGACGTCGACCTCCCCGTTGTCACGATTCACACCCGGCACCATACTTGGCGTAATCGGGCGTCTCAAACGGCTGGACGCCGCGCAAGCCCTCAGAATTGGCCTATTCGCAGGTCAATGGGCAGATTCAGCTCGATGAGATGGGGACAGAGCCGGCCGTTCGCCATCAAGGATTTCGCAAGGCCGCAGACTAGCCGTGATTCCGACATTCTTGTCCATTACGAGGCGTCGCAGCGCTAGGCCGTACGCGCCCCTGGTTCCGCGCCTCTCGGGCTTCGGAGCGGTCGCGGCGACGCGGGCCCGGGACTTCCTCTGGCGGGGTGTCGTCGAGGACACGTTCGGAGCAGCCGGGTAACGATAGAGGACGCCCGGGCAACTTCCCGGACGAACCGGGCGTCCCCCACGAACCCAGCGCTGGGACTTCCACCGGTTCTCTCCGCCAGGAGGCCCACCATGTTCAAAACCAAGCTCGCCGCCGTCATCCTGCTTCTCGGCGCCGGCGGGATCGCCGCTACGCCCGCTCAAGCCGCCGCGCCTGTCATTCCCGCCATGACGAACATCCGGACCGGGCTCAACGCCGGGTTCGACCGGATCGTGCTCGATCTGAGCTCCGGGCCCGCGCCCGCCGTCAGCTACCAGCTCACCGACGAGCTCACCGCCGACCCCAGTGGCGAGGTCGTCTGGCTGACCGGGCAGTACTTCGTCAACGTCACCGCGACGCCCGCCGCCGCGCACGATGGCAACGGGAACCCGACCTACACCGGGCCGTCGAAGTTCCGGACGCGGAACCTCGCCAACGTCATGGCCGTTGCCGTCACCGGGGACTTCGAGGCGCACCTCTCGATCGGGCTCGGGGTGCGGTCGCGGACCGCGGTGAACGTCTTCACGCTCACCGCGCCCAACCGCGTCGTCATCGACGTCGCCCACTGAAGGCGGGCGGGGGAGTCACCCGCGCTCGTGCGGGATCTTCTCCCCCGCCTCGACCGCGAACGGCAGGTGGTTGCCCGCCGGCGGCAGCGGGCACGTCGCGAAGTCGGTGAACGCGCACGGCAGGTTGACCGCGCGGTTGAAGTCCAGCGTCACCGAGCCGTCCGCGGCCGGCGCTCCGACCGGCAGCGAGCGGTTGGCCGCGTACGTCGTCACGCCGCTCGTCCCGTCGGTGAACAGGATGCTGAAGCCGCCGTCCTTGCCGTTGAACGCCGTCAGCGTGTGCGACGCGCCGTCGCGGGAGAACCGGACCACGCCCGGGGCCGTGTAAACGTGGCTGAGCCCCTCCACCACCGCACCGACCGTCGTCGGCCGCGGCTCCTCGAACGGCTCGAACCGGCCGGACAGCACCCACGACGGCGACGGCTCGTACGCCGGGACGCCGTGGAACTCGCGCAGGACCTCGGCCTTCGGGTCGTGGACGCGGATCAGGTACCCCGAGCGCCGGGCCACCTCGATCTCGACGTCACCGGCCAGCACCCGGGTGCCCGCGCCGCTGTTGACCAGCTCGAACCGCCGGACGCCGGTGACCGGCTCGCCGTCGTGCAGCAGCGACGCGCCGGCCGGGTCCAGGTAGGCCGCGTCCGCGTCCTGCCACCAGCGGCCGGGGACGCCGGGGTACTCGCGCGCGGCGTCGGTCAGCCAGTCCAGCGACACCAGCGCCAGCCAGCCGTGCGGCTGCGCCAGGTCCGCCTCGCGCCCGGCCTTCCAGTCCTGCCACTCCTGGGTGAACGTGCTCATCGCGGCCCCTTCTCCGTCGGCTACGACGGTGCCAACCCGGCGTCCGCGCCGCTGTTCCGCGTCCCAGCATCCGGACGCCGGCTCAGTCGCCGAAGGACCACTGCAGCCCGTAGCTCAGCCCCTGGTGCAGGTCGTGGAACTCGAGGCCGACCTCGCCGACCCGGTTGACGGTCAGCGCGTCGCCCGAGTCGACGCCGTCGTCGACCACCCGGCCCGGCACGCCGTTGAGCCGCCACACCCGCGACGGCGGCGCCGCGCGGTCGAACCGGACCCGCACCGAGAACTCCTCGCAGCGGCGCAGCGGCGTCATGACGTAGTACGGCCGCAGGTCCGCCCGCTGCGGAGTGAACCGGATGCCGTACTCGTGCCGCTGGCCGAGCCGCAACGGGCTCGGCAGCCGCAGGACGAACTGGGCGTGGCTGGCCGAAACCGGGCGCGTTTCGACGACTTCGCCGCCGAACAGCGCGTCCGCGGTGATGCCCGGCGCCGGGCCGCCGCCCGGGCCGGCCGGCACGCTGAACGGCAGGACCAGCTCGTCCAGCTCGTCGGTCTCCGCGACGATCCGGCGCTCCTCCTGCAGGTCCGGCGGGGTGCGGTCGAGCCGGAGCATCGCCTTCATCGACTCGACGTACCAGCCGGCCAGCGGGTGCCGGTCACCGCGGGACGCGGGCGCGCCGAGCAGCTCGTCGAGCCGGCGGAACGCGAGGTCGATGCGGCGGCGGGCGGTGCGCGGGTCGCGGTCGAGCACGGTGGCGAGCCACGAGATCCGCCGGTCCAGGAACTCGCCGGCGGCCTCCTCGTGCAGGCCGAGCGCCGCCAGCGCGGCCAGCCGCAGGTCCGCCGGGAGCCGCCCGCACAGCTCGGTGAGCCGCAGCACCAGTTTGTGGCGCGCGGCCGCGGGCTGGTCGGCTTCGGTGATCGCGCAGGCCGCCCGCAGGCAGGGGCCGATCCGCTGGTGCAGGTCGGCTGCGTCGAGCCCGCGGCCGCGGCGCAGTTCGTTCAGCTCCCGCACGAACGGCAAGGTGTGCTCGTCCGTCGTTCCCACCCCTTTGCGTTCCCGGCGGAAGAAATGCTCACGCTACCAGGTGCCGGTTTTCGGGTAATCGTGCGCGAAATGCCCGGCCGACCGGCCCCCCACGAGCCGGCCGGCCGGGCTCCACCGCGGGTCAGCGGGTCCCGAAGATCAGGGCCCAGATCGAGTGGCTCTCCATCACACACACCTCCTCATGGCGGTACGGGCCGAGGCGGGAGCAATTCCGCAGCAACGGAATCCGGTCGTGGACGCGCACGACGGAGGCTCCCGGCCCGCTCGAAAAAGGAAAACCGGCCGGAAGGCATCCGATTCTTTTTTCCGGCCGGTTCCAGGATCGCCGGGCGGCGGGGTCCGTCAGAGGCCCGATGTCACCGGTCCTGTGTGCCGTTTGGCTCAGAACGCGCGAAGGCCCGCAGGACGCGGAGCTCGCGGATGAGGAACCGGCGCCGGCCGGTCTCGACGATCCCGCGCTCCCGCAGCACGCGCAGCGCCCGCGCGACGGTCCGCCGGGCCGCGCCGATCTGCGAGGCGACGTCCTCCTGCGACAGGGCGTCGATCACGACACCCTCCGGCACCGTGCGGCCGCGTTCCTCGGCCAGCCGGACCAGCACCACCGCGACCCGGCGGCTGACGTCGAAGGCCGCCGAGTCGACCCGGGCGGACTCGGCGTTGCGCAGCCGGGCCGCGACGGTCTTGATCGTCGCGATGGCGATCGACGGCCGCGCGTGCAGGACGTCGACGAACTCCGCCCCGGTCAGCTGGAAGACCGTGCAGGGCTCGATCGCACGCACCGACGCCGACCGCGGCCGCCCGGTGACGGCCGCGAGATCGCCCAGCACCTCGCCGGGGCCGCGCAGCCCGAAGAGCACCTCGCGGCCGTCCTCGACGATGGTGGAGACGCGCACCCAGCCGGAAACCAGCACGTGGACGTGGTCGGACGGGTCGCCCTCCATGAGCACGAAGTCGTTCTCGCGGAACCGCCGCCGGGTGCCGCGGGCGAGCAGGTAGTCGCGGTCTGCGTCGGCGAGGTAGGCCAGGAGCGGCCCCTCCGCGGTGTCGTCGTGCCCGTTCATGGCTCCCCTCCGGCATCCCACCGTAACCCGGCGTGGCGGCGTTCCGCGAGCGCGCCGACCGGTAGGGTCGCCGCGTGGACGTGGAGATCTACACCGACGGCGCGTGCAGCGGCAATCCCGGACCGGGCGGCTGGGGCGCGGTGCTGCGCTACGGCAAGCACGAGCGCGAGCTGTACGGCGGCGAAGCGACGCCGACGACGAACAACCGCATGGAGCTGACGGCGCCGATCCGCGCGCTGGAGAGCCTGACCCGGCCGTCGCAGGTGCGCGTGTACACGGACAGCACGTACGTCCGCAACGGGATCACGCAGTGGCTCCCCCGCTGGAAGAAGAACGGCTGGCGGACGGCGGCCCGCGAGCCGGTGAAGAACGCGGACCTCTGGCAGCGCCTCGACACGGCGGTCGGCGAGCACGAGGTCGAGTGGCTCTGGGTCAAGGGCCACGCGGGCCACCCGGAGAACGAGCGGGCGGACCGGCTCGCGGTGCGCGGGGCCCAGGAAGCGCGGCAGACCGGGGCCCCGGTCAACGCGGGTTAGCCGGCGCCCGGAATTCCGCTTTTCGCACCGGACCCGTTTTCCTCACCCGTCCGGCCGGTTGACCACGGGGCACCGCCGCCGATAATTTCCGGCTCGGTCCGCCGGGCGCGCTTTTCCGGTCGTTCTCCGCGGATTCGCCGGAGGAGAAATCGTGAGGAAACGCAGCTCCGCCGCGGCGGAACCGGGTGCCGACGCCGCGATGGGCACCGCCTCCGCGCTGGCGCACACCGCCCGGCAGCCGGGCTGGTCCGAATGGGAGGACCACGGCGGCACGCTGGTGTCCCCGCCGGCCGCCGCGTCGTGGGCGCCGGGGCGGCTCGACGTCTTCGTCCGCGCGTCGGACAACGCCTTGTACCACAAGGCATTCGACGGCGGCTGGGCCGATTGGGAACCCCTGGGCGGCCCGCTGGCCTCCGCCCCGGCCGCCGTCTCGTGGGGTGCCGGGCGCATCGACGTCTTCGCCGTCAACACCGACCACGTCCTGTGCCACACCGGGTTCGACGGCGGCTGGTCGGCGTGGCAGTCGCTCGGCGGCCACCTGACGTCGGCGCCGGCGGTTTCGTCGTGGGCACCGGGCCGGCTCGACGTCTTCGCGCGCGGCAACGACAACGCCGTGCACCACCGGTGGTTCGACGGCGGCTGGTCCGAATGGGAAAGCCTCGACGGTGTGGTCACTTCGTACCCGGCGGCCGTTTCCTGGGGTCCCGGCCGGATCGACCTGTTCGCCCGCGGGACCGACCACGTGTTGTACCACAAGGCTTTCACCGGATCCTGGTCGGCGTGGGAGCCCCTCTGCGGGCCGCTGACGGCGGGGGTGGGCGTCTCCTCCCGGGCCCCCGGCCGGCTCGACATGTTCGTCCGCGGCATCGACGGCACCCTGCGCCACAACCGGTTCGACGGCGACTGGTCCGGCTGGGAATCCCTGGGCGGGCTGCTGCTGCACCCGCTCGGCCCCGCCGCCGTTTCCTGGGGACCCGGGCGGATCGATGCTTTCATCACCGGCGCGGACGGCCGCCTTTACCACAAATGGCAGGGGTGATCCGGCGCTCCGCCCACCGTGGCACACTTTCCCGGTGCCTCCCGCCCCGTGCCCGTGCGGCCTCGCCGAGTCCTACGCCGCCTGCTGCGGCCGGTTCCACGACGGCGGCCTCACCGCGCCGACCGCCGAACTGCTGATGCGGTCGCGGTTCAGCGCCTTCGCCGTGGGCGACACCGCCTACCTGCTGCGCACCTGGCACCCGGACACCCGGCCGCGGCAGCTGCGGCTCGATCCCGGCCAGGAGTGGACGCGGCTGGAGGTCCTCGGCCGCTCCGGGGGCGGGCTGCTGCACAACGAAGGCACCGTCGAGTTCCGGGCGCACTACCGCCACCGGGGCCGCGAAGGCTTCCTCGAGGAGAACAGCCGCTTCCGCCGCGAGGACGGCCATTGGGTCTATCTCGACGCGCAGGCGTAGCCCTTCGTGCTAAACAGTGCGGCGATGGGAAAACTGACGCGCCGCGCCCGGGCCAAGGCGGACTACCTCGGCTTCCTCGGCGCCCGGGAGTGGCCGCTCGCCGCGTCCGGGCTGGGGGTCGCGCTCGGGGTCGTCACCATCCTGCCGAGCGCCGTCGGCGTGGTGCTGTCCGTCGTCGCGCTCGCGCTGGGCGTCGCCACCTTCACGCGGGACGTCCGGTTGCTGCGCCGCCGCTGGGCCGGGTTCGAGTTCACCACCATCGCCGCGCCCTTCCCGACCGCCGAGCTGCCGCCACCGCCCGCCTACCCGGAATCGCACTACCTCGCCGTGCCCGCCCGCGGGACGGCGCTGGTCAGCGCGGCCATCGACCGCGACCTGTGGACCGAACGGCACACGATCGACGTCGCCGAGGAGCCCTACCGGCTGCCCCCGGCGCTGAAGGCGACCGCGCCGCACGTACTGCCGCTGCGGGCGCGCGGGCGGCTGCTGTTCAACGGCCCGATCGTCGGCATGCGCGGCGACCCGCTGCCCGCCGCGGGCGCCCGCCCGGCGCCGATCCGGCTGCACCGGGCGCGGTTCTTCGACGCCGTCTGCTCGAACGAGCTCGGCGCGCTGCGCATCACGCGCGTGGACACCGGCGAAGAGTACGACCTGCGCAAGGCCGAGCTCACCGACACCGCCGGCGCGCTGCGGGAGCTGAGCAGCAGCTCGCTGGCCGACCTCGTCGGCGTCTCCACGGTCGCGTTCACCACCGACGGCAAGCTCGTCACCGTCCGGCAGTCGTCGCTCAACTCCGTCAGCGGCCTGCTGCTCGCGCCGTCGGGCAGCGGCTCGCTGGAACCCCGCGACCTGCGCACGCCCGACGGCGGCCGGCGCCGGCTGCTGCACGCCGCGGTCCGCGCCGGGATGGAACGCGAGCTGTGCGAGGAGAGCGGGCTCAAGCCCGCCGACGTCCGCGGGACGAAGGTGGCCGGGTTCGCGCGCTGGATGGAGCGCGGTGCCAAGCCGGAGTTCTTCGGCCTGACCGAGCTGGCGGTCGACAGCGCCGAGGTCACGCGCCGCCGCCCGGTCAGCGGCGAACGGCTCTACAGCGCCGGGCTGACGCTCTTCGACGTCGACCTGCCCGCGATCGGCGCCGCGCTGGCCGGCGGTGTCCCGCTCAGCGAGGCACTGCCGCCGCGGCTCTGGGAAGACGGTTCCCTGCCGCTCCTGCTGGCCCTGCGCGCCGCCGCGGCGTGGCAGGCGGCGCGGGTCTGACCGATTCGCCCCTGTTCCCCGGGTGACCGGACCGCTACCATCGTCCGCAATTGTTAGGAAAGTTCCCTAACGATGGTCCGCTGTCCCCCGCCGCCGTGGGTGCCTAGGAGGCGCGCTAGTGAGCTATCGGCAGAGAAGAACCCGGACCCTCCTCGCGGCGGCCTCGCTGGCCGTCGCGGTCAGCGGGGTCACCGTCGCGTCGGCCACCGGGCAGGAACCCGCGAGAGCGGTGGTCGCGGCCGCGGCCCCGGCCACCGCGGTCCCCGGCTTCCTGATCCAGACGTCGGCGCAGGTCAGCGACGACTCCGCGGTCTCCAAACCCGGCTACAACACGAGCGGCTGGTACCCGGTCGGGCCGCGTTCGACCGTCTACGCCGGCCTGCTGGCCAACGGCAAGTACGCCGACCCGTTCTACTCGACGAACATGAAGAACGTGCCGACCGCGGACTTCCAGGTCCCCTGGTGGTACCGCACCGACCTCACCGTCGCCGACACCACCCAGCGCACCTACCTCGACTTCAGCGGCGTGCTGTCGAAGGCCGACGTCTGGGTCAACGGGACGCGGATCGCCGACAAGACCCAGGTCACCGGCGCCTACACCCGCCACGACCTGGACATCACCGCGCAGGTCAAGGCGGGCACCAACAGCATCGCGTTCAAGGTCTACCCGAACGACCCGAACAAGGACCTGTCGATGGGCTGGATCGACTGGGCGCAGACCCCGCCGGACCAGAACATGGGCATCGTGCGGGACGTCCTCGTCCGGCGCAGCGGCCCGGTGGCGCTGCGCGGCGGCCACGTCGTCACGAAGCTGACCGGGACGTCGCACGCCGACCTCACGGTGAAGGCCGACGTCCGCAACGACTCCGCGGCGGCGGTGAGCACGACGGTGTCCGGCACGGTCGCGGGCAAGGCCATCACCCAGACGGTTTCCCTGGCGGCCAAGGAGAAGAAGACCGTCACGTTCGGCGTGGCCGGGATCGACAACCCGCAGGTCTGGTGGCCGGCCGGGATGGGCGGGCAGCCGCTCTACGACCTCGACCTGACCGCGAGCGTCGGCGGGACCGCGTCGGACACCTCGCACTCGAGCTTCGGCGTGCGCACGGTGACGGCGACCAAGAACTCCAGCGGCGGCCGGTCCTACACGATCAACGGGCGCCCGCTGCTGATCAAGGGCGGCGGCTACTCGCCGGACCTGTTCCTGCGCTGGAACGAGCAGTACGCGGCGGACAAGCTCGCCTACGTCAAGGACCTCGGCCTCAACACCGTGCGCCTGGAAGGTCACATCGAGCCGGACGAGTTCTTCGACCTCGCCGACCGGATGGGCGTGCTGACGCTGCCCGGCTGGGAGTGCTGCGACAAGTGGGAGGGCCAGGTCAACGGCAGCGAGAAGGGCGACCCCTGGACCGCCGCCGACTACCCGGTCGCGAAGGCGTCGATGACCGCGGAGGCCGAGCGGCTGCGCGACCACCCGAGCGTCATCTCCTTCCTGATCGGCAGTGACTTCGCCCCCGACGCGACGATCGAGAAGAACTACCTCGACGCGCTGTCCGCCGCGGACTGGGCGACGCCGGTGGTCCCGGCCGCGTCGGCGAAGTCGTCGCCGCAGCTGGGGTCGTCCGGGATGAAGATGAACGGGCCGTACGACTACGTCCCGCCGAACTACTGGTACGACAAGGCGCACAGCGATCTCGGCGGCGCATGGGGCTTCAACTCCGAGACCAGCGCCGGGCCGGACATCCCGACGATGGACACGCTCAAGCGGATGCTGTCGTCCGGTGAGCTGGACACGCTGTGGAAGAACCCGTCGGCCGCGCAGTACCACCGGTCGTCGTCCTCGACGTTCGCCAACCTGAAGCTCTTCGGCGACGCCCTGACCGGCCGTTACGGCAAGCCGGCGAGCCTGGACGACTTCGTCCGGAAGGCGCAGCTGGCGCAGTACGAGAACGTCCGCGCCGAGTTCGAGTCGCACTCGCGCAACTTCAGCGACAGCTCGAACCCGGCCACCGGGATCATCTACTGGATGCTCAACAGCGGCTGGACGTCGCTGCACTGGCAGCTGTTCGACGCCTACCTCGACCAGAACGGCTCGTACTTCGGGGCCAAGAAGGCGAACGAGCCGCTGCACATCCAGTACTCGTACGACACGAAGTCGGTCGTCGTCGTGAACCACAACCACGACGCGGCGTCGGGTCTGACCGCCCGCGTGCAGCTGTTCAACCTCGACGGCACGTCGAAGTTCGACCAGACGAAGGCCGTTTCGGTCGGCGGTGACGGCGCCAAGACGACGGCGCTGACCATCGGCTCGGTGAGCGGGCTGTCGACGACGTACCTGGCGAAGCTGGTGCTCACGGACTCCTCGGGCAAGGAGGTCAGCCGGAACGTGTACTGGCTGTCCACCAAGGCCGACACCCTGGACTGGGGCAACAGCGACTGGTACTACACGCCGACGACGTCGTACGCGGACCTGTCGGGGCTGACCTCGCTGGGCTCGGCCACGCTCGGGTCTTCGGCGACCTCGACGGCCAACGGCGACGGCACCACGACCACCAAGGTGACGCTGACGAACACCTCGTCCGGCAAGGTCCCGGCGTTCTTCGTCGACGCGCACGTGGTCGGAACGGCGGGCGCGCCGGTGCTGCCGGTGCGGTGGACCGACAACCAGGTCAGCCTCTGGCCCGGCGAGTCCACCACGCTGACGGCGACGTACCGGACCGCGGACCTCAAGGGCGCCAAGCCGTCCGTGCGGGTCGCGGGCTGGAACACCGGGACGAAGACCATCCCGGCGGACGGCACGGTCGACCCCGGGCCCGGTGACCCGGTGGACTACCAGGCCGAGGACGCGACGATCACCAACGGCGTCGCGGAGTCCAACCACGCCGGCTTCACCGGAACCGGGTTCGTCAACTACGACAACGCGGTCGGCAGCGCGGTGGAGTTCTCGGTGAACGCGGCCGCGGCGGGCCCCGCGAACGTCGTCCTGCGGTTCGCCAACGGCACCACGGCGAACCGGCCGATGGACATCACGGTGAACGGCCGCGATGGTGCGTCCGCCCTGGCGTTCGGCGGCACGGGCAACTGGGACACGTGGCAGACGGTCACGATCCCGGTCACCCTCACGGCGGGCACGAACAAGGTCAAGGCGACCGCGACGACCGCCAACGGCGGCCCGAACGTCGACAAGATCACCGTCTAGGGTCCGAGCCGGGGCGGTCCCGTACCGCCCCGGCTCAGTCCCAGAGCAGGCGCTGCTCGCGGTCCGGATCGGACACGGTGGCGCTGACGTCGTCGAAGAGCCGCGTCACGCGGTCCGCCGTCGTGTAGCGCGGCCAGCCCGGGTCGCCGGTGGCGACGAACCGGACCCAGGTCCCGAACATCTCCGTCGCCACCGCCTGCATCCGCTCGGCCGGGAACGTCCGCCCGGCGAAGAGGAAGCGCCAGTTCCGGTTCCGGATGTCGTCGAACACCAGCGGCAGGTCGAGGCCGTGGGCCGCGCCGAGGCCCTTGCCGCGTGGGGCGATGCGCCAGTCCAGGCGGTACATCCACGCGTCCGGCTGCTTTTCGGCGAAGCGGATCGCCGGGATCCACCAGTCCCCCGCGGTCAGCGCGCGGTTGCGGATCTGGTCCTCGGGCCAGTCGAGCAGGTCGTCATACGCCGCAACGGCTTTTTCCACGGCGGCCGCGTCCAGCATCGTCGAGCCGACGCCCAGCAGCTTCGCGCCCCCCGACTGCAGCCAGCTGAACAGGTCCTCCTCGTCGGCCGTGGTGCCGATCAGCAGCGGGACCTCGCGGACGGCGTCGAGCGGGCGGCCCGGCAGCAGCTCGTCGCCGACGACCACGCGGTAGGTCACCTTGGTCCCCGAGACGGCCGAAACCCGTTGCTGCGCTTGAAGAATCCGCGTGACCGGGAGCGTGGCGAGGTCGCCCGGGACGGCGTCGAGCTCGGCGAGGACGGCGTCGGCCACCGCCGCGCCTTCGTCCGCCGTGTGGACGACCGAGCCGACGCCGGTGCCGCTCTGCACGATCGCCCGGTGGACCAGCCCGCGCGTGGCGGGCACGGCCAGCAGCGTCCCGACGGTCCGGCCGCCGTTGGACTGCCCGGCCAGGGTGACCCGGCCCGGGTCGCCGCCGAACGCGCCGGCGTTGTCCCGCACCCATCCGAGGGCGGCGACCTGGTCGCGCAGCGAGAGGTTCGAGTCGGCGACGCCGGGCAGGTGCAGCATCCCGAGCACGCCGAGCCGGTAGCCGACAGTCACCACGACCACGCCGGCGCGGGCGTACGCGGAGGCGTCGAACTGGTGCGGCGCGCCCATCACGCCCCCGCCGCCGTGGATCCACACCAGCACCGGGTACGAGCCGGGGTCCGCCGGCGCGTAGACGTTCAGGTAGAGGCAGTCCTCGTCGCCGGTGAAACCGCGCCCGGTGAGTTCGGGCTGCGGCGCCCGCGGCGCCCACTTCGTGGCGTCGCGCACCCCGGTCCACGGCTTCGCGGGCCGGGGCGCGCGAAACCGCAGCTCCCCCACCGGCGGCTCGGCGTAGGGCACGCCGAGGAACGTCCGGACCCCGTCGTGCCGGGTCCCGCGCAGGCCGCCGGCCGCGATCTCCACCGTCGTCACGCGGCCCAGCCTAGGGACTTGCCCTGGAGCGCGCTCCAGCGTGTTGACTGGGCCCCATGACCGCAGCCGAGAACAAGCAGCTCCTCAGGACGGCGTTCGACGCCTGGGCCACCGGCGACATCCGCCCGCTGGTCGCGGCCATGGCCGACGACGTCACGTGGACGGTGAGCGGCCACAACAGCTGGTCCGGCCGCTTCACCGGCAAGGACTCGGTCCGCCGCGACCTGCTCGGCCCACTCGGCGCGCAGTTCGACGGCACCTACACGAGCACGGCGAGCCGGTTCGTCGCCGAGGACGACGTCGTGGTGGTCGAGACGCAGGGCGGCGTCGCCACGAAGGCCGGGGCGCGCTACGACAACAAGTACTGCTTCGTGTTCCGCGTCACCGGCGGCCGGATCCGCGAGATCACCGAGTACATGGACACCCAGCTGGTCGCCGAGGTACTCGGTGAGCTGGCCAGGTGACACCCGCCGCGGCGGACGGGTAATGATTAGCCCGTGCACGTAGCTGCAGAGATAGTGGCGCTGGTCGTGACGGTCCTCGTCGTCAGCGCGGTGGCGCGGCGGCTGGACTGGTCCGCACCGCTGTGCCTGATCGTCGTCGGCGTCGCCGGCTCGTACGTCCCCGGCGTGCCCGAGGTCCACCTCGATCCCGAGGTCGTGCTGCTCGGCCTGCTCCCGCCGCTGCTGTACTCGGCGGCCATCCAGACGTCGCTGGTCGACTTCCGGAAGAACCGCAGCGCGATCGGGCTGATGTCGGTCGGGCTCGTCGTGTTCACCGCGCTCGGCGTCGGCGTGGTGGCCTGGGCGGTGATCCCCGGGCTCCCGCTGGCCGGCGGCATCGCGCTCGGCGCCGTCGTCGCACCACCGGACGCGGTCGCGGCCAGCGTCGTCGCCCGGCGGGTCGGCATGCCGCGCAAGCTGATCCGGCTGCTGGAAGGCGAGAGCCTCTTCAACGACGCCGCCGCCCTGGTCGCCCTGCGCACGGCCATCGCCGCGCTGGCCGGCTCGGTCAGCCTCTGGCAGGTCGGCGCGGACTTCTTCCGCGCGGCCATCGGCGGGGCGGTGGTCGGCCTGGTCGTCGGGTTCGTGGCCGCGTTCATCCGCGCCCGGATGGACGAGCCGGTGCTCGACACGGCGCTGTCGTTCGCGGTGCCGTTCATCGCCTACATCCCGGCCGAGGCGATCCACGGCTCCGGCGTGCTCGCGGTCGTCATCGCCGGGCTCATCCTCGGTCACAAGGCGCCGCAGATCCTCTCGGGCTCGACGCGGCTGGCGTCCCGGCTGAACTGGCAGACCATCCAGTTCCTGCTGGAGAACATGGTCTTCCTGCTGATCGGCCTGCAGCTGCGGCGGATCCTCGCCGAGGTCGGCGAGAGCGGGCTGTCGCTGGTCATGCTGACCTGGATCTGCGTCGCCGTGCTCGGCGCGACCATCCTCACCCGGGTGCTGTGGATGGCCGGGATCGGCACCGTGAAGCGCGTCGAGCGGCGGCTGCTGCCGAAGAAGCCGCGGGCGAAGATCTGGCCGTGGCGCTACTCGGCCGTCATCGCGTGGGCGGGCATGCGCGGGGTGGTGACGCTGGCGGCCGCGTTCGTGCTGCCCGCCGACACCCCGCAGCGGGCCGTGCTGGTTCTCGCGGCGTTCGTCGTCGTGGCCGGCACCCTGGCCGTGCAGGGCATGACGCTGCCGCCGCTGATCCGGCGGCTGCGCCTGCCGCGGCCGGACCCGGCGGAGGACGCGCTGCAGGAGGCGGCCGTCCTGCACGACATGACCCGCGCGGCGCTGGCCAAGCTGGAGGAGATCCGGACGGACGACGACCCGCCGGAGATCATCCAGCGCCTGCGCGACCGGCTGCAGCACCGCGCCGACTCGGCGTGGGAGCAGCTCGGCCGGCAGAGCGCGCTGGCCGAGACGCCGAGCGACGCCTACCGGCGGCTGCGGCTGACGCTGCTGGAGGTGGAACGCGACCAGTTCCTCAAGGCCCGCGACAGCGGCAGCGCCGACGACGACGTCCTGCGCAAGGTCCTGGAGCGGCTCGACATCGAGGAGTCGATGCTGGACCGCGACGAGGCCGAGCCCGACGTCGAAGGCCGCGAGCTGCGCACCCCGGCCGCGACGGCGGGGTCGTGCAAGCACCTGGCCCACGAGTGGGTCGACAAGGACCCCAGCTCGGCCGACAGCTGCGCGGCCTGCCTCGCCGAGGGCACCACGTGGGTCCACCTGCGGATGTGCCTGAAGTGCGGCAACGTCGCCTGCTGCGACTCCTCGCCGCGCCGGCACGCGACCCAGCACTTCCACGAATCCCGCCACCCGGTCATGCGCAGCTTCGAGCCGGGCGAGACGTGGCGATGGTGTTTCGTGGACAAGCAACTCGGCTAGGGTCGGGGCCATGAGCACCCCGGAACAGGAGATCGAGTACCGCCAGCACCGCTTCAGCCCGCCCCCGGGCTCGACGGAGATCTTCCTGGTCCGGCACGGCGAGTCGGCCCCGGCCCGCGGCGACGACCCGTTCGAGCTCGTCGACGGCCAGGCCGACCCGGACCTCGCCCCGGAGGGCCGCGACCACGCCCGGCGCGTCGGCGAGCGGCTCGCCGGGGAGCGGATCGACGCGATCTACGTGACGACGTTGCGCCGCACGGTGCAGACGGCCGCGCCGCTGGCGGAGAAGCTCGGGCTGACCCCGGTCGTCGAGCCGGACCTGCGGGAGATCCACCTCGGCGACTGGGAGAACGGCCTGTTCCGGAAGTACACCGCCGACGGCCACCCGATCGTCGACCGGCTGTGGACCGAGCAGCGCTGGGACGTGATCCCGGGCGCGGAGTCCGACGAGCGGTTCGGCGCCCGCCTGCGCGGCGCGCTCACCCGCATCGCGGCCGCGCACCCCGATCGGCGCGTCGCGGTGTTCACCCACGGCGGCGTGATCGGCGAGGTGTTCGCGCAGGCCAGTCGCTCGGTCGAGCGGTTCGCGTTCCTCGGCGCCGACAACGGGTCGATCTCGCACCTGGTGCTGCACGGCGACACCTGGATCGTGCGGCGCTTCAACGACACCGCGCACCTGGCTACTCCGCTCGGCTGAGCTTCCCGGCCGCGACGAGCTGCACGGTCACCAGGATCGCGACGGCCTCCGCGGCGAGCAGCCCGATCAGCACGAGCACCTGCGTCAGCCCGGCCTGGACCGGCCCGGCGCCGCCGAGCAGCACGCCGACGTAGGCGCCGGGGAGCGTCACCAGGCCGACCGTGCGGGTCTGGTCGAGGGCCGGGATGAGCGCGTGCCCGGCCGACGGGCGGCAGATCTCGAGCGCGGCCGGGCGCGGCAGGAACCCCAGCGCGAGGGCGGCTTCGTACTCGCCGTGGCGGGCCTTCAGCTCGTCGAGGGCGCGGCGCGCGGCCTGCGAGGTGGCGGTCATCGCGCCGCCGATCACGATCCCGGCGATCGGCACGACGGCGATCGGCTTCGGCGGGACGACCCCGGCGCCGAGGACCAGCGCGAGCACGGGGGCGACACCGGCGGCGATGGCCAGCGCCGTCCACGGCAGGTTCCGGCGGGTGCCGACGCGCCGCGCCGACGTCACCGCGGCGATGCCGAACATCAGCAGCACGAAGAGGCCGGTGAGCGGGACCGAGCGCAGGACGGCGGTGATCACCAGGGAGACGGCGGCGAGCTGGGCCACCGCCCGCACGGCGGCGATCAGGACAGCACGCCCCGAGCCGAGCCCGCCCGCCTGGACGACGGCGGCGCCGGCGAGGGTGAGCAGGAGCAGGACGGCCACCAGGGCCGGCCCGAAGGTGATCGCGGCGTTCACGCCGCCGATCCTGCCGTCTAGACGGCGCAGCTGAAGAGGCGGTCCGGTCCCGTCTCGGTCTTTTCCGCGACGACGACGCCGTCGACGACGATCCGGCAGCGCAGTTCGCCGGGCCCGGGGTTCCGGGCGGCGATGCTGTAGAACTCGGTGCGGCCGGCGGGCCCGACCCGGGTGAACTGCGTCGACCACGGCGTCGCGACCTCGGCGTGCTGGGTCAGCGCCGAGCCCTCGGCGGCGAAGGTGACGTTGCGGGCGCCGTTCGCGCCGAGCAGCTCGTAGACGACGGTGTGGCTCACGGTGCGGACGGCGGCGGGTGCGACCGGCGCGGTGGCGGGCTCGTCCTTGACGGGTCCGCGCGCGGACCGGGGCACGACGTAGGCGGACACCGCGAAGGCCGCGGCGAGCACCCCGAGGACGACGACGAAGCTGCCGGCCGACCGAGCCCGCGCGGTGCAGTCGGCCGGGGGCCGGGTCGCGGTGGGAACACCCATGGAGAGGTCTTCTCTCGTCCCGCGCACTTCCGTCGAGTGCGTCGATGTATATCTCGCCGTGACCTGACGGGGCGTTAGCGCTCTTCGCCGGGAAATCCGATGTTCACCCGGACGGGGGGCCGCGGTTTTTGTCGGACCCCGGAGGCATGATCGGGGTGTGTACGACGAGAAGCTCCCGCCGTGGCAGCTGCGGGACGTGGCGCGCTGCGTGTGGCGATCGGCTTCGGAGGGTCCGAAGCGGATCGTCCCCGACGGCTGCGTGGACCTGGTGGCGGGCGACGGCGAGGTGTTCGTGGCGGGCCCGGACACGACGGCGTGGTCCTCCGTGACGGCGCCGGGAGCGGTGCTGAGCGGAGTGCGCTTGCGGCCCGGCCGCGCGGCGGCGGTGCTGGGCGTGGCGGCGGACGAGCTGCGGGACCGGCGGGTGCCGCTGGGCGAGGTGTGGGGGCGAGCCGGGTCGCTGGTGGCGGAGCGGGTGCTGGCCGGGCAGTGGTCGTTGGCGGAGGCGGTGGGGTCGCGGCTTTCGGGTGCGCCGCCGGAGGACGCGGCGGTGATGGCGTTGATCGGCCGGCTGGACGCGGGGGCGGCGCGGGTCGGTGAAGCGGCGGCGGGGTTGGCGCAGGGTAGCGCGAGGGCGGCCCGGGTCGGTGAAGCGGCGGCGGGGCTGGCGCAGGGAGGCGCGGATCGGGAGGGGGAAAGTTTCGCGGCCGCCGTCCTCGCCCGCCCCGGCGGCGTCTCGCCCGATCGCGCGGCGATCCGGGTCGAAGATCCTGTGCCGGGTGCGGTGGGCGAACGGCGGCTGCGGCGGCGGTTCGTCCAGGCCGTCGGCTACGGGCCGGCCACCTACCTCCGCGTCAGCCGCTTCCAGCGTGCCGTCACGCTGGCGCCGCGCACCCCCGGCCTGGCCGCGCTGGCCGCCGCCGCGGGGTACGCCGATCAAGCGCACCTGAGCCGGGACTGCCGCGCGCTCACCGGCCGCACGCCGCGGGCCTACTTCCGCCGTCCCTCCACAGTGGACGTGGCGGAGCGTGATCGACTCCGTTCGGCGTAACCCGCGCGGACAACCGGAAGTGGCTGGTCACCCGAAAAGGTAAGCGGACGGTAAACGACTACCAAGAGCGCTATCCTCCCCCTCGACGAGTGATCAGGGAGGGCCCGTGGCCACCATCAGCGACGTCGCGGCAAGAGCCGGCGTCTCCACGGCGACGGTGTCGCGCGCGCTCAACGGGAAGTCCACTGTGGACCCCACGTTGGCCGCGCGGGTCCAGGAGGCGGCCGCGGAGCTCGGCTATCACCCGAACGGGCTGGCCCGCAACCTCCGCCGTCAGGAGACGGCGGTGCTCGCGCTGATCATCTCCGACGTAGAGAACCCGTTCTTCACCGCCATCGCGCGCGGCGTGGAGGATCTCGCGCAGCGGTCCGGGTATTCGGTGGTGCTCTGCAACTCGGACGAGAACGAGGACAAGGAGCGCCGCTACATCGAGGTCGCGCTGCAGGAGCGGGTCGCCGGCGTGGTGCTTTCGCCCACGGGCCGGTCGACGAACGTCGAGGGCCTGCACCGCCAGGGCACCCCGTTGGTGGCGGTGGACCGCCCGTTGCCGGCGGCGGCGGGCGACCAGGTCCTGGTCGACACCCGCCACGCGGCGGCCGAGGCCACCCGCCACCTGCTGGCCGGCGGCTACGAACGAGTGGGTTGCCTGACGGGCCCGGCCGGCGTCCGCACGGCCGACGACCGCCTGGCGGGCTACGCGGACGTGGTCGGCGAAGCGAACATCCTGTCCCGGCGGGCGGAGTACCGCGCGGAGGGCGCCCGGCTGGCGGCGCTGGAACTGCTCGACGCGCCATCGCCGCCGGACGCCCTGCTGGTGGCGAACAGCACGATGGCGATCGGAGTCCTGGAGGCGTTGTCGGCCCGCGGCCTGCGCCCGGGCAGCGACGTGGGCATCGTTTCGTTCGACGACGCACCCTGGACAACCCTGATCGACCCCCCGCTGACGGTGGTGGCCCAGCCGGCGTACGAGGTGGGCCGCGTGGCGGCACAGCTCCTGCTGGCCCGGATCACCGACAGCAGCCGCGACGCAACGACCACGACGCTCGAGGCGCGCTTGATCGTGCGGAAGAGCTCCCGCCGCTGAGGCCGGAGGAGGAAGGGACACCTGGAGGGTCGACTCGCGTCCCCGAAGGGTCGACTCGCGTGCCTGGAGGGTCGGCTCGCGTGCCTGGAGGGTCGGTCACGTGATCCGGGAGCGACGTGCCTGGGGGGCCGGCTCGTGCCGGGCCCCCCAGGCACGCCCCACCCCCTGTGTCCCCCAATACCGGCGCCGAGGACGCCGGATCCGTGAGCACGGAGCGGAAATCGTTTACTCACCGGCAACCTAGGTCCGCGAACCAGCAGTGTCAAGCCGACCCGGGGCTGGACAACCCACCCCCGCCCGGGCACACTTACCGGAAGTTGCTCACTCAACGTGTTGGATGATGTGCCGTAAGTGTCGATCTCTGGTGAATTCACCCACAGACAGGGCAAGAAACCGCACGAACCCGCACACGCGCGCTGTTTCGGGTTAACCTGAGCCACATGTCTGTAGCGCTGGAGAACATCCTCGCCAAGGCGGGCCTCAAGGTCGACGCGAACGAGTTCCTCACACTCGTCGAGGACGCGGCGCGCAGACTCTCCCCACCGAACCCCGATCCCTCGCACTACTTCTCGGCCGACCAGCGCGCCGCGCTCGCCGACGTCGGGCTCGATCTCTCGCCCCGGCGGGAAGACGAACCCGACTTCCGGGCGCGGACCGTCGCCGCGCACGCCGTGCTCGCCGAGGGGGCGCTCAGCGTCAACGAGGCCGCCAAGGCCCTCGGGGTCGACGACAGCCGCATCCGGCACCGCCTCAAGGAAGGCCGGCTGACCGGGTGGAAGGACGGCGGCTGGCGGCTGCCCGCCTGGCAGTTCGCCGGCTCCGGCGTGCTCCCCGGCCTCGAAGTCGTCCTCAAAGCCCTGCCCGACGACCAGCCCGCGCTCGTCGTCGCCGCCTTCATGAGCACTCCGCAGCCCGACCTGGTCATCAACGACCACCCGGCGACCCCGCGCCAATGGCTGCTCTCCGGTGGTGATCCGGACCACGTAGCCCGCCTCATCGCCACGCTCGGCACGCCACTCTAGGCTGAACCCTCCGAGCAAGATCACCGACAAGGACGGACCACCCCCGACCCATGGCCCGGCTCCCGCTGCCGCCCGCCCGATCCGTCCTGGTCCGGCAGCTGAACCGCGCCGACGACGTGGTGACGGTCCAGCCCGCGACCAGGCTCGTCCGGATCTTCACCGCGCACGGCAACCACCCCCAGCAGTGGAACTCGTTCCGCTACACCGGCCCGCTCCCGCACGGCCGGTTCGACCAGCAGTCGCCCGGGCGCGGGGGCACGCCGGTCACCGACCCCGCCAACGGCGTCCTCTACTTCGGCCTCACCGTGCGCACGTCGGTCGCCGAGGTGTTCCAGACGAGCTCGACCGTCGACCGCCGCACCCGCGGCCCCCGGCTGGTCGTCGTCCGCCCGACGCGCACGCTGCGGCTGCTCGACCTGACCGGCCTCTGGCCGACGCGGGTCGGCGCGTCCCAGGAGATTTCCAGCGGCCCGAAGAAGCTCACCCAGGCGTGGGCCCGCGCGATCCGCGGCGCGTTCAGCGACCTCGACGGCCTCTGGTACCGCTCGTCGATGGACTCGGGCGACCCCGCGATCTGCCTGTGGGACCCGCCGGCGGGCGCCGCGCTGCCGATCGCGCCGGACGTGCTGCTGCCGCTGGACCACCCCGGCCTCGACGTCCCGCTCGGCCGCGTCTGCGAAGAGCTGAACTACACGCTGCTGAACTGAGCCGCCAGCACCGGGACGACCGCCCGCAGGTCGGGCCCGAGGGTGCCGTCGACGTCGAAGCGGACCAGGCCGCGCGTCACAGGTGCCGCGACCACCACTCCAGGATCGCGTCGAAGCGCTGCACCCGGTGCCGCGGGCGGCCCGAGCGGCTCAGCTCGTGCCCTTCCCCGGGGAACAGCAGCATCTCCGCCGGCGCGCCCGCGCGGCGCAGGGCCACGAACATCCGCTCCGCCTGCTCAAGCGGGCACCGCCAGTCCTGCTCCGAATGCACCACCGCGAACGGGATCCCGATCTGCGCCGCGTACGACATTGGCGACTTCTCGCGCTGCACCTCCGGCGAAGCACCGATGTACGCGTCGACGAAGAAGTAGCCGATGTCGGAGCTGCCGACCATCGAGTCCCACGCGTTGACCGCGCGCTCGCTCCACGCCGCCTTGAAGCGGTCGCCGTGGTGGGCGGCCAGCCAGCTCGTCATGAACCCGCCGTAGGAGCCACCCATGATGCCGACGCGGGAGGCGTCCAGGTCCGGGCGTTCGAGCGCCTTGTCGAGCAGGGCCAGGACGTCGTCGACGTCGACCGTGCCGAAGGCGTGGGTGATCGCGTGGCCGTGCGACTGGCCGTAGCCCGCCGACCCGCGCGGGTTGCCGACCACGACCGCGTAGCCCGCCGACGCGTACACCTGCGCCTCGTCGAACAGGGCCCACTCCTGCTGCGTGAACGGGCCGCCGTGGACCACACGCAGCACCGGGTGCGGACCCTCGCCCTCGGGCAGCACCAGCCAGCCGTGCACCGGGTAGCCGTCCGGCGCGGTCGTCTCCAGCTCGATCATCGGCCGGATGCCCTTGTCCCGCAACGGCTTCGCGTAGTCGGTGAGCACCCGCGGGCCGCCGTCGCCGAGCAGCACGACCTCGCCCGGCGTCGACGGCGTCGCGATCACCGCCACCAGCACCGGGCCGTCCAGGGTGAACGACCGCACCACGGCCTGGTCCGCGTAGACCACCGGCAGGTCGCCCAGCGGGGCCCCGGAGGCGCCGACGGGGACCGCGCGCAGTTCGACCGCGCCGCGGTTGCGGACCGCCACCAGGACGTCGTCCCCGCGCGGCGCCGGCGGACCGGCCGCGGCCTCGCAGTCCACGGTCTCGGCGTCGGTGAGCCGGCGGCCCGTCACCGGGTCGGCGCCGAACTCCGGCGCCGCCGCGTAAAGCCCGGTCGGCGCGGCTTCGTGGTGGTCCTCGAAGGACTGTCCGAAGTAGAACAACGTGCCGTCGGGGCCGAACGCCGGCCGCTCCGCGTAGCCGTCGCACCGCACGACCACCGACGGCTCGCCGCCGGATGCGGGGATCGCACAGATGTCGCGGAAGTCGCTTTCGGCCGCGCCCCACTCCGGCGGCGCGGTGAAGACCACGCGGGTGCCGTCCGGCGTCCACACCGGGTGGGCCGCGTCGAACCCGTCGCCGGTCAGCGGCTCGGGTTCCCCGGGCTCGACGGCGTCGACGACGAACAGCCGCTGCATGCGGTCGCGCAGGAACCCGACGTCGTCGATCCGGTAGTCCATGCGCGTGATCCGCCGCGGCGCCTCGGCGGCCGGCTCCGGCGTCTCGCCGTCGGCGTCGGGTGTCCCGTAGCGGCCCGCTTCGGGCACGCGCGCGGTGAACGCGATCCGCCGCGAGTCCGGCGCCCACACCGGCTCCCCGGCCCCGAGGGGCAGCGACGTCAGCCTGCGGGCCTCCCCGCCGTCCGACGGCATCACGTGCAGCTGCGGGCTGCTGTCCGAACCCTCGCCCGCGCGCAGGAACGCCACCCGGCGCCCGTCCGGCGAGATCGCCGGGGCGGAGTCGCGCCGGCCGTGGGTCCACGCGGACTCACCGCCGTCGAGCGCCACGCGCCGCAGCGCGCCGAGCGCGGCGTTCGCCTTCAGGTTCGGCTGCTTCAGCGCGGTGAGCAGCAGGTTCCCGCGCAGGGCGGGACGGCCGGGGGTGACGAGGTCTTCGATGTCGGCAGGACGCACGTCCCGACCGTACCCGATTCCTTAGCGATGCGAACGACTTTTGCCGGGAGTCACGCGACGACCTGCTTGCGCTCGTCGCGCCGGGCCTTGGCCAGGCTGGCCACCGTGGTCACGGTCAGCACGACGACGATCACGCCGAGGGAGATCCAGTTGTTGATGTCCAGCCAGTCCGGCACGACGTGGTACTCGTGCAGGGCGTGCAGGAACAGCTTGGCGCCGATGAACGCGAGGATCACCGCGAGGCCGTAGGTGAGGTAGACGAGCTTCGTCACCAGGCCGCCGAGCAGGAAGTACAGCTGCCGCAGGCCCATCAGGGCGAACGCGTTGGCGGTGAAGACGAGGAACGCCTCCTGCGTGATGCCGAAGATCGCCGGGATCGAGTCGACGGCGAAGAGCAGGTCCGCCGAGCCGATGGCCACGATCACCAGCAGCATCGGCGTGATCATCCGCTTGCCGCCGATCTTCACCGTGTAGTGGTGGCCGTGGTAGTCGTCGGTCACCGGGGCGATCTTGCGGACCTGCCGGGTGACGGCGTTCTCGTGGTACTCCTCTTCCTCGCCCTTGCCGCGCAGCATGCTGACGGCCGTCCAGACGAGCACCGCGCCGAAGAGGAAGAACACCCAGACGAACTGCTCGATGAGCGCGGCGCCGATGGCGATGAAGACGCTGCGGAAGCCCAGCGCGAGCAGGATGCCGACCAGCAGCACGCGGTGCTGGTGGATGGCGGGCACCTTGAACGACGCCATGATGATCATGAAGATGAACAGGTTGTCGACGCTCAGCGAGTACTCGGTGATGTAGCCGGTGAAGAACTCGACGCCCGGGTCGTGCCCGGCGAAGATCCACACGCCGGCGCCGAAGAGCACGGCGCACGAGATGTAGAAGATGACCCAGCGAGCGGCTTCCCCCGTGGTCACCTCGTGCGGCTTGCGATCGACGATGACCAGGTCCAGCGCGATCAACGCGAGCAGGCCACCGATCGTGGCGATCCACAGCCACAGGGGGACAGTCATGGAACTCGAACCTCCGGATAGTGCGCAGCAGCAACTAACCGGAGGTCTCTCCCGCCGGTGGAACCACCGGCCGACGGTGCCGGGGGCGCAGGGCCACCGTGCTGACGACACCGCCGCGAAGGAATACTCCCCTCACAGCGCGTCCAGTTTGCCGGTTCTTCCCACCGAAAGCCAGCCGGGATCGCGCACGTCACCGGGTTGGGCCTGTAATTCCGGTCACTTCGGTCCACCAGGTGGTCGCGCAACCGGGTCTGGTGAGGACACTCTCAGGAATCTTCACATACGGTCACGTCGTGCCCCGACTCCCGCTCCCGCGCACCCGCCGAGCCCGGCTCACGGCCCTCGGCGCCGTCGTGGTGGTGCTCGCTGCCGCGACCGTCCTCTGGGCGACGCGCGACACGGCCCCACCCGCCGTGCCCACCCAGGACGCCCTGCTCGACCTGCCCGCCGCCCCCGGCTCGGCGCAGCAGGTCAAGATCGACACGACCACCTACCTCCCGGCGAGCCTGCCCGCGCCGGCCGTCCTGCTCGCGCACGGCTTCGGCGGGGACAAGAGCAGCGTCGCCGACGACGCCCGCGAACTCGCGCGCAAGGGCTTCGTCGTGATGACGTGGTCCGCGCGCGGGTTCGGCAAGAGCACCGGCAAGATCGGGCTCAACGACCCGGACGGCGAGGTCGCCGACGCCAGCCGGCTGATCGACCGGCTCGTCGCGCAGCACCAGGTCACCCTCGACGCGAAGGGCGACCCGAAGGTCGCCGTCACCGGCGCCTCCTACGGCGGTGCGCTGTCGCTGCTGCTGGCCGGCACGGACAAGCGCGTCGACGCGATCGCGCCGGTGATCACCTACAACGACCTCGCGCAGGGCCTCGTCCCGAACGCGGCGTCCCCCGCGGCCACGGCCCCGGGCACCCCGTCCGCCGGCGCCTTCGCGGCCGACGGCGTCTTCAAGAAGAGCTGGGCCGGCATTTTCTTCTCGGCCGGTTCCGGCGCCGCCGCGAGCGGCTCGCCGTCGGCCGAAGCACCGGAAGCCGGGCAGGAGACCGACGCCGGGGCCACCGGCGCCGCCGGAGCAGCCGGGGCCGCGCTCCCCGCGGCGCCGCCGGGGGCGGGCGGGCCGCGCGGCGGCCCCGCCGACCCGTGTGGCCGGTTCACCGCCGCGGTCTGCCGCGCCTACACCGAACTCGGCACCACCGGGCAGGCGAGCCAGGCGAGCGTCGACCTGCTGCGCCGCGTCTCCCCCGCGTCCGTCACGAGCAAGATCACCGTGCCGACGCTGCTGGTACAGGGCGAAAGCGACACGCTGTTCGGCCTCGACCAGTCCGACGCGAACGCCCGGCAGATCACCGCGGCGGGCGGCAAGGTCAGGACGATCTGGTACACCGGCGGCCACGACGGCGGCAAGCCGGGCCCGCAGCTGCGGGCCAAGATCGGCGACTTCCTCAAGACGGCGCTGGACGGCGGCGACCCGGGCACCGGCTTCAGCTACGACGTCCAGGGCACGTTGCGCGCCAACGGGACGCCGTCGGTCCGCACGGTCACCGCGCCCGCCTACCCCGGGCTGACCGGGCCGGCCACCGAACGGCGGCTGCTCGCGCTGAACGGGCCCGCGCAGCCGGTGGTGCGCCCGGCCGGGGCGAACCCGGCCGCGGTCAGCGGGATCCCCGGCCTCAACGGCGTGGCGAGCAGCTCGTCGCGGCTGGGCGCGCTGTTCAGCAACGACCCGCCCGGTCAGGCCGCGCAGTTCACCACGGCCCCCTTCGACGGCCAGGTCGTCATCAGCGGCTCGTCCACCGTGCGGCTGCAGGTCGCCGCGGACCCGGCGCACCCGCAGCCGGACGCGGTGCTGTTCGCGAAGCTCTACGACGTCGGGCAGGACGGCTCGCGCGTGCTGCCGGCCAACGCCATCGCGCCGTTCCGGGTGAGCGGGCTGCCCGCCGACGGCACCCCGGTCGACGTCACCGTGACCCTGCCCGGCATCGTCCGGCCGATCGAGGGCGGGCACTCGCTGCGGCTGGTCGTCGGGACCACCGACCAGGCGTTCGCCGCCCCGGCCGCGCCCGCGGTGTTCCGCATCGCGCTGGCCGGCGGCACCGCGTTGGCCGTGCCCGTCGTCCCCGGGACGTCGGTCGGTTCGCCGGCTCCCGTCGGGCAGCTGGCCGGCATCGCCGTGACGCTGGCGATCGGCCTCGCCGCGGTGCTCTTCGCGGCGCTGCGCCGCCGCCGCGCCACCGACGTCGACCCCGAGCTCGCCACCACCCCGCTGGTCATCGAGGGGCTGCGCAAGCAGTACGCGGGCGGGTTCGTCGCGGTGAAGGACCTGTCGTTCCGCGTCGAGCCGGGCCAGGTGCTGGGCCTGCTCGGGCCGAACGGCGCGGGCAAGACGACCACCCTGCGGATGCTGATGGGGCTGATCACGCCGACCGCGGGCAGCATCCGCGTGTTCGGGCACAAGATCGCCCCGGGCGCGCCGGTGCTCTCGCGCATCGGCTCGTTCGTCGAGGGGTCCGGCTTCCTGCCGCACCTGTCCGGCCGGGCGAACCTCGAGCTGTACTGGGCGGCGACCGGGCGGCCGGCCGAAAAGGCGCACTTCGCGGAGGCGCTGGAGATCGCCGGGCTCGGCTCGGCCGTCGACCGCCGGGTGCGGACCTACAGCCAGGGCATGCGGCAGCGGCTGGCGATCGCGCAGGCGATGCTCGGCCTGCCGGAGCTGATGGTGCTCGACGAACCGACCAACGGGCTCGACCCGCCCCAGATCCACCAGATGCGCGAGGTGCTGAAGCGGTACGCCGCGACCGGCCGCACGGTGGTGGTGTCCAGCCACCTGCTGGCCGAGGTCGAGCAGACCTGCACGCACGTCGTGGTCATGCACCGCGGTTCGCTGGTCGCCTCGGGCGAGGTCGGCGAGCTGGCCGCGGCGGGCGGCGAGGCGACGTTCCGGGTCGACGACCCGGCCGCGGCCGCGGCGGCGCTCAAGGCGCTCAGCGGGGTCACCGACGTCGACGTGGACGGCGAGCTCGTCCACGCGAACCTCGGCGAGCTGCCGCGCGCCGAGGGGGTGGCCGCCCTGGTGCGCGCCGGTGTCGCGGTGGAGCAGGCCGGCCCTCGGCGCCGGCTCGAAGACGCGTTCCTGCAACTGGTCGGAGATGAGTCATGACCGCCGACGTACTCCCTCCCGCGGAGGCGAAATGAGCACCGAGGGTGTGCACACCGATCCGCACGCGCTCGACGAGCTGAGCGACCTCGCGTCGGCCGAGCACGCCGGCGTCGGGCCGGACGGCGCGGTCGAGGGTTACTCGGCGCGGCGGACGCTGCGGCTCGGCGTCGAGCTGCGGCGCCAGCTCAAGCGGCGCCGCACGCAGTTCCTGCTCGGGTTCGTCGCGCTGCTGCCGTTCATCCTGGTGATCGCGTTCGAAGCGGGGCAGTCGAACCCGAACCGGCGCAGCGGCGGGTTCGTCGACCTGGCCACGGCGTCCGCGCCGAACTTCGTCGTGCTGGCGCTGTTCGTGTCGGGGACGTTCCTGCTGCCGATGATCGTGGCGTTGTTCTTCGGCGACACGATCGCGAGCGAAGCGTCGTGGTCGAGCCTGAAGTACCTGCTCGCGGTGCCGGTGCCCCGGCAGCGGGTGCTGCGGCAGAAGGCGATCGTGTCCGGGCTGCTGTCGGCGTTCGCGCTCGTGCTGCTGCCCTTGGTGTCGCTCGGCGTCGGGGTGATCTGGTACGGCGCGGGCGACGCGATCAGCCCGACCGGCGACGCGGTGTCCTTCGGCGACAGCCTGCTGGCCATCGCCCTGTCCACTGTGTACATCATCCTGCAGCTGGCCTGGGTGGCCGGGCTGGCGCTGGCGCTGAGCGTGTCGACCGACGCCCCGCTCGGCGCGGTCGGCGGCGCGGTGCTGGTGGCGATCCTGTCGCAGATCCTCGACCAGATCACCGCGCTGGAGGGGCTCCGCAACTACCTGCCGACGCACTACGCGTTCTCCTGGATGGACCTGATCTCGACCGACGTCGACTGGACCAACCTCGCGAGCGGGATGCTGTCGGTGGCCATCTACGGGACGGTGTTCTTCCTCTTCGCCGGGCGGAGGTTCGCTCAAAAAGACATCACCAGCTGACCCGCGAACCCGGCGTACGCTCCATCGATGACGTCCGCAGTGGAGTGGCACCAGCCGCCCGCGGCGCTGGTGCGGACGATGAACGTGGTGCTGCGCCGGGTGCTGCCCAGCCCGCTCGGCCGCGGCGTCGGCGAGTTCATGCTGCTCGCCTTCACCGGCCGGCGGACCGGGCAGCGCTACCGCGTGCCGGTCACCGCCCACCGCGTCGACGGCGACCTCTGCGCGCTGACGCCGGCGGGCTGGCGGCTCAACTTCCGCGGCGGCGCCGACGTCGACGTGACGTTCGCCGGCCGGACGACGCCGATGCGCGGGGTGCTGGTCGACGGCCGCGCCGAGGTGGCCCGGATCTACTCCGGCCGCATGACCGAGCTCGGCATGCGCCGGGCGGCCCGCATGATCGGGCTGAAGTTCCCGCTCGGCCGGCTGCCGACCCCCGACGAGGTCACCGAGCTGGTGCGCCGGGAGCACTTCGGCGTCGTCCGGTTGAGCGTCCGGACCTGACCGGCGGCCGGGCCCGCGGTACGGTCGGGCCGTGCCGATCACCCTGGACAGCCACCGCGACGTCGCCGTGCTCCGGATCGACCACGGCAAGGGCAACACCCTGGACACGGATTCGTGCCGCGAGCTGATACTCCGGCTCGAGGAGGCCGAGCAGGCCAGGGCCGTGGTGCTCACCGGAACGGGCGGGATCTTCTGCGCGGGCGTCGACCTCAAGCGCATCGACGACGGCGGCGCCCCGTATGTGGCGGAGTTCCTGCCGCTGCTGTCGGACGCGTTCCTCTCGGTGTTCGGCTTCCCGCGTCCGGTGGTGGCGGCCTTGAACGGCCACGCGATCGCCGGCGGCGCGGTCCTCGCCGCGGCCTGCGACCGCCGCGTGCTCGGCGCCGGCACGATCGGCGTCACCGAGCTCCTGGTCGGGGTGCCGTTCCCGCTGGCGGCCCTGGAGATCCTCCGCTGCACGTACGGAACCACCCGGCTGCCGTCGCTCACCTACTCGGGTGAAACGTGGCGCGGCCCGGACGCGCTGGCCCGCGGGCTGGCCGACGAGCAGGCGGCACCGGAGGCGGTGCTGGACCGGGCGATCGCCGCGGCGGCCCGGCTCGGCGAGCTGCCGGCCGAGGCGTTCGCGCACACGAAGGCCCAGATCCGGCAGCCGTTCCACGAGCGGATCGCCGAATACCGCCACTCGGACGACCCGCAGGTGGAGCGGATGTGGCAGACCGCCGAGGCCCTGGCCGCGGTGAAGTCCTATGTGGACCGGGTGCTCCGCTAGGCCGCGCGCACGCCGCTCTCGGCGAGGGACTTGATGCCCTCGACCGTCTTCTGCATGTTGGCCTGCAGCTCGCCGAGGCGCATCGCGACGATTTCCTCTTCGTGCTCCGGCATCGAACTGATGATCTTGGTCAGGTTGGAGGGGCCCGGGCCGATCTGGGCCCACTGGCGCAGGACGGTGCCGTCGCCGTCCGGGATCAGCTCGAAGCGCCACGAGGCCGCCGGGTTCGTCACGTCCATCACGGCCCAGGCGAACAGGCGGCCGGGCTCGTAACCCGTCACCGTCGAGACCGTCTCCCACTCCCCGGCGACCGGGTGGGAGTTGCGGCCGCGGAACTGCGCGCCGAGGCCGGGCTCGGCGCCCTCGAGCCAGCCGCCGCCCTGGAACTCGTTCGAGAACCGGGCCGGCAGGTCGACGTCCAGCAGCCACGACCAGACCTCGGCCGGCGGCGCGGCGATGCGGATTTCGACCTGGGTCGTAGGGCAGTCGGAAACCTTCATGGCGGACCCCTCGCTCGATGCCGGTGCCTACGGGTTCGGACCGTAACGTGGCGCCGATCGCCCGGACAACTCGCACGGTGCGCGCGGCTGCGCACACCGGAGGACGCCCGCCCCGGTGCCGCGCCACCCGCCGAAAGTCGGATCCTGACCGATTCTGCGCCCGGACAGCCGATTGCCGACCCGGGCCGGTTCTGTGAGGGTCCCACGGAGAGTTCCGACCCGGGGAGGGTGCTCGATGCGCAGACTTTTCACCGCCGGTGCGGTCCTGCTCGCGCTGGCCGGCCTGGCGCCGGCGGCCGCGGCGGCGCCCGACATCAAGACGGAGCTGCAGCGGATCCCGGGGCTGACCATCGTGTCGGAGGACGCGGCGCCGGCCGGGTTCCGGTTCTTCAAGCTGACCTACACCCAGCCCGCCGACCACCGCCACCCCGAGGCCGGCACGTTCCAGCAGCGGTTCACCCTGCTGCACCGGGACTTCGCCGCCCCGACGGTCGCCTACACGAGCGGCTACAACGTCGGCAGCGCCCCCAACCGGGCCGAGCCGACGCAGATCGTCGACGGCAACCAGCTTTCGATGGAGTACCGCTACTTCACGCCTTCGCGGCCGGAGCCGGAGAACTGGGCGAAGCAGCTGACGATCTGGCAGGCCGCCGCGGACGAGCACCGCGCGGTGCAGGCGTTCAAGGCGATCTACCCGGGCAAGTGGCTGGCCACGGGCGGCAGCAAGGGCGGCATGACCGCGACGTACTTCCGGCGCTTCTACCCCGACGACGTCGACGCGACGATCCCGTACGTCGCGCCCAACGACGTCATCGACCCGATCGACGTGTACAACAAGTTCCTGTCCCGCGTGGGCGACGATCCGGCGTGCCGCGCCGCGCTGAAGGCCATCCAGCGCGACGCGCTGAAGCGGCGTGACGAGCTGGGCGCGATCGCCGCGGCGGACGCGGCGCAGCGCGGGCTGACGTTCTCGATCGTCGGATCGGCGGACAAGTCCCTCGAGATTTCGGTGATCGACTCGTACTTCGCGTTCTGGCAGTACCAGAAGCAGTCGGACTGCGCGACGGTCCCGGCCCCGGGAGCACCGGCGGCCGACGTCTACGCCTGGTACGAGAAGGTGGAGAGCCTCAACACCTACTCCGACCAGGACCTGGCGCCCTACATCCCGTACTACTACCAGGCGGCGGTCCAGCTGGGGTCCCCCGAGGCGTACGACGGCTACCTCCGCGACCTGCTGCGCTACCCGGGCGCGGACCAGCCCAGGACGTTCGTGCCTTCGTCGATCCGGATGCCGCGTTTCGACTACCTGGCGATGCCGGACATCGACTTCTGGGTGAAGTCCCGCGGCACGCGGCTGCTGTTCGTGTACGGCTCGAACGACCCGTGGGGCGCGGAGCCGTTCGAGCTCGGCTTCGGCAGCCGCGACTCGTACCGCTACTACGTCCAGGGCGGCAACCACGGATCGAAGATCGCCCAGCTGGCCCCGGCCGAGGCCACCGCGGCGACGGCAACGGTCCGGCGGTGGGCGGGCCTGCCCCCGGCCGCTCCGCTGGCTTCCCGCTCGGCCCCGGCGGGCTTCCCGGACTTCGACGCGGACCTGACGCCCCGCGCGCGACTGTAACTTTTCTCAGGCCGGGCGTACTCTCACCACACCTGACGGCCCGGCCTGAGGAGGCGCGCATGCCTCGTCCCGTCCATTTCGAGATCCACGCGGGCGACCCCGAACGTGCGGTGGCGTTCTACACGGCGGTGTTCGGGTGGAAGTTCGAACGCTGGGGTGATGTGCCGTACTGGATGATCACCACGGGCGAAGGTGCCGGGATCGACGGGGGGTTGCTCCCCCGGCAGGGACCGGCGCCGGAGGCTTCGGCGCCGGTGCACGGGTTCGTGAACACGATCGACGTGGGGGATCTGGATCGTGCGCTGGGGGAGGTGAACCGGGCCGGGGGGACGTTGGCCTTGCCGAAGAACCCGGTGCCCGGGGTGGGGTGGCTGGCTTATTGCAAGGATACGGAGGGGAACGTTTTCGGGATGCTGCAGGCGGACGAGAACGCTCCGGCTCCGGAGTAGCCCTCGGGCTCATGAATGGTTCGCCGGGCACCCGATCGGGTTGACTTGCGCTGGCGGCCGTTGGTCCCGCTGTCGGTCATCCCGCGTTGGGGAGGCCCTTCATCCCGATCGCCCATTGTGACTACGGCCGGTGGTACCGCGTCAAGGCGGGAAAGCGTGCCTTGACCCGGCACCACCGGCCGTGTGGGGGCTTCGGATCGGGATGCAGGGCGGGGTCTGGCTGCCGGTCCTCCTCTTGCCACGGCTCGCGAGCAGCCCTTGCGGCCCGTCTGGCCGACCCTGCCCCGGCCCGCGCGGCGCGGCTCGGGGCAACCCGCCGGGCTACTTGATGCCGGCCGCGTCCATGCCCCTCAGCTCCTTCTTCAGGTCCGAGATCTCGTCTCGCAGGCGCGCTGCCAGCTCGAACTGCAGGTCGCGGGCTGCCTGCATCATCTGGTCGGTCATCTGCTGGATCAGGTCGGCCAGCTGGGCGCGGGGCATCGCCGACACGTCCTTGTCCACCAGCATTCCGGAGCTGCGGACCCGGTCGCCCTGCTCGGGCTTCTTGCCGCGCGAGGAGTTGCGGCCCGAGCCGCCCACCGAGACCTGTTCCGTATCCTCCGCTTCGCTGTACACGCGGTCGAGGATGTCCGCGATCTTCTTGCGCAGCGGCTGGGGGTCGACGCCCCGCTCCTTGTTGTACGCCACCTGCTTTTCGCGGCGGCGGTCTGTCTCCTCGATCGCGTGCTGCATCGAGTCGGTGATCTTGTCCGCGTACATGTGGACCTCGCCCGAGACGTTGCGCGCCGCGCGGCCGATCGTCTGGATCAAGGACGTTCCGCTGCGGAGGAAGCCCTCCTTGTCCGCGTCGAGGATCGCCACCAGCGAGACCTCCGGGAGGTCGAGGCCCTCGCGCAGCAGGTTGATGCCGACCAGCACGTCGAAGTCGCCCGCCCGCAGCTGGCGCAGCAGCTCCACGCGGCGCAGCGTGTCGACCTCCGAGTGCAGGTAGCGCACGCGGATGCCCAGCTCCAGCAAATAATCCGTCAGGTCCTCGGCCATCTTCTTCGTCAGCGTGGTGACCAGGACGCGCTCGTCCCGGTCCGCCCGCTCGCGGATCTCGTGGACCAGGTCGTCGATCTGACCCTCGGTCGGCTTCACGACCACCTTCGGGTCGACCAGGCCCGTCGGCCGGATCACCTGCTCGACGAACTCGCCGCCCGCCTGGCCCATCTCGTACGGGCCCGGGGTCGCCGACAGGTACACCGTCTGGCCGATCCGGTCGGAGAACTCCTCCCAGGTCAGCGGCCGGTTGTCGACCGCGCTCGGCAGGCGGAAGCCGTACTCGACCAGGTTCCGCTTCCGGGACATGTCACCTTCGTACATGCCGCCGATCTGCGGGACGGTCTGGTGCGACTCGTCGATCACCAGCAGGAAGTCGTCCGGGAAGTAGTCGATCAACGTCGCCGGCGCCGTGCCGGCGCCGCGGCCGTCGATGTGGCGCGAGTAGTTCTCGATGCCGGAGCAGAAGCCGACCTGGCGCATCATCTCGATGTCGTAGGCCGTGCGCATCCGCAGCCGCTGCGCCTCCAGGAGCTTGCCCTGCCGCTCCAGCTCGGCCAGGCGCTCCTCGAGTTCCTTCTCGATGCCCTGGATCGCCTTTTCCATCCGCTCCGGGCCGGCGACGTAGTGCGTCGCCGGGAAGATCCGGACCTCGTCGACCTCCTTGACGATGTCGCCGGTCAGCGGGTGCAGGTAGTAGAGCTTCTCGACCTCGTCGCCGAAGAACTCGACGCGGATCGCGAGCTCCTCGTACGCCGGGATGATCTCGACCGTGTCGCCGCGCGCGCGGAACGTCCCGCGGGCGAAGGCGATGTCGTTGCGCGTGTACTGGACGTCGACCAGCGCGCGCAGGAAGACGTCCCGGTCCAGCTGCATGCCGACGGCGAGCTTCGACGACCGGTCGAGGTAGGACTGCGGCGTGCCCAGGCCGTAGATGCAGGACACACTGGCGACCACGATGACGTCCCGCCGCGACAGCAGGTTCATCGTTGCCGAGTGCCGCAGCCGCTCGACGTCGTCGTTGATCGACGAGTCCTTCTCGATGTAGGTGTCCGTCTGCGCGATGTACGCCTCGGGCTGGTAGTAGTCGTAGTAGCTGACGAAGTACTCGACCGCGTTGTGCGGGAAGAGCTCGCGCAGCTCGTTCGCCAGCTGGGCGGCGAGGGTCTTGTTCGGCGCCATGACCAGCGTCGGCCGCTGGACGCGCTCGATCAGCCACGCCGTCGTCGCCGACTTGCCGGTGCCGGTGGCGCCGAGCAGCACGACGTCCTTCTCGCCCGCCCTGACCCGGCGTTCGAGCTCGTCGATGGCCGCCGGCTGGTCACCGGCGGGCTGGTAGTCACTGATCACCTCGAACCGGCCGCCGGTCCGGGGGATCTCCGAGACGGGCCGGAAGTCGGACTGGGCGAGGACGGGGTGTTCGGTTGCGAAAGCCACGTCGACCAGAGTAGGCCGACCCACCGACAATTTCCGTCGGCCCTGGTCAGCGGGCCCGGAACACCGTGACCGAGGTGACATCCGGGCCGTCGACGGCGCAGTGCAGGACCGCGCCCGGGACGGCGTCGTCGCCGAAGCACGAGACCAGCACGCGGTCGGGGCCGGTCGCCTGGACCTCGGTGCGCGGGAACTCCGCCAGCACCTCGGCGACCTCGCCGTCCGGCGCCGCCAGGTGCGTGAGGACGACCTCGCGCGGCGAAGACGGCGGCGGGATCGGGAGGCCGTGGCCTTCGAAGAGGCGGTTCAGCTGGTCGGCGGCCGAAACGGCCCGCGGGAACCCGGCGAACGCGGCGGTCTGGACGACGACTTCGCACACCTCCGCGGGAGACAGCCCGGAGGCGAGCCCGGTGCGGAGGTGCACGCTGAGCGGCGGCCCGACCATCCCGGCGGCGACGATCGCGGCCAGCGTGGCGGCTTCGCGGGTGCGGGCGTCGAGCGCCGGGCGTTCGTGCAGGTGGCCGTAGACCGTGCCGACGGCCAGCTCGCCGAGCGCCGGGACGGTGGCGAAGAGCGCGTCGAGGCGCGCCTTCCCGCCTTCGACGAGCCCGGCGAAGTTCTCGCGGCCCCGGTCGTGGAGTTCGGCCATCGGTTCGGTCATCGTTCCGCTCCCCTCAGCAGCTGCAGTCGCAACAGGAGCAGCAGTCGCAACAACCGTCACAGCCACCACAGTCCCCGCAGCCGTCGCACGTGGTCACCGGTTTTCCGCTCCACGGGCCAGGATAGGGATCGCGGCAGCAGAACTGGCAGGTGCAGCACATGTAGGGGGTGAGGGCGCAGCCGAGGAAGAAGGTGCGCTTCTTCGGGGGGACGGCGAATTTGGGGTACCAGAGGCCGCCGCCCTTGCCGTCGTGCGGGCCGGGCTTGCCGGAGCCGGGGTCCTCGGGTCCGCCGGGACCACCTGGACCGCCGGGTCCGTTGGGACCGCCGGGGCCACCTGGACCGCCCGGCCCGCCGGGTCCGCCGGGGCCACCTGGGCCGCGGCCGCCGGGGCCGTTCGGACCGCCGGGTCCGGGTGCGCCCGGCGGCGGCACCGGCCCCGGCGGCGGAAATCCCTGCGGCCGCGGGGACCCGCCCCAGCCGGGCTGCGGCGCCGGCCCGGGCCCGATCCACCCCGGCGGCTGGTGCGGGTGCTGCGGCGGCGTCGGCCCCGGCCCGATCCACCCGGGCGGCGGCTGTTGCCCAGCTGCGCCGCCTTGCCGAACGTCCTGGTCCGGCAGCGAGCATTGCCCGGCGGACGACCCGTGCCCGGCCGGCAGGTCGTGGCCGACGGACGAGCCCGTTCCCGACCGCGAGCCGTGGCCGTGGCCATGGGCCGAGCCGTGGCCAAAGGAGCGCCGGACCGCCTGTCGCAGCTCGTGCACCAGCAACGCGTGCACCAGCGCCGGCTGTGCGAACTCCACCTCCCGCAACGCCAGCTCCACCCCCAGCACCGCGTCGTCGCACAACCGCCGGGCCTCCGCCACGCCCGTCCCCGTCGCCAGGAGCGGGTTCCACGCTCCCGCCGAAGCGTCCGCCGCGTGGTCCTCGACCGCGTCCAGCAAGTGCGCCACCCGGCCGAACAGGCGGCCCGCCTCCGCCAGCGGGGCCGCGTTTCCCGGGCGGCCCGCCAGTTCCGCCGTCCGGGCGAAGGCCGCCGCCGTGGCTCGCTCGGCCGGCTCTGTCGCCACCAGCGGCGAATCACCGACGCGCACCGACGACTCCAGCGCGGCCTGGCCCGAGACCGCCTCCGTCAGCACCGTCGTGTCGAACCCCACCTGCCCGCCCGTGCGGCTGCCCTGCGACGCCCAGCGGGCCGCCACCCGGCGGGCCGCCGCGGCGACCGGGCGGCGGCCGAACGCGCCGTCGCCGTCCTCGACGTGGTCGCCGATCTTCGCCGCCGCCAGTACCAGGGACACCGCCGCCGCCAGCTGGGCGCCTTCGCCGCGGGCCACCGACGCCGTCCGCATGCCGCGCAACGGGCACGGGCCCGCTTCGCGCCGGCCGTCCGCGCGGGGTGTCTGCGCCTCGACCAGCACCGAAATGATCAGGCCGTCGTAGTTGGTGACCACCCGGGCCAGCTGACCGTGTTCGTCGCGCAGCGTGAGGCAGAGCCCGCACAGGTGCGCCTGCCAGTCCGCGTGCAGGCCGGCGGCCAGCCGGTGGCGGCACGGCCGGATGATCCCGAACATCCCCAGTCCCCCTCGATTCCCCGATGGTCGGCGCACCTTAGCCCGAACGCGTGACGCCCGGGGCGGGAGTTCGCGTTTCGTGACCGGCCCGGCAGGATGACCCGCATGGCCGCACTGCACCCCCCGAAGGTCGAGGTCTTCGACCCCGCCGCCCGCGCGAACACCGACCCCAAGGGCATCGTGCGGGAGGTCGAGGAGTTCCGCGAGGAGCCGTTCGGCCTCTACCTCGCCCGCCCGACGCCGGGCCGCGCGCAGTTCCACTACCTCGAATCCTGGCTGGTGCCCGGGCTCGGCCTCCGGTTCACCGACTTCTGGTTCTCCCCCGGCCACGAACGCGACCAGGACTTCTACCTCGACGTCGTCCGCGTCCACCGGGACGGCCCGCGCTGGGTCGCCACCGACCTCTACGTCGACATCGTGCTCAAGGACAAGCTCTCCCTCCGGGTGATCGACACCGACGAGCTCCTGCAAGCCCTCGAATCGGGACTGGTCACCGCCGAAGACGCCGAGTACGCGCTCAAGACCACCTACACCGCCGTCGAAGGGCTGGCCGCGCACGGCTACGACCTCGCCGGCTGGCTGGCCACCCTTGACATCGCGCTGACCTGGCGGCGGCACCCCTGACCCCGGCGGCGCCGGACCCGCACGTAGGGTGCGGGAAGACCGGCGCCGACGAGGAACAGGAGCACGATGGACGCCGTGGCCACGGCCCCCGACCAGGCCGAAGCCCAGCTCGCCCGGTTCGCCCGGCTGCCGGTCCTGCTGCTCGCGGCGGGCACGGCCACCGCGCTGCTGCTCACCGCCGGCCGCTACGGCTACTTCGGCGACGAGCTGTACTTCCTCGCCGCCGGCAAGCACCTGGCCTGGGGGTACGCCGACCAGCCGCCCCTCGTGCCCGCGCTGGCCTGGGCCATGAACACCCTCGCCCCCGGCTCGCTCGTGGTGTTCCGGCTGCCCGCGATCGCCGCCACCGCCGCCGGCGTCGTCGTCACCGCGTTGATCGCGCGAGAACTCGGCGGGCAGCGGAAGGCGCAGGCCCGCGCCGCGGCGGCGTACGCGATCTGCGGCCAGTTCGTCGGCAGCGGCCACTACCTCGCGACGTCGACGATCGACCCGCTGCTGTGGACCCTCGTGCTGTGGCTCGTGGTCCGCTGGGTCCGCACCCGCGACGACACCCTGCTGGTCTGGCTCGGCGTCGTGACGGCGGTGGCGCTCAACGGCAAGCTGCTCATCGCCGCGTTCTGGGTGGTGGCCGGGCTCGCGGTGCTCGCCTTCGGGCCCCGCGAGCTGCTGCGCCGCCCGAAGCTCTGGCTCGGCGCGCTGATCGCCGCCGGTTCGCTGGTGCCCACGCTGCTCTGGCAGCGCGCGAACGGCTGGCCGCAGCTCGGCATGGGTGACGCCGTCGGTGCCGAGGTCGACGCCGCGGGCGGCCGCGCGGGCTTCGTGCCGAACCTGCTGGCCGGCGCGGGCTGGGTGATCGGCGCGCTCGGCGTCGTCTACGGGCTCGCCGTGCTGCTGGGGAGCAAGCAGTTGCGGCCCTATCGGTTCCTCGGCTGGACGGCCCTGGGCGTCGTCGCGGTCTTCCTGGTCGCGAGCGGGCGGTACTACTACGCGGCCGGGATGTTCGGCGTGCTGTGGGCGGCCGCCGCCGTGCACCTCGAAGCGCGGGAGCCCGCGGCCTGGTGGCGGTGGGTTCCGACCTGGCCGGTGTTCGCGTTGTCCGCTCTGTTCAGCCTGCCCTACACGCTCCCGGTCTGGCCCGTGCACTGGCTCGCCGACCACCCGGGCGCGCCGCGGCCCGCCTACGCGGCCGAAGAGGTCGGCTGGCCGGATCTGGCGGCCGGTGTCGCCACGCTGTACCGGACGGCGCCGCCGGACACGGCGATCGTCACCGGCGGGTACTGGCAGGCGGGCGCGCTCGGCCGGTACGGCCCCGAGCACGGCCTGCCCGAGGCGTCCAGCCCGAGCCGCGGCTTCTGGTACTTCGGCCGTCCGGCCGACGACACCCGCAGCGTGCTCTTCGTCGGCTACGACCCGTCGAAGATCGCGAAGCACTTCGGCGACGCGAGGATCGTCGGGGAGGTGGGCAACCGGCTCGGTCTCCGCAACGCAAGCGAGCACATGCCGGTCTGGCTGCTCACCGGCCGGACCGGCAGCTGGGCCGAAATCTGGCCGCAGCTCAGGGACATGCGCGCTTAGGGCGTCCACCCGGTGGCCGCCGCCCACTTCTCCGCGCGGGCGAACACGCCGTTGACGAACTCCTGCTTCTCGTCGGTGTACGCCTCGAACGAGGGGTCGGCGGCGTGCGCCGCGGCCAGCCGCAGCTTCACGTCGCGGTAGTCGTCGCGCTCGTCCGGGTTCGCGCGCAGGTAGTCGCGGAAGAGCAGGGCGAGCCGCCACGCGGGCGTCTCCGCCGAGCGGACGTGCAGGTTGACCGGGCGGCGCGGGTCGGCGCCGACGTGCATGCGCTTGGGCCACGTCCCCGCGCCGTCCTGGGCGTCGTCGCACCAGTCGCCCGCCAGCCGCGGGAACCCGGCGTCGGCCAGCAGTTCCGCGAGCGCGTCCGCGTCGTCCGAAGTGGACACGGTCAGCTGCAGGTCGAGGATGTCCTTGGCGGGCAGGCCGGGCACGGCCGTGGACCCGATGTGGTCGGCGCGGCGGGCGAGCTGCCCCGCCGCGGCGCGGACCCGGGCCAGCACCCGTTCGGCCTGGGCGGGCCAGGTGAGGTCGTAGGCGGCGACCTTCGGCGCCATCGGCGGCCGCGGCCGGCGCAGCCGGACGTTCGCCTCGAACGGCACCAGCCGATCCGCCCACAGCGCGTCGACCTCGGCGAGCACGGCGTCTTCGGCACCGCCGTTGTCGAGCCAGACGTCGGCGACGGCACGGCGCTGCTCGGTGCTCGCCTGCGCCCGGATCCGCGCCCGCGCGTCCGCTTCGGCCATGCCGCGCGCCGACACCAGCCGCCGCACCCGCACCTCGACCGGGGCGTCGACCACCACGACCAGGTGGTACGCCGTCGCGAGACCGTTTTCGACCAGCAAGGGAATGTCGTGGACGATGATCGCGTCCGGCTTCGCGGCCGCCATCAGCTCCCCGGTGCGGGCGCCGACCAGAGGGTGCACGATCGCGTTCAGCCGGTGTCGCGACTCGTCGTCGGCGAACGCCTTCGCGGCCAGCGCGGGCCGGTCGAGCGAGCCGTCCGCGGCCAGGATCTCCGGGCCGAACTCGGCGGTCAGCCGGGCGAGTCCCTCGGTCCCGGGCTCGACCACCTCCCGCGCGATCCGGTCGGAGTCGATCAGCACGGCCCCGTGTTCGGCGAGCCGGTTCGCCACGGTCGACTTCCCGGCGCCGATCCCACCCGTCAACCCCACGCGCAACATGCCGATCACCCTAGTCACGCCCGGAGCGCGTGACTCAACCGATATCCGGACACGCCGTGTTGCTTACCCACGCCGACCCGCGCGAATGCGTACGGTCGCCCGCGACGAAAGCGCTCACGCGGAGGAACGATGGCGGACAGCAAGCACGCCGGGAGGCACCGACTCGGCACGCCGGGGCTGGTGCACTGCCTCCGTCACCACCCGGTGGCCGACGCCTTGGCGGACTACCGCCGGACCTGGCTGAGCACCCTGCTGGTGCCGGCCAAGCACAGCTTCGCCGGCCTCCGCCGCAAGGCCCGCGCCGCGGCGCTCGAACGCATCTGGGTGCCGTCGGTCAGCCCGGCCGCGGTGGCCGTGCGCGCCGCTTAAGGGCGGGTTTCGCGCGTCTCGATCGCGATCTCCGACGACAAGGTCCGGTGCACCGGGCACTTGTCGGCGATCAGCATGAGCCGGGCGCGCTGGTCGTCGTCGAGATCCCCTTCGAGGGTGATCTCCCGGGTGATCCGGCTCAGCATGCCCCGCTCGGTTTCGCACTTGGCGCAGTCCTCGGCGTGGATGCGGTCGTGGCGCAGCCGGATCGTCGCGCGGGTCAGCGGGATGCCCTTGCGGCCGGCGTACATCCGCAGCGTGATCGCCGTGCACGAACCCAGCGACGCGAGCAGCAGCTCGTACGGGTTCGGGCCGGCGTCGGCGCCTCCGACCGCGACCGGTTCGTCGACGAGGAGCTCGTGGGTCGCCGTCGTGACCTGCTGCGTGTAGGTGCCGTCGCCACTCGCGGTGACGACGACGGTGCCGGGCTCGGGGTGGTCCATCGACGTCGGTCCTCCGGGGGTCGGGGCGGGGGCGGATCCGGACATCGGGGAACATTCCCAAGACGCCGCGGATATCGTATCTTCTGCAGCGGGTGGGTCACCCGGACGCCGCTTGCGCCGGGCTGCCGCGAAGGGGGTGCGCCGTGGCCACCAGGCACTTGCCGATGCGGCCGGCCGACCAGGGTGGCCGTGAGCGCTACCTCGACGCCGCCTTGTCGGTGCTGGTGAACCGGGGTGTCCCGGGGCTGACCGTGCGCGGGGTGGCCGAAGCGGCCGGCGCGTCGACGCTCTCGGTGTACGCCCGCTTCGGCGGCCGCGCGGGCCTGCTCGACGCCCTGTACGAGCGCACTTTCGACTCGCTGCGGGAGCTGCTGGAGGGCCTCCCGCCGTCGAGTGAGGACGGTGTCGGGGACCTGCTGCACCTCGCGCTGGAGTACCGGCACTTCGCCCGCGAGAGCCCGACCCGCTACGCGCTGATGTTCGAGCGCCCGGTGCCCGGCTTCGATCCCGATCCGGCGCTGCGGTCCGCCGTGCTGCGGACGACGTTCTCCCTCTTCATCGCCCGTGTCCTGCGGGTCTGCCCGCCGGGCGTGGACGCCCGCGCCACGGCCTACCAGCTGTGGACGACCATGCACGGCCTGGTCGGCTCGGAACTGATGCTGGCGTCGCGGCGGCCGCTGGCGGACTGGTTCATCCCGCCGACCGAAGAGGCCAACGCGGAGATGTACCGGCTGGGCGTCAGCGCGATGATGGCCGGCCTCGGCCTGCGCAACCGCTGATCCCCGGAAACGACGGAACCCCCGGTCCGCTCGGGACCGGGGGTTCTGTCGTTCAGCTCAGAGAGCTAGTGCTCACGCACCGCCGGAGAGCTTCTCGCGGAGCGCCGCGAGCTGCTCGTCGGAGGCGAGGGTGCCACCGCTGCTCTTGGAGTCGGCCGGGGCCGAGCCCGAGGTGTAGCTTTCCGCGCCACCCTCGATGCCGGTCGCCGCGTCCGCCGCCGCTTCGGCGTCGGCCTCGACGGCCTTCACGACCTGCTTCATGTGGGCCTCGTAACGAGTGTGCGCCTCGGCGTACTGGCGCTCCCACTCCTCACGCTGCTTGTCGAAGCCTTCCTGCCACTCCTGGGTGTCCGGGTCGAAGCCTTCGGGGTAGATGTAGTTGCCCTCGGCGTCGTACTCGGCGGCCATGCCGTACTGGGTCGGGTCGAACTCGGTGTCCGGCGTGACACCCTCGTTCGCCTGCTTCAGCGACAGCGAGATGCGACGGCGCTCGAGGTCGATGTCGATGACCTTGACCATGACGTCGCCGTTGACCTGGACGACCTGCTCCGGGATCTCCACGTGGCGCTCGGCCAGCTCGGAGATGTGGACCAGGCCCTCGATGCCCTCTTCGACGCGCACGAACGCACCGAACGGAACCAGCTTGGTGACCTTGCCCGGCACGATCTGGCCGATCGCGTGGGTGCGGGCGAACTGGCGCCACGGGTCTTCCTGGGTCGCCTTCAGCGACAGCGAGACGCGCTCGCGGTCCATGTCGACGTCCAGAACCTCGACCGTGACCTCCTGGCCGACCTCGACGACCTCGGACGGGTGGTCGATGTGCTTCCAGGACAGCTCGGAAACGTGCACCAGGCCGTCGACGCCACCCAGGTCCACGAAGGCACCGAAGTTGACGATGGACGACACGACGCCCTTGCGGACCTGGCCCTTGGCGAGCGCGTTGAGGAACTCGCTGCGCACCTCGGACTGGGTCTGCTCGAGGTAGGCACGGCGGGACAGGACCACGTTGTTGCGGTTCTTGTCCAGCTCGATGATCTTCGCCTCGAGCTCGCGGCCGACGTACGGCTGCAGGTCGCGGACGCGGCGCATCTCGACCAGGGACGCGGGGAGGAAGCCGCGCAGGCCGATGTCCAGGATGAGGCCGCCCTTGACGACCTCGATGACGGTGCCCTTGACGGGCTCGTCCTTCTCCTTGAGCTCCTCGATCGTGCCCCAGGCGCGCTCGTACTGCGCGCGCTTCTTGGACAGGATCAGACGGCCTTCCTTATCCTCCTTCTGGAGGACCAGGGCTTCGACCTCATCGCCGACGGTGACAACCTCAGCCGGGTCGACATCGTGCTTGATGGAGAGCTCACGCGAGGGGATGACACCCTCGGTCTTGTAGCCGATGTCGAGCAGGACCTCGTCGCGGTCGACCTTGACGATCGTGCCTTCGACGATGTCGCCATCGTTGAAGTACTTGATCGTCTTGTCGATCGCCGCGAGGAAGTCTTCCTCCGACCCGATGTCGTTGATGGCGACCTGCTGGGGCCCGGTGGGGGCGGTCGGGGCGGTGGCGGTGTCGGTGGTCATTAGGCGGGTTGCTCCGGTGGATGGGAATCGAGGGTTGGCAGTTGTCGGCGCGATGGGCGAACGCATGCGACGACCCTGCGAGCAAACGTCCACCAGTGAACGACCGCGGCATGACCCCGCATACGGTGCGCGACCCCGAGTCCCAACCAGAAGCTGAGCGGAAGGCAGCGCGAACCCACTGCGCTAACACTTATCCTACGCGGCAGCCGCTAGGCGGCACAATCAGGGTCCCCCTGGCTCGCTAAGGTCCTCGCGGAAGCAAACCGCACGCACGAGGACGCAGGTGGAGCCGCACGCGGCCACCGGGACCGGAGACACCATCATGCCACCGGAGCAGGCGCCCGCGCCGGGGCGCCACGACGCCGCGGAGCACCGGCTGGGCACGGCGGCGGTCGCCTACCGCGAGGTCGGCGGGGCCGAGGCCGCGGCCGCGAACCTCGCCTGGTGGGACGCCGACGCCGACGACTACCAGGCCGAGCACGGCGGGTTCCTCGGCGACACCGACTTCGTCTGGTGCCCGGAGGGCGTCCGCGAGGCCGACGCGCGGCTGCTCGGCGACGTCCGCGGCAAGCGCGTGCTGGAGGTCGGCTGCGGGCAGGCCGCCTGCGCGCGCTGGCTGACGGCCGCGGGCGCGCACGCCGTGGCGACCGACCTCTCCGCCGGCATGCTGCGCCACGCCCGCGACGGCAACGCGCGCACCGGCCTCGCCGTCCCGCTGGTGCAGGCCAACGCCGAGCACCTGCCGCTGGCGTCGGGCAGCTTCGACGCGGCCTGCTCGGCCTTCGGCGCGATCCCCTTCGTGGCGTCGGTGGACGCGGTGTTCGCCGAGGTGCACCGGGTGCTGCGGCCGGGCGCGCCCTGGGTGTTCTCGGTGACTCACCCGATGCGGTGGATCTTCCCCGACGACCCGGGCCCGCAGGGGCTCACCGTCACGCAGCCGTACTTCGACCGGACGCCGTACGTCGAGGTCGACGACGAGGGCACCGCGACCTACGTCGAGTACCACCACACCCTCGGCGACTACGTGCGCGCGCTGTCGGGCGCCGGGTTCACCCTCACCGACCTGGTCGAGCCCGAGTGGCCGGCGGGCCACACGCGGGTCTGGGGCCAGTGGAGCCCGTTGCGCGGCAAGCTCTTCCCGGGTACCGCGATCTTCCGTACGCACCGGTCGTGAACTCCCTCGAAGCGCAGCAGAACGCCCGGTTCGCCGCGCTCGACCCGCTGCTCCCGCCGATCGCGGCCCCGCCGTCGGCGTCGAGCGAGCCCCTGGTGGTGACGGCGGGCGGGCGCCGGGCCGGCGGCCTGCTGACGCACGCCGTGCACGCGCCGGGGTCCTGGCCGACGCTCTGGGGGCCGTCGGAGATCCGGGACCTGACCGCGGTGCCCGGCGACAGCGGCGCGGCCGGCCTCGCCGCGCTGCTGGGCGCGTGGCGGAACCGGCTGCGCGGGACACCGGCGGGCCCGGATTCGGGCTGCACGCTGACCTGGCCGAGCCGCGACGCCGAGGCGTCCGCGGTGCTGCTGGCGCACGGGTTCGCGCCGATGACGTGCCTGGCGGTCCGGCCGCCGGACCCGCCGGGCGAGCCGGGGACGGCGGCGGTGACCGTCCGCCGCGCCGGCGAGGGCGACGTCGAGGCCCTGACCGGGCTGCGGCTGGCGGAGTGGCACTACACGTCGCTGGTCGGCACCGCGGTGCCGCGCCCGGGCGCCCGGGCGCTGCTGCGCGCGGAAGTCGTCCGCTCGCTGCGGTTCGGCGGGCTGGTGTGGCTGGCGGAGGCCGACGGCGTGCCGTCCGGGATGGCCGCCTGCGCGCCCGCCTCGCCCGCGCCGGGCGACAGCCTCCACGGGCGGCTGCTGCCGGGCCACTGGGGGTACGTCGACACGCTGTCGGTCGCGCCCGCGGCCCGCGGCGGCGGCATCGGCCGGGCGCTGATGGCCGTGGCGCACCGGGAGCTGGTCCGGCCCGGGACGCGGGGGACGTTCCTCTTCTACCACCCGGCGAACCCGCTTTCGCCGGTGTTCTGGCACCGCCAGGGCTATCGTCCACTGTGGACCATGTGGATCCGGCGCCCGGCCTGGTCCTGACCGCACGCTCCCGGAGGGGGAACCATGGACATCGCCGAGCCGCTGCTCGCGGCCCACCGGGCGCGGTTCACCGCGGTCGACGCGCTGCTGCCGCCCGCCGCGCCCCCGGCCGAGGGCGAGCGGCTGGACGCGGCGACCGCCGGCGGCACGCAGGTCACCGGCGTGCTGCAGCGGCAGCGGCTGGCGCCCGGCGACGTCCCGATGCTGTGGTCGGCCGCCGACACCTGGCAGCTCTTCCCGTACTTCGGCGCGACCGGCACCGAAGGCGCGGACCTGCTGCTGCGGGCGCTCAAGGCCCGGCTCGCGGGCGAGGCGACCGGGGCCGACTCGGCGTGCGTGGTCGTCTGGCCCAGCCGGGACGCCGAGGCGATCCGGGCGTTCCTCGACCACGGGCTCGTGCCGCTGTCGGCGGTCGGCGTGCGGACCGCTCCCCCGCCCGCGGCCGGGCCGGGCGGGACGATCCGCCGGGCGGGCCCCGGCGACTTCGCCGCGGCCCTGGACCTGGCGGCGGCGACGTTCGACTACACCGGGCTCGTCGCGGCGCCCCGCCGGGACAACACGGCCGAGCTGCTGGCGCCGTCCCTGCGGGCGGCGCTGGCCGAGGACGAGCCGCCGGTCTGGCTGGCCGAAGCGGACGGGGAGCTCCGCGCGTTCGCGCACTGCGCGTGGATCGACGCGGAGCCGGGCACCGAAGCGGGCGAGCTGCTGCCGGCGGGGCGCTGGGGGTACGTGAACAACGTCGCGACGGCACCCGGCGAGCGCGGCGGCGGGTGGGGCCGGGCGCTGATGGCGCACGTGCACCGCGAGCTGCACCGGGGTGGGGCGACCCGGACGTACCTGTACTACAACCCGACCAACCCGCTGTCTTCGGTGTTCTGGCACCGGCAGGGCTACCGTCCCCTGTGGACGACGTGGGAGGTGCGCCCGGCGTCGGCGCTCCGGTGAACCACCCACAAGTGTGACGTGCGTCCGGTGATCTTGCCGCCGGTCCCGCCGGGGACTAGTTTTTGAACTGACCGGTCAGTTCAAAAGTTCTCGAAGCGGGAGAAACCGTGCAGGTCCGAGCCGATCGGGTGTCCCTCGAAGGGCACCACGGCACCTTGTTACCGCCCACCTCGCTGACCGTCGGCGAGGGCGACCTGGCGATCGTGCACGGCGAACCCGGCGTCGGCGTCACCGCGTTCGGCCTCGCGCTGGCCGGCCGCCTGAAGCCGACCACCGGCACCGTGCACGCCGAGGGCGTCGACGCCCCGCTGACCGAGCTCGTCGCCGTCGTCGACGCCCCGGGTGTCAGCGAACCGGACGACGCCCTGCCGCTGCGCGTGGTCGTCGGCGAGGAACTCGCGCTGGCGCACCGCCCCGCGGGCAAGGAGGACGTCGCCCGCTGGCTCGGCGAGCACGACGCCGCGCCGTTCGCCGGCACGCGCTTCGAGAACCTCACCCCCGCCCTGCGCACGCGGCTGCTCACCGAGCTCGCCGCCGAGCGCAAGGGCGTGCGCCTGCTCGTCCTCGACACACCCGACCGGCACACCAGCGACGTCGGCACCTGGGCGGAGCTGGCGCGCGAGCAGGCCGGGCGCGGCCTGGCCGTGGTCGTGCTGACCGCGACGACCCCGCTGTCCGCGCTGCCGTTCGCCCCCGCGGTCCTCGGCGCGGCCGAGCAGCCCGAGCCGCAGCACTGTGCTCCCCCAGCCGCCCCCGAACCCACCGAAGAGCTCCCCGCGAGCACTGACGGAGACCCCGAATGAACGCCTTCCGGATCGCGCGCAACGAGCTGCGCCGCCTCTCCACCGGCACCCTGCCGAAGCTCGCGCTGGTCGCGCTCGTGCTGGTGCCGCTGCTCTACGCGTCCTTCTACCTCTACGCGAACTACGACCCGTACGGCCGGCTCGACAAGCTGCCCGCCGCCGTCTTCACCAGCGACACCGGCGCGAAGGACGCCGGCGGCCAGCAGCGCAACGTCGGCCGCGAGGTGACCGACGAGCTGGTCAAGTCCGGCACCTTCCAGTGGCACGAGGTGTCCGAGCAGGAGGCCCGTGACGGCGTCCGCGACGACAAGTACTCGTTCGCGATCGGCATCCCCAGCGGCTTTTCCGCCGCGCTGCTGTCGGTCGGCAACTTCCAGCCGCAGCAGGCGACGATCACGCTGACCACCAACGACGCCAACAACTACCTGTCCGGCACGATCGCCAAGCAGGTCGCCGAGCAGGTGCGCAAGACGATCGCGGAGAAGGTCGGCAGCGAGGCCGCGGACCGGTTCCTGGTCGGCTTCTCCACGATCTACGCCAAGATCCAGGAAGCGTCGAACGGCGCGTCGCAGCTCGCCGACGGCGCCACGCAGCTCAAGACGGGCCAGCAGAAACTGGCCGACGGCGCCGGCAAGCTGTCCGACGGCTCGTCGACCCTGGCCACCGGCCTGGGGACGTTGAAGAGCGCCACCGCTTCGCTACCGTCGCAGACGCAGCAGCTCGCCAACGGCGCTTCCCAGGTGGCCGCCGGGGACCAGAAGGTCGCCGACGCGGCCTCGATCGCCGCCACGGCGTCGTCCGACATCCAGGGCAAGCTCGACTCCTACCGCAGCCAGCTGCAGACGGACCTGCGCGGCGCGGGTGTCCCGGAGACCCAGGTGGAGGCGATCCTGGCGAAGGCCGACCAGCTGCGCTCCCCCGTCGACCAGGCGAACAGCAAGATCCAGCAGGCCAACGGCGACCTCGCGAAGCTGGCCGACGGCGCCCGCCAGGTGTCCGACGGCGCCGCCAAGCTCGCCGCGGCGTCCCCGCAGCTGGCGAGCGGCATCGCGCAGGCGTCCGACGGCGCCAACCAGCTGAAGGACGGCGCTTCGCAGCTCAGCGACGGCGAGAAGACCGCGGTCACCGGCACGAACCAGCTGGCGGACGGCGCAGTGAAGCTGCGTGACGGGCTCGCGGCCGGGCTCCAGCAGATCCCGAACCCCGACGACCCCACCCGCAACGCGACGGCCAACACGATCGCCGACCCGGTGGCGGTGAACGCCAACGGCGAGGCGTCGGCGGGGACGTACGGCGCCGGCCTCGCGCCGTTCTTCATCTCGCTGGCCACCTGGATCGGCGCGTTCGTGCTGTTCCTGATCCTGCGTCCGCTCTCGACGCGCGCGCTGACCGCGGGCGCGGCGCCGTTCCGGGTCGCGGTCGGCGGCTGGCTGTCCTCGGCGCTGCTGGGCATCGCGCAGGTGGTGGTCCTGTTCGGCGCGGTGACCTGGCTGGTCGGCATCCACATCGCCCACCCGCTGGAAGCGATCGGGTTCGCGATGCTGGTGTCGCTGACGTTCACCTCGGTGGTGCACGCGCTCAACGCCTTCTTCGGCGCGGTCGGCAAGTTCCTCGGCCTGGTGCTGCTGGTGCTGCAGCTGGTCAGCGCGGGCGGCACGTTCCCGTGGCAGACGATCCCGGACGCGCTGTACCCGCTGCACGTGGTGCTGCCGATGGGCTACGCGATCGACGGCTTCCGCCACCTGTTCTACAGCGGCGCCTCGACCGGCCGGTTGCTCGGCGACATCGGCGTGCTGCTCGCGTACCTGGTGGGCGGGATCCTGGTGTCGACGCTGGCCGCCCGCAAGCGTCGCGTCTGGACGGTGTCGGCCCTCAAGCCCGAGCTGAGCCTGTGAGCGGCGGGACGAAGCAGAAGCTCTTCGAGGCCACTTTGGAGCTCTCGAAGAGCCGGGGCCTGGTGGGCCTGACCGTCGACGACATCGCCGCGGCGGCGGGCGTCGCGAAGGGCACGGTGTACTACAACTTCGGGTCGAAGGACGGCCTGGTCGACGCGCTCCTGCGGTACGGCGTGGACATGCTGGCCGGTCGCCTGCGGGACGCGGTGTCCGCCGGTGACCCGCTGGACGTGATCGAGGCGCAGGTCGACACGACGCTGGAGTTCATCGCGCAGTACCCCGGGTTCTCGCAGATCCTGGTGAGCGAGCTGTGGCGGACGCCGGGACAGTGGCACGGAACGCTGTCGCTGCTGCGCGAGGAGATCATCTCGATCGTGAAGCAGCAGCTGTCGCGCCTGGACGCGCAAGGGCGCCTGCCGGAGGGCGTGCAGATCCCGACGGCGGCGGCCGGGCTGTTCGGGACGATGCTGGTGGTGGCGCTGGACTGGCAGGTGTTCGGGCCGCAGCGGACCCGCGCGGAGGTGCGGGACGCGGTGATGGTGCTGATCCGCGGCCTCGGTCGCCGCTAGGGCACTCGCCGGGGCCGGGCCGGGCGCTCGGCGGGCGCCCGGCCCGGCCCCGTCCCGCTCACGGGTGGAGGTACTTCCCCGTGTCGAGCGTGGTGTTGTTCTCGTCGACGAAGTAGAACCTGACGAAGGCCGGGCCGCCCGCGATGTCCACCGGCACGTTCATGGTGTCCGTGTACGTGGTGTCGCAGACCCACCACGAGTAGGCCGACCCTCGTTTCACACCGTTGGCGTCGTACCCGTACGCGATCAGCTGGCGGCAGCCGTAGGCCTTGATCGAGTAGTCGACGTCGACGGATCGCTGGTGCCACCGCACGTGGCCGAGGGCGTAGCTCGCGCCGTATTCGAGGTGGAACTCGGAGCTGGGATCCGCCGCTGGTGCCGCGGTGGCGACCGGCGCCCCGGCCAGAACGGTCGCCGCCACGGCCGCGGTCACGGCCGCGGCCGCCTTCACGCGGGTGGACGGAACCGCCGAACCTGCTCGATCCGGGTGTCGGACTGCGGTGCTGGCCATGGTTGATCTCCCTCTCGTCACCATGTGTTCGCTGGCAACGGGAGCCTGGCAACGTTCACTGCAGCCGCACTGCAGTCTTACGGAACGTGGCAGGTCGGAGGTACTCTCGGCCCCGGGGAGGGGGGTTTGTTGCATGCCTGATGTCCGATTCGGTGTGCTGGGGCCGGTCGCGGCCTGGTGTGGCGAGGACCCGGTCGAGGTGGGGTCCGGCAAGTGCCTGCGGGTGCTCGGTGTGCTGCTGCTGCACGCGAACCAGCGGGTGGACCGCGAGCAGATCATCGAAGGTGCCTGGGACGACGGCCCGCCGAAGAGCGCGGTCAACCTCATCCAGAAGTACGTCGGCGAGGTACGCAGGTCGCTGGAGCTCGACAACGGCTCGCTGCGGACGGAGGGCACCGGGTACCTGCTGCGGGTGGCGCCCGACCAGCTCGACAGCACCCAGTTCGCGTCGCGGCTCGCCCGGGCCCGCGAAACCCGGAGCGACGGCGACCTGACCGCCGCCCGGCAGCACCTCGCCGAGGCGATGACGCTGTGGCGCGGGCCCGCCTTCAGCGGCCTCGACACCCCGGCGGCCACCACCGAACGCCTCCGGCTGGAGGAGTACCGCCTCGGCGCGCTGGAAGACCTCGCCGAGCTCGACCTGCTGCGCGGGGAACACGCACTGGCCGTTCCCGAGCTGTCCCGGCTCGCCGACGAGCACCCGTACCGCGAACGCGCGCGGGAACTGCTGATGCTCGCGCTCTACCGCACCGGCCGCCAGGGCGACGCGCTCGCCGTGTTCCACGACATCCGGCGCCTGCTGGCCGAGGAGCTCGGCGCCGACCCCGGGCACGGCCTGCAGCGCGTGCACGCCCAGATCCTGCGCGCCGACCCGGCGCTCGACGTCGCGGCCGCGACCGGAGAGCCGCGGCCGATCGCCCAGCTGCCCGCGGACATCCCGGACTTCACCGGCCGCGCCGGGACACTGCACGAGCTGCTGGACCTGCTGGCCGAGCGCCGGGTGGTGGTCGTCGCCGGCGCGCCCGGGACCGGGAAGTCGGCACTCGCCGTGCGAGCGCTCCGCCAGGCGGGGGACGCGTTCCCCGACGGCCAGCTCTACCTGGACCTCGCCGGCACCTCCGCGGTGCCGCGCGACCCGGCGATGATGCTGGCCGAGCTGCTGCGCGCACTCGGCGTCACGGACGCGGTCATGCCGCCGGGCCTGCACGAACGAGCCGCCCTCTACCGGTCGCGGCTGGCCGATCGCCGCATGCTCGTGCTGCTCGACGACGTCGCCGGCGCCCAGCAGGTGCGGCCGCTGCTGCCGCCGTCCGGCGGGTGCGCGGTGGTGGTCACGAGCAGGCACCGGCTGGCGGACCTGGCCGGCGCCGAGCACGTCGAGCTGGACGTGCTGCCCGCCCGAGACGCTCGCGACCTGCTCGCCCGCATCGCCGGGGCGGAGCGGGTCGAGCGGGAACCGGAGCCGGCCGACGCGATCGTCCGGCTGTGCGGACGCCTTCCGCTGGCCATCCGGATCACCGGCGCGAGGCTCGCGAGCCGGCGGGCGTGGACCCTGCAGGTGCTGCGCGAACGCCTGGAGGACGAGTCCCGGCGGCTGCGCGAGCTGCGGGTCGGCGACCTCGACGTGCGGGCCAACTTCGACCTGAGCCTGCGCCTGCTCCCCGGGGAAGCCGTCCGGGCGTTCCGGCTGCTGGGCCTGCTGGGCGCGGAAACGCTCCCCGCGTGGGTGATCGGCCCGCTCCTCGGCCACCCGGCCGGAGACGACGTGCTCGACACTCTGGTCGACGCCTACCTCGTGCGCCTGGTGACGACCGACCGCGCCGGCCAGCCGCGATACCGGCTGCACGACCTGCTGCGCGCCTACGCGTCGGAAGGCGCCCAGGACCGATACCCGGCCGAGGAACGCCGGGCGGCGGTGGAGCGGGTCCTCTCCGCCTGGCTCGCCCTCGCCGAGCAAGCCCGCGACCTGTGCTACCCCAGCCTGTTCCGGCCCACGCCGGGCCGCGCGCCGCGCTGGACCCCGGACCACACGGTCGTCGATCCCATCGCCTGGTTCGACGCCGAGCGCGGGACGCTGCTGCGGGCGATCGAGCTCGCGGCCGAGTGGGAGCTGGACGAACTGGCGTGGGAGCTGGCGGTCGCCGCGGTGCCGTACTACGACCACCGCAGCCTGTACCAGGACTGGAACCGCAGCCACCAGATCGCCTTGGCCACCGCCCGCGCGGCCGGCAACGCCCACGGGGAAGCGGCGTTGCTGCAAGGGCTCGGCCAGGTGCACATCTACCTCGACGAAATGGCCGAAGCCCGCGACGACCTGCACCGGTGCGCCCAGCTGTACCGGGGCATCGGCGATCAGCGCGGTGAAGGGCTCGCGCTGGCGAGCCTGGGCACCGTGCACCGCGTCCGCGGCGAACTCGACGCGGCGCTGACCGTCGACAAGGAAGCGCTGGCCCACGTCGTGGCCGCCGGGCACCGGCAGGCGGAAGCGCAGATCCGGACCGCCATCGGCATCATCGGTTTCGAACAGGGTGCCGGTGACGCGGGTTCGTGGATCGAGGACGGCCTCCGGATCGCCTGCCGGCTCGGCGACCGGCACCGGCAGGCGGTGATCCTCCGCACGCTCAGCCGGTACCACCAGGGAATCGGCGACACCCCGGCCGCGCTGCGCGACCTCACCGAAGCGCTGACGATCTTCAACGAAATCAACGACGAACGGTGCGGCGCCTACACCGACCAGCGGCTCGGTGCCATCTACGCGGAGGCTGGTGACCGCTCCCGGGCGGATTCGGCGTTGCGGCGCGCGGCGCACGTCTTCCGCCTCAACGGGGACCGCAGCAACGAGGCCGCGTGCCGGCAGCAGCTCGGCGAGCTCGAAAGCGAACTCGGCGACGCTGCCGCGGCCCGGCACCACCTGAGCCTGGCGGTCGGGCTGTGGCGAGCCGTCGGCCTGCCCGAGCGGGCCGAGGAGGTGCAGGCGGCGCTGGACGCGGTGCGTGACTGATCAGGCCGAGAGCGCCGGGAGCGCACCCGCCGCCACGCGGGCCGCGGCGCGGTAGCGACCGGGTGTCTGGCCGACGAGGTCGGTGAAGGCCTCGATGAAGCTGCCCGGATTCGCCCAGCCCAGCCGGATCGCCGTGTCGGTGACCGAGGCACCCGCGCACAGTTCCAGCAGGGACCGCTGAACCCGCAGCAGCGTCCGCCACTGGCGGAAACCCATCGACAGTTCGCTGCCGAACAGGCGGCTGAGGGTGCGTTCGCTCGAGCCGGTCCGGTGCCCCAGCTCGGCCAGGGTCGCCGGGCCGGCCGGGTCGGCGTGCAGCAGATCGGTCACGGCCTTGAGGCGCGGGTCGTCCGGCTCGGGGAGGCGCAGCGGTTCCTGCGGGGCGCGGGCGAGCTCCGTGAGGACGACCTCGAGCAGCAGCCGGACGCGGGAACCGTCGGCCGGGTCGTGGTCTTCCGTCACCGCGAGGTACGCCTCGCGCAGCAGCGCGCCGGCCGCGAAGACCGAGGGCCGGGCCGGCAGTCGCGCGGCCAGGGCGCCGGGAACCCGGAGCAGCCGGAGCACGGTCTCGCCGTGCGAGCGGCTGCTGTGGACGTGGAACGGCGGCACCCAGGTGATGCGGTTCGCCGGCGCCACCCAGGTACCGGCCCGGGTCGTGGTGACCAGTGCCCCGGAGGCGGCGTACCTGAGCTGGCCGAAGTCGTGGAAGTGCGCGGCGACGTCCTCGCCGTGGGCCAGGGGCCCGCAAGCCGCCGCAACGCCGTCCTGGTGCACCGGCTCGGTCATGACCTCACCCTACGGTGGCGGGTTTCCGGAACTTCCTGGCGGCGCACCGGTGGTACGCCGCCGTGGCGGCGATCATGGTGGAGGCATGCGAGTCATCACCCAGCACACGCTCGGCGGCCCCGAGGTCCTGACCATCGTGGACGCGCCCGAACCCCGCCCCCGGCCGGCCGAAGTCCTCGTCCGCGTCACGGCGATCGGGCTCAACCCCCTCGAACCACGCCTGCGGGCCGGCGAATTCCCGCTGTTGGGCCCGCCGCCGTTCACCCTCGGCTGGGACATCAGCGGAGTGGTCGAGGCGGCGGCGCAGACGTGGCGGTTCCGGCCCGGTGACGAGGTCTTCGGGATGCCGTTGTTCCCCCGGGCGGCCAACGCGTACGCCGAGTTCGTGGCCGCGCCGGCGTTGCACCTGGCACGCAAACCGGCGTCGCTTTCCCACGTCGAGGCGGCGGCGTTGCCGGTGGTGGGGTTGACGGCGTGGCAGGGCCTCGTCGACCTGGGCGGCGTGACCGCGGGCGACCGCGTCCTGGTCCACGGCGGTGGCGGCGGGGTCGGTCACGTCGCGATCCAGCTCGCGACGTCGCTCGGGGCGCACGTGATCACGACCGCGGGCTCGAGCAAGCGGGACTTCGTCACGAGCTTGGGCGCCGACGAGGTCGTGGACCACACGACGACGGACTTCGCGGCGGTGGTCAGGGACGTGGACGTCGTGCTCGACACGATCGGCGGCGACACGGCTTCGCGTTCACTCGGCGTGCTCCGGCCCGGGGGCCACCTCGTGACGGCGGTGGCGGAGGAAGACACGGAGCTGATCGCGAAGTTCGAGGCGGCCGGGAGGCGGTTCAGCGGTATCGCGGTCGATCCCGATCCGGTCGCGCTGCGCGGCCTCGTGGAACTGGTGGAGCGGGGGCGGCTTCGGGTCCACGTGCAGGAGACGTTCCCGTTCGAGCGCATCGCCGACGCGCACCGGCTGATCGAGGGCGGTCACCTGCGGGGGAAGGTGGTCCTGACCGTCTGATTCAGGCCGGGGCCCGCGGGGGCGCCCCCGTTTTCCACGCTACCAGCCAGGACCGACAATTCCGGGCGCCGAAACCTCGCTCGGGCGCGGTCCCCGCCCCAGCCCGCGGGGGCGCCCCCCGTTTCCTACGCTACCGGTCGGCACCGACAATTCCGGCGCCGAAGGTCGCTCAGCCGCGGTCCTCGATCCGTGCCCGGACCGCCGCCGCGTACGTGTCCACCGCGGTGGCCGCGGCCGTCAGCTCGCAGGGGCCGTCGATCAGCAACCTCTTCGCCGGGATGTACGCCTGCTCGATCTCCGGGTCGCCCACCAGCCCGTGCTCCCGGGCCAGCTCGTGGTCGCCCGCCAGCCTCGTGCGCAGCTCCTCGCGGCGGGCCACCAGGCCGTCCAGCACCGCGCGCTGGCGGCGGCCGTCCTCGACCGCGGGGGCCACCGCGTGCTCGTGGCTGTCGATGTGGCGCTCGACCCACTCCGCGTCGCCGTCCACTTCGGCCGACCGGAGCTGCTTGAGTGCCCCCTTCAGCCGCTGTGCGCGGGCCGGCAGCATCGCGACGCCCGTGAAGCGCGTGGCCACGCGCAGCTGGTACGCCTCGATCTCCGCCAGCTCCGCCACCGCCTGGGTCAGCACCTCCAGGCGGCCCGCGAGGTCGTCCGCGGCCGGGCGGGCCTGGCCCGTGCTCGCACGCACCGCCGCCACGCCCGGTGACGACTCCTCGCGGAACCCCAGCAGCAGGCGCAGGCCGAGCTCGGCCGCGCGGCCGGCCAGCGGGGCCAGCACCTCGCCGACGAGCCGGTCGGGCTCGGCGGAGTCGTCGATCGCGTCGACGACCAGCGTGCGGCCCGCGACGCCGTTGGTCAGCCGGTCGGCGATGCGGTGGCGGACCGCGTCCGCCGTGCGGCCGGTCGCGTCGACGGCGAGGTCGACGCTGCCCGGCGGCGGCATTTCGCCGAGCGCGGGCGGCAGGCCGGGCACGCCGAGGGAACGTTCCCGGTCGGCGAGGACGATCCCGAACCGCAGCGCCGCCGCGACCGGCGAGCCGGCCTCGCCCGTGTCGACGACCCAGACCGTGCCCGGCTCCGCGTTCGAGAACCAGTCGGCGACGCGCTGCACGAAGGACACGTCGACGGCCTCGCCGACCGGGCGCGAGAAGCTCGCGTCGACCGCCGGGCTGCCGGAAGTCCAGATGCTCAGCTGGGGCAGGTGCCCGAGCATCGTCTCGACCGGCACCATCCACGTGCCGGTGTCCTTGCCGACGACCATGCCGACCACGTGCCCGGTCGCCTCGTCGAGCACCGCCGTGCCGCCGAAACCCGGGCCGAGCGGTTCGGCTTCGGCCGTGCGGAACAGGCGGACCCACTCGCCGCCGGTCTGCTCCGGGCCGCCGAGCCGGGCGTGCGTCCAGCGGCCGACCGAACCCGGCGGGAACCCGAACGCGCGGACGAGCTGGTGCTCGCCCAGCGGCATCCGGTGCAGCGGGGCGCGGAACACGCGGGATTCGGGACGTTCCAGGCGCAGCAGCGCCAGATCGCCGTGGCCGCCGCCGTCGGAGGGCACCCAGCAGCCTTCGACGACGGTCGCGGCGCCGGGCATCGCCTCGGCCAGGCCGACGAAGTCGACGCTCAACGCGGCGCGCGGGCCACCCGCCGTCTCGACGACGTGCGCGCTCGTGAGCACGTGGTACTCGTCCAGTACCGTGCCCGCCCCGCACACCCGGCCGAGTTCGTCGTGCAACCGGACCCGCCAGCGTCGTCGCTCACGCTCGAACCCCATTCGGCGGACCCTACGCCGTGATCGCCACGCGGTGGCGCCGACCTCCCTACCCAGCGGTAATGGCTCACCCGAACGGAGTCGTCCGTTCGGCGCAACGCCGGATCACACTCGCCCGAACACGCGGCTGCCGGGCGCCGCCGGGTCGTCGCCGGCCCAGAACTCGTACCAGTGCCCGGTGAACTCCTCGCGGGACAGGCGGCCGTCGCCGTCGGTGTCGAGGAGCGCGAACACCTCGTCGGTCGGGGTCTCGACGCCGTTCCAGGCCGTGATGAGGCGGTGGTACTCGGCCGCGGAGATGACGCCGTCGCCGTTCTCGTCGACGGCTTCGAACACGGCGGCGGCCGTGCCGGTGACGGCGCCCGGCATCTTCGGGAGTTCGTCGACGACCTGCAGGACCTGGTCGACGCTGACCTTGCCGTCCCCGCCCGCGGCATCGTCCAGCGTGCCCCACCAGCCCATCATGATGCCGGTGAGCCGCTGCCCGCCGGGCGTGCTCGCGTCGGTGCCGCGGAGAACGAGCCACCTCGCGGTGAGCGCGCGGAAGTCCGCCTCCGTCAGGTACCCGTCGCGGTCGTGGTCCATGGCGCCGAAGACGCCGGAGATCTTGCGCCGCTGGAAGTCACTGGCCATGGCGCCCAGCCTCGCCGCGGCACCCGGTGCCCGACGACGGCCGCCCGAGTACATCCGCGCCACGACCCGGTGATCCGGGTCGTGACGCCGAGTGAGCAGAAGCTAGTGCGCGGCCTCGTTCCAGGACCGGCCATAGCCGACCGACACCTCGAGCGGCACGGCCAGCGAGTACGCCGAGCCCATGCCTTCGCGGACCAGCTTCTCCAGCTGCTCCTTCTCGCCCTCCGCGACTTCGAGCACCAGTTCGTCGTGGACCTGCAGCAGGATCCGGCTCTTCAGCTTCGCCTCGACGAGCGCGCGGTGGACGTTCAGCATCGCCACCTTGATGATGTCGGCCGCACTGCCCTGGATCGGGGCGTTGAGCGCCATCCGCTCGGCCATCTCGCGGCGCTGGCGGTTGTCGCTGTTGAGGTCCGGCAGGTAGCGGCGGCGGCCGAACACCGTTTCGGTGTAGCCGTTCTTCGCCGCGACGCCGACGACCGAGTGGAGGTAGTCGCTGATGCCGCCGAAGCGGGTGAAGTACGCCTCCATCTGCTCCTTGGCTTCTTCGGTGGAGATCCGCAGCTGCTGCGAAAGCCCGTACGCCGACAGCCCGTACGCGAGCCCGTACGACATCGCCTTGACGCGGTAGCGCAGCTCCGGCGTGATCTCCTCCGGCGGCATCGAGAACGCCCGCGACGCGACGAACGTGTGCAGGTCCTCGCCGGAGTTGAACGCCTCGATGAGGCCCTCGTCCTGCGAGAGGTGCGCCATGATCCGCATTTCGATCTGGCTGTAGTCCGCGGTCATCAGCTCGGTGAAGCCCTCGCCGACGATGAAGGCGTCGCGGATGCGGCGGCCTTCCTCGGTGCGGACGGGGATGTTCTGCAGGTTCGGTTCGGTCGAGGACAGCCGGCCGGTGGCCGCGATCGTCTGCAGCAGCGTGGTGTGGATGCGCCCGTCGTCGGCGACGGACTTGATCAGCCCCTCGACCGTCGTGCGCAGCTTCGTCGCGTCCCGGTGCTCCAGCATGTGCTGCAGGAACGGGTGTTCGGTCTTCTCGAACAGCCCCTGCAGCGCCTCGGCGTCGGTCGTGTAGCCGGTCTTGGTGCGCTTGGTCTTCGGCATGCCGAGCTCGTCGAACAGCACGACCTGCAGCTGCTTCGGCGAGCCGAGGTTGATCTGCTTGCCGATGACTTCGTACGCCGCTTCGGCGGCCTGCGTGACGCGCGAAAGGTAGTGCGCTTCGAGCGTGGTGAGCTGCTCCAGGTCGACGGCGACACCGGCGATCTCCAGCTCGGTGATGACCTCCAGCAGCGGCAGTTCCAGCTCGGCGAGCAGCTTCGCGCCGCCGATCTGCTCGAGCTCCTTGTCGAGCGCGCCGGCCAGCTCGAAGATCGCGCGGGCCTTCACCAGCTCGTCCTGGATTTCCTTCTGCTCCAAGCCTTCCGCGCCGCCGTCGAGCAGGGACAGCTGCCCGTCGCCGCCGTCGGTTTCCGAGCGCAGCTCGCGGTGCAGGTAGCGCAGCGCGAGGTCGTCGAGCTCGAACGTGCGCTGCCCGGGCCGCACCAGGTACGCGGCCAGCGCGGTGTCCATCGCGAGCCCGGCCAGCGCCCAGCCGCGGCCCCGGATCGCGTGCAGCGGGACCTTGAGGTCGTGGCCGGTCTTGCGGACCGTGCTGTCGGCGAACCAGGCGGCCAGCGCCGCGTCGTCGGCCTGGTCCATGGCCGTGACGTCGACATACGCGCCTTCGCCGTCGGCCGTCGCGAAGGCGATCGCCCGCAGGTCGGACCGGACCGACGTGCCGACCGTGCGGAAGGACAGCGCCACCGGCTCGCCCTCGCCCGCGTGCGCGGCCAGCCACGCGCCCAGCGCGCCCGGCGCGAGCGCGGAACCCGAGACCTCGAAACCCTCGTCGGCCTCCGGCTCGGCGCTCTGCAGCGTCGCGAACAGCCTGTCCCGCAGCACGCGGAACTCCAGCTCGTCGAACAGCGCGTGCACCGCCTCGCGGTCCCAGGGGCGCAGCTCCAGCCCGGTGGGCCCGACCTCCAGCTCGACGTCCCGGATCAGCTCGGTCAGCTGCCGGTTGAGCTGCACGGCGGACAGGTGCGCCCGCAGCGCGTCGCCGACCTTGCCCTTGACCTCGTCGACGCGGTCGATGAGGTCGTCGAGCGAGCCGAACTGCTTGATCCACTTGGCCGCGGTCTTCTCGCCGACACCGGGGATGCTCGGCAGGTTGTCCGACGGGTCGCCGCGCAGCGCCGCGAAGTCCGGGTACTGCCGCGGGGTGAGCCCGTACTTCTCCTCGACGGCGTCCGGCGTGAACCGCGTCATCTCCGAGACGCCGCGCTTCGGGTACAGCACGGTGACCTGCTCGGTCACCAGCTGCAGCGCGTCGCGGTCGCCGGTACAGATGAGGACGTCGAAGCCGTCGGCCGTCGCCTGCGTGGTGAGCGTGGCGATGATGTCGTCGGCCTCGAAGTTCTCCTTCACCAGCGACGGGATGCCGAGCACGCCGAGGACGTCCTTGACCAGGTCCACCTGGCCGCGGAACTCGTCCGGGGTGGTGCTGCGGTTGGCCTTGTAGTCGGCGTAGGTCTCCGAGCGGAACGTCTTGCGCGAGAGGTCGAACGCCACCGCGAGGTGGGTCGGCGCTTCGTCGCGCAGGAGGTTGATGAGCATCGAGGTGAAGCCGAAGACCGCGTTCGTGACCTGACCGGTCTTCGTCCTGAAGTTCTCCGCGGGCAGGGCGAAGAACGCGCGGTAGGCCATCGAATGGCCGTCGATCAGCAGCAGCTTCGGCCGGTCGGCGAGGCTGGTGGATCCTGTGGCGTTGGCAACGGTCGTCTTCTCACTCGGGCTCACGGGGCCGAGTCTAGGCTGAGGGTCCGACACTCTTACGTGTCGCATAGGAACAGGAGCGTTGTGTGACGGAAAGTGCCGCCCCCATCGACGTGGAGCGGCTGTCGGGCATCGACCCGGCGGCGGCGGACCAGCAGCTGAACGACAAGATCGGGATGAAGCTGCTGGAAGCGACGGCCGAGCGCGTGGTCGGCACGATGCCGGTCGAGGGCAACCTCCAGCCGTACGGCCTGCTGCACGGCGGCGCGAACGCCGTGCTCGCCGAAGCCCTGGGGTCCACGGTCGCCGCGCTGAACGCCGGCCCCGGCAAGGCGGCGATGGGGCTCGAGCTGTCCTGCACCCACCACCGCGCGGTCCGCTCGGGCACGGTCACCGGCGTGGCGACAGCGCTGCACGTCGGCCGCGGCACGATCACCGCGGAAATCGTGCTCACCGACGACGAGGGCCGCCGCACCTGCACCGCGCGGCTCACCTGCGTCGTCCGGGACCGGCCGCCGGGCGCCTGAGCCGGTGGACCTCGACCTCGCCCAGGTGCGGGCGTTCGTGGTGACCGCGGAGCACCGCCACTTCGGGCGGGCCGCCCAGGCGCTGTTCCTCACGCAGCAGGCGCTGTCGAAGCGGATCCGGAAGCTCGAAGACACCCTCGCGACACCGTTGTTCCTGCGCACGCCCCGCGCGGTCGAGCTGACCGCCGACGGCGAGCGGTTCCTCCCGCACGCCCGCGAGCTGCTCCGGGTGGCTGACGCGGCGGTGGCCGCGGTGGGCGCCGAAGACCGGCCGCTGCGGCTCGACGTCCTCGACTTCCGCCTCTCCCCTATGTTCCTGCTGCGCCGCCTCGCCGAGCGCGAGCCGGGGCTGGAGATCGACCGGGTCGCCGGCGGCGGGTTCGCCGCCGCGGTCGAGCCGCTGCTGTCGGGCGAGCTCGACGCCGCCTTCGGCCGGGTCACCGGCGGCGAGCGGCCGCTGCCCGACGAGCTCGAACACCGGGTCGTCCGGCTCGAGCCGCTGGTCGCGCTGCTCGCGCCCGAACACCCGATGGCGGTGCAGGACGTGCTGCGGCTCGAGGACCTGCGGGCCGACGGGATCTGGCTGCCGGGCCTGCGCGGCCCGGCCGAATGGCTGTCCTACCTGCAGGCGATGTGCACCCGGTTCGGCGTGCCGATCGACGACTCCGGCGTCAGCTACGACCTGCGGCACACCCTCGAGCAGACGCGGTACGGCAAGCGGCGGGTCACCCTGGCCGGCGCCGACATGGAGCTGGCGCCGGAGCTGAACCTCAAGGTGCTGCCGTTCGAGCCGTCGCCGTTGTTCCCGTGGTCGCTGGTCTGGCGGCGCGGCAAGGCGCACCCGGCGCTGCGGCGGCTGCTGGCGCTGGCCGGGCGCACCAGCCGTGAAGAGGACTGGTGCGCCCAGGACCCGGAGCACGCCTGGCTGCCGGACGACGACGTCAGCCTCGCAGCCGCCGCCCGAACCACTCCGTGAAAGCGGCGTCGACGCGCGCCGCCTCCGGTGTCCCCGGCGGGAACTCGTGCGCCATCCCGTCGACCACCACCAGCTCGATCCCCAGCTTCTCCCGCAGCGCCTCGGCCGGCTCGCGCACGGCGATGTCGTCGTCCGCGCCGGTGACGACCAGCAGCGGCGCGGTCAGCTCGCCCGCCCGGTCGAGGTAGTCGTGGCGCGCCGCCACTTCGCGCGAACGTTCGCTCCAGGCGTAGGACACCCCGAAGCGGCGCTCGTTGGCCGCGATCATCGGCGTGAGCTGGACGATCGGGCTAGCGACCGCGGCCGCCGTGATCGCGGCGTCCCCCCGCGCCAGCACCTCCAGAGCCACCAGCGCCCCGGCCGAGCCGCCGAACACCCCGAGCGGCCCGGTCGCGCCCGGCAGCCGGTCGCGCAGCTCGGCCAGCGCCGCCGGGAACTCCGCCGCTGCCTGCTCGGTCACCGGGCCGAACACGTTCAGCACGGCGTCCTCGCTCGCGCGGCGGAACACTTCGGCCGGGCCGCCCTCGGGCAGCCGTTTCCCGGACAGGGGCAGCCCGAAGTACACCCGCCACGCCTGCAGGCCCGCCATCGGGACGGCCTCGGCCATCGCCCGCTCACTGGCCGGCTCGTCCATGAGATGCCAGCCCGCCAGCAGGGCCGCCGGCGCGGACTCGTCCGCCGGCGGTACCGCCACGAACGGCACGCCGGCCGCGATCCCTTCCACCATTTCACGCTCCTTCGGTTGTGTCTCAAGCAAACCGCCGGGGAGCGGGCCGGGTCCAACAGCCGTTCCGGCGCCGGCGACAACCACTGGTTGTCGCCGGAAACGCGAACCGGCCCCGCACGCCGGAGCGCGCGGGGCCGGTTCGGGGCCTTCCGGGACGTCAGCCGACGCCCAGGTACGCCTCCTTGATGCTGGTGTCCGCGAGCAGTTCCTTGCCGGTGCCGGTCTTGGTGATCCGGCCGGTCTCCAGCACGTACGCGCGGTGGGCGCGGGACAGCGCCTGCTGCGCGTTCTGCTCCACGAGCAGCACCGTGGTGCCCTGCTTGTTGATCTCCGTGATGATCCGGAAGATCTGCTGGATGAACTGCGGCGCGAGGCCCATCGACGGCTCGTCCAGCAGCAGCAGCTTCGGCTTCGCCATCAGGGCGCGGCCGATGGCGAGCATCTGCTGCTCGCCGCCGGACATCGTGCCGCCCAGCTGGGTCTTGCGTTCGGCCAGCCGCGGGAACAGCTCGAAGACGCGCTCCAGGTCCGCGCTGAGGTCCTTGCGGTCCTTGCGGGCGTAGGCGCCCATGTCGAGGTTCTCCATCACCGTCATGCCGGGGAAGATGCCCCGGCCTTCCGGCGCCTGGGAGATCCCGCGGACCACCCGCAGGTCACCGCGCAGCTTGGAGATGTCCTCGCCGGCGAAGGTGATCTTGCCCGACGAGATCGGCCGGATCCCGGAGATCGCCCGCATGGTCGTCGACTTGCCGGCGCCGTTCGCGCCGATGAGCGTGACGACCTCGCCCTCGTTCACCGAGATGGACAGCCCGGAGACCGCCTGGATCCGTCCGTAGTGGACGGACACGTCCGACAACTCAAGCAACGTCATCGTCAGGCACCCCCAGGTAGGCCGCGATCACCGCGGGGTTCTCGCGGATTTCGGCCGGCACGCCTTCGGCGATCTTCTTGCCGAACTCCAGCACCACGATCCGGTCGGTCACGCCCATGACGAGCTTCATGTCGTGTTCGATCAGCAGGACGGTGTAGCCGTCGTCGCGGATCGTCCGGATCAGGCCCATCAGGTCTTCCTTCTCCGCCGGGTTGAAGCCCGCCGCGGGCTCGTCCAGGCAGAGCAGCTTCGGCTCGGTGGCCAGCGCCCGCGCGATCTCCAGGCGCCGCTGGTAGCCGTAGGGCAGGTTCTTCGCCCGGTCGGCCGCGCGGTCGGCGATGCCGACGAACTCCAGCAGGGCCATCGCCTTCTCGACGGCGGCCTTCTCCTCGCGGTGGTGCCGCGGCAGCCGCAGCAGCGCCCCGAGCAGGCTGGTCTTGTGCCGCGCGTCGGTGCCGACGACGACGTTCTCCAGTGCGGTCATCTCGCTGAAGAGCCGGATGTTCTGGAACGTCCGCGCGATGCCGAGCTGGGTGATGCCGTGCCGGGACGTCTTGCCCAGCGCGTTGCCTTCGAGCCGGACTTCGCCCGACGTCGGCCGGTAGACGCCCGTCATCGCGTTGAAGCACGTCGTCTTGCCCGCGCCGTTCGGCCCGATCAGGCCGAGGATCTCGCCGCGGCGGATGTCGAAGGAGATCTGGTCGAGCGCGACGAGCCCGCCGAAGCGCATGGTGACGTCGTCGACCTCGAGCAGGGTCTGCCCGACCTCGACGTCGATCTCGCGGTCCGGCGCGACGACCTCGGCGACCTCGGCGTCGTGCTCGGCCCGCTCCTCGGCCGTCATCTGCTGCAGCTCGGCGACGAGGCCGCCCTCCGCGACGACCTCGGGGCCGCCGTTCTGGGGGTCGGTCATGACTTGCTCCCCGGGGTCGGTTCGGTCTGCAGCGCACCGTCACTGCTGATCTGCTCGCCCCGGCCCAGCAGCCGCTGATAGGCCTGCCTGCCGTAGGCGAGCAGGCGCTGGCGGGCGCCGAGCAGGCCCTGCGGGCGGAAGATCATCAGGATGATCAGCGCCAGGCCGAAGATCAGGTACTTGTACTCGGCGATCGCCTGGAACCGCAGCGGGACGTAGGCGACCACGCACGCGCCCAGCAGGACGCCGACCTTGTTGCCCGAGCCGCCGAGGATCACCGCGGCCAGGAACAGCATCGACGTCACGACGTCGAACTTCTGGTTGTTCACGAAGCCGAGCTGGCCGGCGTAGAGCGCCCCGGAGAGGCCGCCGATCGCCGCGCCGCTGATGAACGCCCAGATCTTGAACTTGAACGTCGGGACGCCCATGATCTCGGCCGCGTCCTCGTCGTCCCGGATGGCGACCCACGCGCGGCCGACCCGGCTGCGCTCCAGGTTCCCGACCAGGAACAGCACGGCGATGATCAGCGTGACGCACAGCCAGTACCACGGGATGCCGTTCGAGTTGTTGAACAGCGGCGACCCGTCGGCGTTCGTGCCCGGCGGGTGCCCGACCTCCTTGAACCCGGAGTTGCCGCGCAGCGGGCCGACGTTGTCGGCGAGCAGGCGGACGATCTCGCCGAAACCGAGCGTCACGATCGCCAGGTAGTCCCCGCGCAACCGCAGTGTCGGTGTCCCGAGGATCACGCCGAAGACCATCGTGACGGCCATGGCGATCGGCAGCACGACGAGGAACGGCAGGTGCGACAGCGACGAGTCGGGGCTGGTGAACAGCGCCATCACGTACGCGCCGATGGCGAAGAAGCCGACGTACCCGAGGTCCAGCAGGCCGGCCTGCCCGACGACGACGTTGAGGCCGATGGCGACCAGCGCGTAGCGGGCCACCTCGAACATCGCGATCGGGAAGTCGTAGCCGGGCTGGGTGGTCAGGATCGGCGGGTTCAGCACCGGCAGGAAGTAGATGAGCACCACCAGCGGGATCAGGATGACCCACTGCTGCACGCGGCTGAGGTTGTTCCAGCGCTCGCCGAACGAGCGCTTGCCGGCGGTCGCGGCCGCCGGCTGGGTCGTGGTCGTGGTCATACCCGGGCCTTTCCGAGCGACTCACCGAGGATGCCGGTGGGCCGGATCATCAGGACGAGCACCAGCAGCACGAACGCGACGATGTCGCGCCAGCCGCCGCCGAACAGCGACTGGCCGTAGTTCTCCGCGACGCCGAGCAGCAGGCCGCCCAGCAGCGCGCCGCGCAGGTTGCCGATACCGCCGAGCACCGCCGCGGTGAACGCCTTGATGCCGAGCAGGAAGCCGCCCTGGTACCAGGCGCCCTGCGGGATCTTCATCATGTAGAACAGCGCCGCCGCACCGGCGAGCAGGCCGCCGATGAGGAACGTCAGCATGATGACGCGTTCCTTGTTGACGCCCATCAGCGTCGCCGTGTCGGGGTCCTGCGCCACCGCGCGGATACCGCGCCCGAACTTGGTCTTGTTGACGAAGTAGTTGGCGCCCAGCATCAGCACGATCGAGGCGACGACCGTGATGATCGTGACGTTGGTGATGCTGCCGCCGAAGAGCGTGAAGACCTCTTCGTTGCGCATCAGGCGGATGCCGAGTTCGGGGTTGCCGCCGCGCCAGATGAAGATCAGCTGCTGCAGCACGAAGGACGCGCCGATCGCGGTGATCAGGAAGACGAGCTTGGGTGCCCCGCGTTTTCGCAGGGGGCGGTAGGCCACGCGTTCCAGGACCACCGCCGTGCCGCCGGAGACGGCCATCGACGCCAGCAACGCCAGCAGCAGGAAGCCGACCAGCTCCACCACCGACAGCGTGGGCGTGTTGCCGGGCCGGAACCCGAGGCCGTAGAAGGTGAACCACGTCGCGTAGACGCCGTAGATGAAGACTTCGGAGTGGGCGAAGTTGATGAGCTTGAGGACGCCGTACACCAGGGTGTAGCCCAGCGCCACGAGCGCGTAGATGCTGCCGTAGGCGAGCCCGTCGAACGTGTTGTTCCAGAACTGGTCCAGGAACGCGTTCACGTCGAACGTGATCCAGCTGTCGCTGTGGACCAGCACGGCCGAGCTCAGGTCATGAGTCAATGACACACTAGTTCTCCATGTGGGACCGGGGTGCAGGCCCGGCGGGATCCAGCCGCCGGACGTGCACCCCGGTAATCAGAACGGAAGCGTTGCGCTACTTGATCTCGGTGTTGCGGACGATCTTCCCGCCCTCGACCTTGTAGGTCCACACGGTCGTGCTGGAGAGCTCGCCCTTGTCGTCCCACTTGAAGTGCTTCGTGATGCCCTGGCCGTCGTAGCTCTTGACGAAGTCGAGCAGGCCGGCGCGGTCCTTCTTGCCGGAGTCGATGCCCTTGAGCAGGATCGTCGCCAGGTCGTAGGCCTCGGGCGAGTAGGTGCCCGGGTCCTTGCCGACCGCGGCCTTGTAGGCGTCGGTGAACTTGGTGAACTGGTCCGCCGGGACGCAGGGGCAGGTGAAGTACGCGTTCGCGGCCGCTTCGCCGGCGCCCTTGACGAACTCGTCGTCCTTCACGCCGTCCGGGCCGACGAACTTGGCCGTGACACCCGCGTCGTTCAGCTGCTGCGCGAAGGGCGCGGCTTCCTGGTAGTAACCGGAGTAGAAGACGGCGTCCGGCTTCTCGCTCTTGATCTTGTTGACCACGGCCGAGAAGTCGGTCTGCTTGGTCTTGACGCTGTCCTGGCAGGTGCCCTTGTCACCGAGCGCCTGGATGGTCGAGGCGGCCAGGCCGGTGCCGTAGTCGGAGTCGTCCTTGATGACGCACACCTTGTTGGCCTTGAGGTCGCCGGTCATGAACTTCGCGGCGGCCGGGCCCTGGGTGTTGTCGTTGCCCAGGCCGCGGAAGAAGGTCTTCCAGCCGTTCTGGGACAGCGTCGGGTTGGTGGCCGACGGGGTGACCGTGACCAGGCCGGCACCGTTGAAGATGTTGCCGGCGGCCTTCGACTCGCCCGAGAACGGCAGGCCGACGACGCCGATGATGGCCGGCGTGTTGACGATCTGCGTCACGATGCCGGGCGCCTTGTCCGGCGTGCCCTCGGTGTCGAACTGCTCCAGCTTGACCTGGCAGCCCGGGTTGGCCTTGTTGTGCTGGTCGACGGCGAGCTTCGCGCCGTTCAGGATGTTGACGCCCAGCGCGGCGTTGGCGCCGTTGATGGTGCCCGCGTACGCGATGGAGGTCGGGGCACACTGGGCCTTGCCGTCGCCGGCCGGGTCGGCCGCGTCGGCGGCGGCGGACGGCGCCGCGGCCTGGGACTGGGAGCTCGAGCTGTTGCTGTTCGAGCCGCTGTCCGTCCGCGCCGAACACGCGCTGAGGGCGATGGCCCCGACACTGGCCAGCACGATGACCCTCGCAAGTCGTGCTTTCTGCACTCGTTCCTCCAAATGCCACCTGGCCGCCCGGTCGGGCGGCTGTCCCGGCGTGGGACCTGACTGGCCGCTGAAAGTAGCCGCCCCGGAGGCCGTTGCACAGAGTCACACGTGCTCTTGTAGCCACATCGTGACGGTCGTCACGAGTATTAACGTATGGTTTACACCCGCTCGTCGTAATACGACCAGCGGGTGGTGACTCTCGGTGCCCGACAGCCCGCAGACTGCCCCTTGACGCCCGGCGCAAGGTGTGCAGAGTCTACGGACCCGGCGTCGATCATGGTCCCCGGCCACGCCGGGGAAGGCTCGCAAAGGTACCAAGTACGCCCTTTCGGGCACCCGGAGCGTCACGAAAAAGGGGGCAACCGCGATCGCAGCCACCCCCTTTTCGGGTGGATCAGCTCCCGATGCTCTCCACGACGGCCTCGGCGACGGCCTTCATGGTGGTCCGCCGGTCCATGGCGGTGCGCTGGATCCAGCGGAAGGCATCGGGCTCGGTCAGCCCCTGCCGGCTCATCAGCAGGCCCTTGGCCCGGTCGATGACCTTCCGCGTCTCGAGCCGGTCGGTGAGCCCGGCAACCTCGGCCTCGAGGGCCTGCAGCTCGGAGAACCGGCTGACGGCGAGCTCGATGGCGGGCACGAGGTCACGCTTCGCGAAGGGCTTGACGAGGTAGGCCATGGTCCCGGCATCCCGGGCCCGTTCGACGAGATCCCGCTGACTGAAGGCGGTGAGGATGACAACGGGCGCGATCCGGTCACCGGTGATCTTGGCCGCGGCCTCGATGCCGTCCAGCTTGGGCATCTTGACGTCAAGGATCACGAGATCGGGTTTCAGATCGGTGGCGAGCGAGATGGCCTGCTCCCCATCACCGGCCTCCCCGACGACTTCGTAGCCCTCTTCCCGCAGCATTTCGACGAGGTCGAGCCGGATGAGAGCCTCGTCCTCCGCAACGAGCACCCGACGCTGCGGCACGGTGGCGGCACCGTGGGCCTCGGTAGCCTGATCGGTCACCGGGGTCCTCCTGAAGTCTCGGCGGGCGTGGACGTTCCGCGGCTTTCCGCGAACCCGAAGCCTACCGGGAACGATCCAGTGGAAGAGATGGCGTTCACCACGAAGTGGCCAGCATGACACTGGAGCCGAGGAGGGCGGCCCCGGGCAGGAGCGGGGTCCGGTGATCCCGTAGAGTCACGACGTCACGCCCCCGTAGCCCAACTGGCAGAGGCAACGGATTCAAAACCCGTCCAGTGTGAGTTCGAATCTCACCGGGGGCACTGGCGAAAATCCCAGGTCAGCGCCGTATTCTTAGTCTAAGCAGCGACCGGTGACCGACGTCACCCGCCGCGAGCTCGCCGCGGCGCATCGCGGCTGCGTGTCAACCGCCGGTAGGCGTGCAGGCGCGCACCACCGGCGCGGCCGAGCGCATCCGGCGCGATGTCCATCCACTGAGGACAATGCCGCCCCGTTCCCGCACAGCTCCGTGCCGGACAGCGGATGCGGCTGAACAGCTGATCCGCCCGCCACCCCGGCTTCGACCGGCTATCATGATTGTTCGTGCCGGATGATCACGCACGCCGGGGGTTTCGCGCGCTGGTCCACGACCGCACCTGGTCGATGTTGTGTGAGCTCGGCTTCTCCCGCACCTTCACCAAGGGCGAGCCCATCTTCGTGCTCGGCGCCCCGGCGACTTCGGTGCTGCTGCTGACGTCCGGGCGGGTCGAAGTGGGGTGCCGCACCGAGGACGGCGACTACCGTCTGATCGCCCTGCGCGGCGCCGGTGACGTGATCGGTGAGGTGGCCTTCGAGGTCGGTGGGGGCCGCACGGCGGACGTCTTCGCGTTGGAGTCCTGCACGGCTTTCGCAGTGCCCTCGGGCACGTTCGAGCGCGTTCTGGTCGACCACGGCGTCCAGCGGGAAGTCGGCCGGTACGTGGCGGCCAAGCTGCAACGGGCGGGCCAGGACTCCGTGGACATGCTGAGCCAGCCCCCGTTGCGGCGGATCGCGCGGTTGATGGTGCAGCTGGCCGAGCTGGCCGATCCGGGACACGACCCCCGGCTCATCCCGCTGTCGCAGACCCGGCTCGGGCAGGTGCTGGGACTGTCCCGCAGTCTCGTGGCCAACCTGGTCGCCCAATTGCGCCAGGAGGGGACCTTGAGCGCGGAGCGCAGCCTGACCGTCGAACGGTTCGACAAGCTCCGCCGGCACGCATACCCGACCCGGGAGTGACGCAGCTCACTTTGGGGTGTCTTCCGGTGGACATCACTCCGCCGGCCGACGCGCCACAGTGCTTCCCATGACCGAGGAAACGCACTCCCCCGCCCACGAATTGCCGCCGTATCACGCGGTTCTGTCGGTGGATGTCAAGAACTTCAGCGGAGTCACCCCCGCCGACCACTACGCACTGACCGAGCTCATCCCCACGATCCTCGAGCGGGCGTTCGAGCGCGCGGACAACGCCGCGGTCTGGGCCGACCGCCGGTTCCCGGCCGGCCGTGGCGACGGGTTCGTCGTCGGTTTCCGGCCGGAGAGCTTGCCGATCCTGGTCGGGCCGTTCCTCGATGCCCTGCAGGACGAACTGGCCTACCACCACCGCGTGCGCCTGGGCCGGACCGGCGAGCCGACCCGGCTGCGGGTGAGCATCGCGGTGGGCCCGCTGACCGATTCCGGGAACGCCCGGCTCGGGGACGGCTCGGGCGCGGCCATGGTCGAGACGCACCGGCTCCTGGACTGCGAGCCGGTCCGCGAGCTGCTCACCAGCTCCGACCCCGAGGTCACCTTCGTCGCCGCGGTGCTCTCGGCGCGCGTGTACGAGGACGTCGTGCTCTCCGGGTACGCGGCGAAGGCACCGGGTGAGTTCGTCCGTGTCCCGGTGTCGGTGAAGAGCTACGTGGGCGAGGCCTACCTGCACGTGCCGAAGCCCTCGGGTGCCCTGCTGTCCCGGGGCATCGGCACCCCGGACGAGCCGGTGCCCGACAACGCCGTCCCGCGGGAGGAAGCTCCCGGATCCGGTGGGGCGACGAACAACACGATCAACGGCACCGTCTACGGGACCGCGACCCAGATGCGGGATCAGCACCACTGGTCCGAGGGATCCCGGCACTCGCACCAGCACACCGTCGGCGACGGGAACATCGTCACCGGCGGCAACGTACACGGCGGTATCCGGCAGAACGTCCGCAAGAACGGGGAGAAGGGCTGATGACGACCACGGACAGCACCTCGGTCACCGGCGACGGCAACGTGACCGTGGGTGGCCACGTCGCCGGCGGCATTTCCGTCGACCTGCGGAAGGGTGACACGGTCCAGGTCTTCGGCGACCGTGCCGGGTACCGAGACCTGATCGTCCGGGACGAGATCGACCCCGGCCACCTCCTCTGGCTCGAGTCCCGCTTCGCCGAACCGGACACGTTCCCGAAGATCGTGGAGTCCCTGCGCAGGAACAAAGTCGTCTTCCTCCACGGCCGGCCGCGAAGCGGACGGTGGGCGACCGGTGTCCGCGCGCTCCACGCCGTGTCCGGCGCCGAAAAGCCGACGATCAATGTCATCGACTTCGACGAAGACACCCAGCTCGAGTTGCGCCGCGTCGTGCCGGGTGCCTACGTCCTGCTCGACCTGACCGAAACCGGCAGCGAAGTGCTCGACAACGCCGAGGGCCGGGTCAGGAGCTTCCTGGGCACCATCGCGGACGCGAAGGCGCACCTCGTCGTGCTCCTGCCCGAGGCACCACCAGCCGGGCTGCAGGCACTCTACGAGGGCCGGACCGAGCTGGTCACCGAGCCGGACGCCCACGACGTACTGCGCGCCCACCTGGAAAAAACCGAGGTCCCGGTGGAGGTGCTGACCGACCGCCAGATCACCGAGACGCTCGGATCGGCCCGGCCTGCCGACGCTGCCCGGCTCGCCGACCTCCTCGTGCGTGAACACCGGCTCGCCGGTGAGGGAGCCCCGATCCACACGGTGATCAGCCAGGCGATCCTCGCGTACGGCAACTGGACAGCCGAACTGATCACCAGCTACGACAAGAACGACGACTGGAACCGGCGCAGTCTGCTGCTCACCGTCGCCCTGCTCGGCGGCTGTCCGACCGAGACCCAGTACTGGGCGGAACGCGAACTGCTCACCATCGCCGACTACCCGCCCCCCAACGGGAAACTGCTGGAAGGCCGGGGCTTCACCGGCCGGTTGACCGAGCTCAAGGGCGTCAGCCTCACCGGCGATCGGGCGCGGTTCGACCGCCTCGACTACGACCGTTCGGTCCTCCGGCACGTCTGGCGCGGATATCCCGAACTTCGTGACGGGCTGGTGACGTGGGTGACCAACCTCGGGCTCGGGCAACAGCCCCGGCTCGACGACGACGCCACGGCCGGCATGGTGAACCGCTTCCTCGACCTCTGCGCGTCCCAGGGCGCCGTCAAGCCCATCACCCAGGTGGCCGAAAAGTGGGCGAGTTCCGGCAAGGCGGCGCACGGCCGTGCAGCCGCCGACCTGCTCACCGCCGGAGCCCTCGACAACCGCATCTCCTCATCGGTGCACCACCAGCTGAACCGGTGGGCCGGCAAACCCGACCTCTCCCCCGCGCTCGTCCACCTCGTGCTGGCGGTGTGCCGGTCCGAGTTCGGCCGCCGGTACACCGACAAGGCGCTCACCCGGCTCGGCAACCTCGCCGTGCACAACGACCGGCGCGTCAGCGACCAGGTCGTCGCGGCGGTGCTCGCCCTCGTCCGCGACAACGGTGCCTTCCCGCAGCTGCTGACGAAACTCGACGAGTGGCTGCGCAGCGGCAAGCAACGGCAGCGAGCCGTCGCCGTGCGCGTCCTGCGCGATCTGCTCTCCGCGGACGCCGGCGAGTTCATCGGGGTCCACCGCCAGGCGCTGGTCCGGATCTGGCAGGCCCTGCTGGATCTGGAGGACCACGCGCTCGTCCACGAGGCGATCGGATCCTGGCTCGACCTGACGACCGGCTCGAACCAGCGGGCCTTCCTGATCGGGGTCCTGGGCGAGGCCACGGCAGCGTCCGACGCGCCGATAACGCGGATCGGCACGGTGCGCATGGCCGCCGACCGATGGCTCGGATTCGTCCCCCGCTACTGGGAAGACCATGATCACACCGACCTCCGCCTCGCCACGCACCAAGCGCTGGCAGAGGAACTGCTGACCAAACATCCGTTCGCCCCGCAGCCCCGGCGGGACGAGGCCTCCTGAGCATGCGATGGCGCCGCACCACACCGGTCGGGCCGGCCCAGAACGAGCCCGACCGGCGCGCACCGTTCGCGGGCCCGATCCCCAGCAAGCTGGCCGGCTTCGACTTCCGGATGCGGTGCACAGTGGTCTGGAACGCGTCACCAGCCTGGCAGGGGAAAGCCCTCCAGGCAGTCGCCGACCATGCCACCACCCTGCTGAGCGGCTATTCGCCCATCCACGCCGACCTCGCCGGCACCCGGCTGATCGCGGACCTGACAACAGGCAGGACGTTGTCCGCGGACCCGCCGATCCGGGCCTGGGCGGAGGATGTCGTCGTCACCGTCGATCCGGACCAGCTCGAGCTGGCACGGCACCACGCACAACACCTCCGGGAGCAGGAAGTCGCCGCGGCCGGTCACGGAGTCGAACGCACCGAACTCCGCTACCTGAGGGAAACTGTCTTCAAGGACACGGCATCGGCGGCGCTGTGGTGGCTGCGACACCACGACCACGACGTCACCGCGCTGAAATCGGTCTTCCCGGACCTGGAACACGCGGTGAAGCTCGTCGACGGCGGCGACGCCCCGGGTCCGGTGGACGCTCTCATCACCGCTTTCGATGCGCTGACCCCGGATCTCGACCACCGCGCTCGGTACGAACTCCACCAGCAACTGGCGCACATCCTTTCCGCATTGGGACGGAGCGAGGCCGCGGAATCCCTGCTCTCCCGCGCCGGAGCGCACCCGCCGGACGAGCCTGCCTGACCCATGCGGACGACCCACGGGTCCGGAAACGCCCGCGAGCCCGCGGTGTGCCGACTCACCGGTTCCGGGTGACGGTGTTGCCCTGGGAACCGGGAGTATGGGTCAACCTTGCCGCAAGGCAGTCGCTCGGGCCGATACGCATGCTGTCACACCACCCGTTCGCTGCGGCTGCGCTCGGGAACGGGACCGCGACGACCGTGATCCAGTAATCCGGCAGCCGGAAAGTCGTGTAGTCCTGGGATTTCAGCAGCAGAGCATGGGGGTACACGCCTACGAGATGGTGGTACTCGGCCAAGATCGTGCGGTAGTCGAAGGTGGTTCCGGACACGACCAGGCCGACTTTCTTCGCCGACAGTTCCGGAACCCAGGATCCGAGGAGGGCTTCCACCTCTGCCTGGTCATTCACGACTTGCTGTTCGAGTTCCGTCTTCGCCAGGCTTTCGTTGTCCACGGCCGGAACAGGACTGGACGGAGCATTGTTCGTGCTGGACAACGGGGTGGAAAGGGGCGGCTGCTGCGTGCCCGGGATTTGCGGGACGGGCTGGAGGTGCGAGGCGATCGTCGCCAGCACCCCGACGAGCACCGTCGAGACAGCCGCAGCCGTGGCGAGGGAACTCAGCCGGTGCGTGCGCACGGAAGCCGGCCGGTGGTTCCGCGCCGAAGCTGGTTCGGACGTGCCCCTGAGCGCGGATCGCGCGGGCGGGGGCCGATCGTTCAGGTCGACACCCAGCACGATGGCGACGGCCCGGCGGGGCAGGGAATGGTGCGCACGGATCGTCCCCACCCTGGTGTCGACCACGGGGTGACCGGTGCCCAGGAGGACGTTCAGCGACCTTTTCCACAGAGAGTCACTCGCCATGGCGTACCCCGTTGTCGACGCCATCGTCTCTCAGGTCTGCCACCGGCGGCACCTGGTCATCGGTCGCACCGGCAACGAGGTTCTGGGTCAACCGGACCTCGCCCAGCTGAGCCAGGATGGCCGGAGCGGAGACCCCGGCGAGAATCGCGCCGGCGACTCCGGTCACCGTGCCGGCGTTGGTGAGGAAGAAGCCGACCAGACCGCCGATGACGATTTGCGCGGCCATTCCCACGAGCTCGGCGGTCCAGTCCGCGGCGTCGGCGAGCCGCGGCCGGCCGAGCGGCGAACCGAGCACGGTTCTGCGTTGCTGCAACCACGTGGTTATCCCGCGGTAGAGAGCGAGGATTCCACGGATCGACCCGCCGACACCTCCGCAGAGGGTGGCGATCCAGATCGTCATGGTGCACTTCCCGTTTCGATCTTGCCTCCGGCTCGTTCGGTTCTTGTGTCGTAGCCTGGGAGTATTTGTTACGACATCAGCGGGCCGACAGGTGTCCCCTTCGCCGCCGGCCCGGTGAAACTTTCACACCGGAGCCGAACGCGAAATCGTCGACGCGTGCGCCTTCTGGCGTAACGGCAAACGCTTGCCCGCGCAGCCGGGTTGCCCGGCGCCGGGGGTGACTTGACGCTTGCTTCCGGCCACACCACCGTGCTGTCGAGGAATGTCCAGGCACACGATCGGTGGAGGCTTCCGTGACGGCTGGTCGGCGACGGCGGAAGCGGCTGGGTGTCACCACAGCCGGCGTGGTGACGTCTCTCGTGGCGGTGACGCTCACGGCCCCGGCGGTCTCGGCCGCGCCCGGGCCCGCGCTGTCGGTCGACGTCTCCGCCGCCCGGCATCCGATCAGTCCCGGTATCTACGGGCTCAACGGCGGCGATCCGGCCTTCAACGCCGAAATCGGCCAGACGGTCGCGCGCTGGGGCGGCAACGCCACCAGCCGGTACAACTTCAAGAACAGCACGTACAACACCGGCAGTGACTGGTACTTCGAAAACATCGTCGCCGACCGCGAACACTCTGTCGAAGGGATGGTCGGGTCCAACCTCGGCCGCGGGATCAAGCCGGTCGTCACCGTGCCGCTGAGCGGGTGGGTGGCCAAGGATTCGCCGTCGTCGCACCCGTTCGCCTGCGGGTTCCCGGCGACCCGGTACCCGCGGCAGGACAGCTTCGACCAGTGGGATCCCCAGTGCGGCAACGGCAAGCTCGACCAGCAGAACCTCGACGGCGACCCGGCCGACACCTCGATCGCCGCGGACGCGACCTTCGACGGCGAGATGGTGTCGCACCTGGTCAGCCAGTTCGGCACCGCGGCACAGGGTGGCGTGCCGATCTACGAACTCGACAACGAACCGGTGCTCTGGTCCAGCACGCACCGGGACGTGCACCCGCAACCGGTCTCGGACGACGAACTCGGCGGCAAGGGCACCGCCGCCGCCGCGGCGATCAAGGCGGCCGACCCCGGCGCCGCGGTCCTCGGCCCGTCCGGCTGGGGGTACTGCGAATGGGTCGCGTCCGGAGTGGACGGTTGCGGGCCGGGCGCCGACTCGGCCGCGCACGGCGGGCTCAACCTGTCCCAGTGGTACCTGAAGAACATGAAGGACTACAGCGACGCCCACGGCGGCAGGCGCTTCCTCGACTACTTCGACCAGCACTTCTACCCGCAGATCAGCGGCGACAAGACCCCCGAAGCCAACGCGCTGCGGCTGCGGTCCGTCCGGTCGCTGTGGGACCCGACCTACGTCGAGGAGTCCTGGATCGGTCCCAGCGGGGTCAACGCTCCTCCGCTGCAGTTCATCCGCACGATGAAACAGTGGATCGCCCAGTACAACCCCGGCACCAAGACCGCCATCACCGAATACAACTGGGGTGCCCTGGACGACATCAACGGCGCGCTGGCGGAGGCCGACATCCTGGGCGTCTTCGGCCGGGAGGGCCTCGACCTCGCCACGATGTGGGGCGAGCCCAAGCCGACCGACCCGGGCGCGTACGCGTTCCGGATGTACCGCAACTACGACGGCGCCGGCAGCCGGTTCGGTGACGTCAGCGTGTCGGCGACCGCCGCCGACCAAGGCCGGCTGGCGGTGTACGCGGCGCAGCGGTCCTCCGACCAGGCGCTGACCGTCATGGTCGTCAACAAGACCGGCGGCGACCTGACCTCGCCGCTGTCGGTGGCCGGGTTCGACAACGCCGGTGCGGCACAGCGGTTCACCTACAGCCCGGCGAACCTGAACGCCATCGTGCGCGGCGACGGCGTCCCGGCGAGCGACGGCCGGATCGACGCGACCTACCCGGCGAACTCCATCACGCTGCTGGTCCTGCCGGCAGCCGGGTGTTCGGCGAGCCTGCAGGTCAACGGCGGCTGGGGCACCGGGCACGTCGCGACGGTGACCGTCACCAACGACCGCCGCACGGCGATCACCGGCTGGCGGGTCGGCTGGACCTGGCCCGGCGGCCAGCAGGTCACCAACTCGTGGAACACCACCCTGAAGCAGGACGGCGCGAACGTCGTCGCCGCCGACGCCGGTTGGAACGGCCGGATCGGTGCGGGCGGCAGCACCACCTTCGGGTTCCAGGCGACCGGGAACGCACCACCACCGACCCTGACCTGCACGCCCACCTGAGGACGCCGGTCTTCCCGGCAGGAGCCGGAATTCCCATGAGCCCGACGATCGGCTCCCCCTCGCGTGTTCAGCCGGCCGTGCAGGCCGTGCCGTTGAGGGTGAACGATGTCGGTGCTGCCGTGTTGCCCGTGTGGTTGGCCTGGAAGCCGATCGTTGTCGATGCGCCCGCTGCCAGCTCTGCGTTGTAACCGACGTTCGTGGCCGTTACCTGGCCGGACGACGGCGAGTACGTTGCGCTCCAGCCGGACGTGATCGTCTGGCCTGCCGGCAGGGCGAACGCCAGTGACCAGCCCGTGATCGCCGTCGAGCTCGTGTTCGTGATCGTGATGCTCTCCGTCAGGCCCGTGTTCCACGCGCTGACCACCGCGCCGACGCGGCAGGCTCCGGTCGCCGGCGGTGGGTTGTCGGGTGGTGTGCCGGCTCCGAACTGGGAGAAGAACTGCCACACCAGTGCCGGCACCCAGGTCCGGGGGCCGCTGTCGCCCGTTGCGCCGTCCTGGGGGGCGGCGATGTGTCCCTCGTCGAACGCCGCCCACTGCACCGGGTATCCGGCTCGGCAGCCCGCGTAGCTCGTCACCCGGTGCGTCAGGCTGCCCTGCGCCGGCTCGGGTGGGTTCTGTGCCGTGCAGCCGTTGGCGCGGACGAACGTGTCGCGCAGCGACCGGCCGCCCGAGATGTTCAGCACCGAGTCGCGGATGCCGTGCACGCCCAGGTACGCGATGGGCTGGGTGCCGCCGCCGCAGCCGCTGAGCTGACCGCCGGACTGCACCGCCACCGCGCGGAACACCGTCGCCCGCGAACACGCCAGGGAGTAGCTCATGGCGGCGCCGTAGCTGAAGCCGACGGCGAACAGCTGGGTCGTGTCGACGCAGAGGTCGCCCTCGAGCTGGCGGATGATGTCGTCGACGAAGGTCACGTCCTCGCCGCCGGAGTTCGCCCAGCCGTTGTTGAACCCCTGCGGCGCCACGAAGATCGCGCTGTTGTTCGCGAGCCGCTGCAGGCCGTAGTACGCCCAGGTGCCCGTCTGCACGGTCCGGCCGGTGTCGACGTCGGTGGACGTGCCGCCCAGCCAGTGGAACCCGAAGATCAGCCGGTAGGGGTGGCTGCGGTCGTAGCCGTCGGGGATCCGGAGGATGTAGGTGCGGCTCTTGCCGCCGGTCTGGATCGTCCGGGTACCACTCGTCGACGTCGGGGCCTTGCCGCAGCCCGCCGTCGACGCGGCCGGCTGCCGTGGTGCGCTCGCGGCCACCCCGCCCGAACCCAGGACGAGCAGCGCGGCGGCCGCGGCCGCCAGAACCTTTCCCATCATCGCCAGATTCCCTCCGGTCGGCGAATGATGCTGTGACCGCGGCGACCGGGCTGTCAACCGGCGGGACGAAAGGTTTCGCTTCCCCGGTGAACGGCGCAGGAATCGGCCGGTACCGCACCGGACCGGCCGAAGTAAATTTCACCGGGAATGCGCGGCGGAACCGATCTCAAGGCCCGCCGAGCCGGTACTCCGCGTTCACGAGCTCGAGCAGTTCGGCCACCGACGTCTCCGCGGACGGCCGGTCGAAGGTGATCTCGCCGTGCTGCACCAGGTTCACCCGGTCGCAGACGTCGATCACCTGCCCGTAGTTGTGGGCGATGAGGATGATCGCGATGTCCCCGCGGCGTTTCAGCTCCTGCAGCAGGCGCAGGATCAGCGCGCTTTCCTTGGCGCCCATGGCGGCCAGCGGCTCGTCGAGCAGCAGCAGCTTCGCCTTCGAATACACCGAGCGGGCGACCGCGATCGCCTGGCGCTGGCCGCCCGACAGCATGCCGACCTCCGCGGTCACCGACGGGATGTCGATGCCGATCGAGTCGAGGGCCTCCCGGGCCCGGCGCCGCATTTCGCGGCGCCGCAGGAACGGGACCGGGCGGTGGGTCAGCTCGCGGTTCAGGTGCAGGTTCAGGTAAACGGGCAGGTCGTCGACCATCGCCAGGTCCTGGAACACCGTCTCGATGCCCAGGGATCTCGCGTGCACCACGGACTTCAGCGTGACCGGCTCCCCTTCGAACAGCAGGCGGCCGCGGTCGGGCTGGTGGTAGCCGGTGAGGATCTTGATCAGCGTCGACTTGCCGGCACCGTTGTCGCCGATGAGCCCGAGCACCTCACCGGGCCGCACGTGCAGGTTGATGTCGGCGAGCGCGTTCACCGGGCCGAAGCTCTTGCCGACGCCCTCGGCCCGGATGACGTCGGTGCGGGCGGCGGTCATGACAGCTCCCGGGAGCCGAGGCGTTTGCGCGCCACCGTCAGCGACACGTTCAGCACCATCGCGGCCAGGATCGCGGCGCCGAGGACGACGTTGAACGCGTTCGCGCTGACGCCGGTCAGGTTGAACCCGTCGAACACGATGCCGAGCAGCAGCGCGCCGAGGAACGCGCCGACCACCGTGCCCGAGCCGCCGAGCAGCGCGGTGCCGCCGATCACCGCCGACGCCACCGCGAAGAACATGGTGGTGAACCCGCCGTTGGTCGGGTCGTACGAGCCGACCCGCGTGCCCTGCAGGATGCCGGCGAGCCCGGCCAGGGTGCTGGTGATCGCGAAGTTGACGACCTTCACGCGGTTCACCGCGATGCCGGATTCCGCGGCCCCGACCGGGTTCCCGCCGGTGGCCTGCGTGTGGATGCCGAACCGGGTCGCCGAGAGCACCACCTGCATGACGACGACCACGCCGACGGCCCAGAAGAACTCCGTCCAGCGCGCCCCGCCGAACACGCCGGCCACCCAGCCGTCCTTCGGCGCGCCGACCGGGCGGGCGTCGGAAATGATCAGGACCAGGCCCTGCAACAGGAACGCCATGCCGAGGGTGGTGATGAACGAGGGGATGTTCAGCAGGGTCCTGATCAGCCCGTTCACCAGCCCGACCAGGGTGCTCACCACGATCGCGCCGAGCAGGGCGAGCCACAGCGGCCAGGCGTTGACGAAGAACTGCATCAGCAGGAACGGGGCGAGGGTGAACACGAACCCCGCCGAGAGGTCGATCTCGCCGCAGATCAGCAGCATCACCTGCCCCGCGGCGATGATCGCCCACGGGGCGACGTACTGGGCGATGGTCTGGTAGTTGTCCAGGGAGTTGAACGCCCCACCGGCCACCGTGAAGTAGCTCCCGGCGGCCACCGTGACCAGCAGGATGCTGAGCTCCTTGACGCCCAGCACCCCGAGCAGCACCGATTTCGACGACATCGCCGCCACTACCGGCTCAGCACCGACGCCGGCGGCAGCGGGATCGCCTGCGGCATCCCGACGACTTCCTTGTTGTCGCCGCCTTCGAACCGGCTGTGGGCCGTCGCGTAGGGACCGACGTTCTCCTTGGTGACGAACGTGAGGCCGGTGTCGGTGGCGGGCGGCGCGACCAGGGTGCCGGACAGGCGGAACAGGTAGAGGTAGAGCACCGACAGGAACCCCTGCAGGTACGGCGACTGGTCGATCGTGAAGTCGAGCGCGCCGGTCTTGACCCCGGTGACCGTGTCGTCGAGCAGGTCGAACCCGCCGCCGCCGATCTTGCCGGCCAGACCGCGGTCGGCGATCAGTTTCGCGCACGCGGCGGTGCTGCCCGCGTCGACCGCGTAGATCCCCTTCGCCCCGCTGTTCCCGGTGAACGCGGCGGTCATCGCGTTCAGCTCGCCGGCCTGCTCGGCCCCGGTGTTCACGGACTGGACGCGTACGCCCGGCGCGGCCTGCTTGAGCGCGTCGGTGATGCCGTCCAGGCGCGGCTGGACGTTGTTGCCGCCCGGCTGGGAGATGCCGACCAGGATGTCGCCGGAGGTGATCTTCTGCGCGATGCGCTGTCCCATCCGGAAACCGGACAGGTACAGGTCCTGGCCGACGTAGGTGAGCGGGTAGTTGCCGGCCGCACTGGCGTTGTAGGCGATCACCGGAATGCCCTGGCCCAGCGCCCGTTTGGTGAGGTCGACGAAGGCGTGGTCGTCGGTCAGCGCGACGGCGATCCCGTCGGCCTTGCCGGTGATCGCGGTCTCCACGGCGCTCGCCATCTGGGCGACGTTGCCGTTTTCCGAGCCGGTCCACTGTGGTTCGGGCACGCCGAGCAGCGCGGCCGCGTCGGCGAGCCCGGAGCGGGTCGGGACGAAGAAGGAGTTGGTGGTGACGTGGTTGACGAACACGAACCGCCACCCGGGCGTGCCCGGGAACGGCCCGGACCGGCCGCCGTTCTGCGCCTGCTGGACGCCGGTGCACGCGGCCAGCGCGGCACCGGCGGCCACCGCGCCACCGCCCGCACCGAGGTACTTCAGCACCGTTCTCCGGGAACTGCCCCCGGTTTCGGACATCATCGGAATGACCCCCCATTCGACTCGGCGGAACTGCCTGGAATATCGGATGGTCGCAAAGGGATTGTAGGCCCGGGAACGCAGTTCGCATTCCTTCGTTCGGCGGTCGGAACGCCTCCGTTCGGCCTTTGTCGCCGACACCGTTTTGGTCGAATTCATCGAAACCTGACATTTACCGGACAAGCTGCAACGGATCGGCGGGGTCTCGGCATCTGTCCGGGTGTGCCCTGGCGAACGCCGACGGAAGGACAGCGGATGCGGAGACCACGATCCGGCAGCATCGTCCTGCTCGCGAGCCTCCTGATCCTGCCCGCCGCGCCGGCGTTCGCCGGCGAGCCGGCGCGGGTTCCGGTCCGCGGGCTGGACGGCACCCGGAGTACCCACGTGGTGCTGGACGGGACCGACACCGGGCCGGCCGATCCGGCGGCCCAGGTCACCGCGCAGGTGTTCCTCGCGGGCGACGCCCGGAAGCTGGCCGGCTACGCGCGCGCGGTGTCGGACCCGCGCGATCCCCGCTACGGCCACTTCCTGACACCCGAGGAGACACGCGCTCGCTTCGGGCCGGCGCAGGACCGCATCGACGCCGTCAGCTCGTGGCTGCGCGGCACCGGTCTTTCGGTCGTCAGCGCCGGTTCCCGTGCCGTCGTCGCCCAGGGCACGGTCGCCGCGGCGGCCGCGGCGTTCGGCACGCGCTTCCGCACCTTCACCTACTACGGCTTCCCCTACCGGGCGGCGGTGGACCCGATCACCGTGCCCGCGGCGGTGGGGCCGGACGTCCTGACCGTCACCGGGCTCACCGTCGCGACCGGCTCCCGCCCCGCCGGCCCGCCGCCCGGGAGGGGGTCACGGGCGGCCGCCCGCTCGGCGGCCCCGGTCAGCCCCTGCCCGGACCACTACGGCGACACCCCGGCCCCGGAACTGCCGTCCGCCTACGGACACCCCGTGCAGTGGGCGCCGTGCGGCTACACCCCGCGGCAGGTGCGCGACGCCTACGGGATCACCGGGACCGGCCTCACCGGCAAGGGCGTCACGATCGGGATCGTCAGCATCGGCAACGAAATCAACACCCTGCCCGACGCGAACCGCTTCGCGGCCGACCACGGCGAGCCGGCGTTCGCGCCGGGCCAGTTCACCGCCTACGTCCCGCCGGACGCGCGCCCCGAGGAAGCCAGCGGCGAGTTCGCCATGGACGTCCAGGCCGCCCACGCGCTGGCCCCCGAGGCGGACATCGCCTTCGTCGTGGGCTCCCGGGCCCGCTACGGCGACGACGTGCTGGACGCGATCGTGCAGATCGTCGACCGGCACCTGGCCGACGTCGTGTCGGGGTCGATCATCGTCGGCTCCACCCCCGGCTACGCGCCGGACGCCGTCCTCGCCTACGAACGCGCGTTCCAGGAAGCCGCGGTCGAGGGCATCACGGTCACCTTCGCCAGCGGCGACTCCGGCGGTGGCGGCACCGAGGACGGCGGCCGGTCCGTCGAATACCCGGCGTCGAGCCCGTGGGTGACCGCGGTGGGCGGCACGACGCTGGCGATCGGGCGGGGCGGCTCGTACCTGTGGGAGATCGGCTGGGCGACCGACGAAACGTACCTGTCCGACGACGGCGGGTCGTGGGTCACGGCCCCGCCCGGCTACCAGGGGAAGGCGTCCGGCGGCGGGACGAGCACCGTGTTCCCGCAGCCGTTCTACCAGCGGGGTGTCGTGCCGGGGTCGTTCGCCGGGACGCCGCCGATGCGCACCCTCCCGGACGTCGCCGCCCTGGCGGATCCCGATCTGTGCCTGCTCGTCGGCGAGACCGACTACGACTTCGACGGCGGTCTGTCCTACAAGGTCGGCAACGGCGGCGGGACCAGCCTGTCTTCGCCCGCTTTCGCCGGGGTGGAAGCGCTTCTGGTGCAGGAACACGGTCCGCTCGGGTTCGCGAACCCCGCGCTGTACGCCCGGCCCCGGTGGGCGTACCACGCCATCGGCGAGAACCCCGCCGGGACGCCGGACACGGTGGCGTTCGCGGTCGAGCAGCGCGGGTTCGTCGACCTGATCACCCCGGGGCAGTACGCGGACTCGAACCTCGTCCACGCCCCCGGCTACGACACGGTCACCGGCCTCGGCTCCCCGACCCGGAAACTGCTCGACTCCTTCCGGCGACGGCCGTAGCCGTTCAGGACCCCGAGAGCGGCTGGCTGAACCGGATGCTGTTGCCGAACGGGTCGCGCAGGCCGCAGTCGATGCCGTAGGGGCGCTCGGTCGGCTCGTCGGTGAACTCCACGCCCTGCGCCAGCAGCGTTTCGTACGTCTTGCGGCAGTCGTCGGTGGCGAAGAACAGCGAGCCGGCCATCGCGCCCTTCGTCAGGAGGTCGCGGACCTGCTCCGCCGTCGCCTCGTCCATCCGGGGCGGGCCGGGCTTCTCCAGCAGGATCTCGCGGTCGGGCTGACCCGGGACGGTGATCGTCAGCCACCGCATGAACCCCAGGTCGGCGTCGGTGTGCACCGCCAGGCCGAGCTTGCCGACGTAGAAGTCGAGCGCCTCGTCCTGGTCGAGTACGAAGATCTGCGAAATCGTGAGTGCGTTGAGCATGGAGGCGACGGTAGTGCAGCGGCCCGCCGGGACGCTTATCCGAAACGATCAGCTCCGCGGCCGCATCCACGCCATCGCGAAACACGTCGGCACGCCGGCCAGCGGTCCCCGGCGCCGGTAGGCCGTCGGCGACTCGCCGACGATGTCCCGGAACGTCCGGCTGAACGTCCCCAGGCTGGTGAAGCCGACCTCCACGCAGATCTCGGTGACGCTCCGGTCGCCCGAGCGCAGCAGGAACATGGCCCGCTCGACCCGGCGGCGTTGCAGGTAGCGGTGCGGGGTCTCCCCGAAGGTGGCGCGGAAGGTGCGGGTGAAGTGGGGCGCCGAGACGTGCGCGACACGGGCCAGCGCGGGCACGTCCAACGGCTTCGCGTAGTCCCGGTCCATGGTGTCGCGGGCGCGCAGCAGGCGGCGGTTGGACTCTTCCCCGGCACGGCTCACGCCGCGATCACACCACACCGGCCTCACCCAGGCGCGCGGCGCGGTCCAACAGGTGGCGCCGCTCGGGTTCGCTCGTCGTGCGCCGGGCCGCCTCCTGGTAGCCGGTGCGGGCCGCGTCGTGGTCGCCGGCCATTTCCTGCAGGTGGGCCCGCACCGACACCAGGTGGTGGGACGCGGCGAGGCGCTCGTCCGCCGAGAGGGCGTCGAGCAGGGTCAGACCCGCCGCCGGCCCGTGGACCTCGGCCACCGCCACCGCGCGGTTCAGCGTCACCGCCGGGTTGGGGGCCACGCGCTCGAGAACCGTGTAGAGGGCCAGGATCTGCGGCCAGTCCGTGGCCTCCGCGGTGGGGGCCTCGTCGTGCACGGCGGCGATGGCGGCCTGCAGCTGGTACGGGCCGATCGGACCCCGCGAGAGCGTTTCGGTCACCAGGGCCACGCCCTCGGCGATCATTCCGGTGTCCCACCGGGTCCGGTCCTGCTCGCTCAGGGGCACCAGCGACCCGTCCGGGGCCGTGCGGGCCGGGCGGCGGGCGTCGGTGAGCAGCAGGAGGGCCAGGAGCCCGGCCGCCTCGCCGGTGCCGGGAACCAGCCGGTGGAGCTCCCGGGCCAGCCGGATCGCCTCGGTCGTCAGCTCGGCGCGGACGAGCCGCGTCCCCGACGTGGCCGTGTAGCCCTCGTTGAACACCAGGTAGACCACCTGGAGCACGACGGCGAGCCGCTCCGCCCGCTCGGCGGGCGGCGGCAGCGCGAAACCGGCCCCCTTGAGGCGGTGCTTGGCCCGGCTGACCCGCTGGGCCATGGTCGCTTCGGGCACGAGGAAGGCCCGGGCGATCTCGGCGGTCGACAGGCCGCCGACGGCCCGCAGCGTCAGCGCGATCTGCGACGGCGGCGTCAGGGCCGGGTGGCAGCACAGGAACAGCAGCGTGAGCGTGTCGTCGTCGGCCTCGACGTCGCCGGCGGGCGGAGTGCGGAACGCGTCCGCCTCCTCCCGCCGGCGCCGGGCGGCGTCGCTGCGCACCTGGTCGGCCAGGCGGCGCGACGCCACCGTCAGCAACCACGCCCGCGGGTGCTCCGGCCACCCGTCCACCGGCCACTGGGCCGCGGCCGCCGCCAGCGCCTCCTGGACGGCGTCCTCGCAAGCGTCGAACCGGCCGTACCGGCGCACCAGCACCCCCAGCACCTCGGGGACCAGCCGCCGGACGGCCTGCCAGCCGGTCACGGCGCGACTTCGGCCTCGTGCATCAGCGGGCGAACCTCGACGCCCCAGTAGCGCGCCGAAGGGGCGCGGGCCGCGATCTCCAGGGCGCGGTCCAGGCTGTCGCAGTCGACGATCATGAAGCTGCCCAGGAACTCCTTGGCCTCGGCGTAGGGGCCGTCGGTCACCACCGGCGTCCCGCCGGTGACCCGGACCATCTTGGTGTTCACCTCGTCGGCGACGCCGTAGGCGCCGATGAGCTCGCCCGACTCGAACAGCTCCCGGTTGAGGGCGTCGGTGTCGCGGACGACCTCGGCGAGGGCTTCCGCCCCGATCGAGGTGAAGGCTTCTTCGTTGCCGTAGATCAGCAGCATGTACTTCACGGATCGGTCCTTTCTCACTGCCGCGGCTTGACCAGGTCACCACTGGCGCCGCGGTCGTCCAGCACCAGCTTCGACCGCCCGGTGACGGTATAGCGGATGTGGGTGACGCCGGGCGTGTCGACGACCCGGGTGGGGACGAGCTCGATGCCGTCGTCCGCGCCGAGGCCGAGCCCGGGTCCGAAGAGGTGCTGGCCGTCGCCCAGCAGCACCGGGGCGACGTGCAGCTCGAGCTGGTCGAGCAGCCCGGCGGCCAGCACCTGCCGCAGGAGCTCCCCGCCGCCGGCCACCGCCACGTCCTTGCCGCCGGCGGCGGCCCGGGCCAGCTCGACGGCCCGTTCCGGCCCTTCGGTGACGAAGGTGAAGGACGTCCCACCCCGGCGTTCGAGCACCTCCCGGGCCCGGTGGGTGACGACGAACACCGGCGCCCGGAACGGCGGCTCGTCGCCCCAGGGCACCTCACCGGCGTCGAACATGCGCCGGCCCATGACGTAGGCCCCGGCCGCGGCGAAGGTCTCGGCGACGATTTCCGAGTCGATCGACTGCTCGCCGCCGGCGAACCCCTGCCGCTCGCGCCAGGCCATCGCGTCGACGGCCCAGCGGGTGACCCGGAAGAACCCGGGTGCTTCGGGGCCCCGCATCCAGCCGTTCACGTCCTGGGCGAGCCGGGGCCCGGTGTAGCAGCCGTCGAGGGACACCGACATCTGGGCGGTCACCTTGGTCATCGTGCGCGCTCCGCTCGTGGTGGCGGCCCCGCCGGCCGCCGTGCACCCCTCAGTCGGAGCCGTCCGCGCGTTCTCGACACGCCTCGGCGGGAAATTCGGATCGCGAAGTGCGCCGTCCGGCGACGAGCCGTCCCCACGCGGCCGCGGCGGCGACCGAAACGGCCAGCAGGACGACGCTGCCCACGACGTCGAGCACGTAGTGGTTCGCGGTGGCGAGCACGTCCGCCACCATGAGCAGCGGGAACAGCCACGGCACCGGGGCCAGGCGCGGATGCGTCTCCCGGAGCACCGTCCACACGGCATACGCGCACCACAGCGACCAGCCCACGTGCATGCTGGGCATGGCCGTGTGGTGGGTGGGATGCGTCCAGCTGTCCTGCCCGAAGAGGTCGTACCGGGCCACGACGTCGACGGCACCGGGCAGCGCGAACCGCGGCGGCGCCATCGGCACCGCCCAGTAGACCGGCAGGACGAGGACCATCATCGCCACCATCGTCCGGCGCACCCTGCGGTAGCGGGCGCCGTGCCGGACGAACACCCACAGCAGTACACCGGCGACCACCACGTAGTACAGCCGGTACAGGCCCACCGCCGGCACGCCGAGAAACGGTTTCCCGGCCAGCCAGCCGTTGACGCTGTGCTCGATGTCGAGGTGCACCGCGTGTTCGGCGGCTTGGAGGGCGTGGGCGTTCGCGTTCGCGGCCGCGAAATCCGTGCCGACGGCGGCGTCGAGCCGGGCGAAGAGGAGGAACCAGAGCAGCAGGAGGACCAGCTCGACGAGCACCCGAGGTCGCTCGTCCACCGGCGCCTGCACGCGGCCACCTTAGCCGGTTCGCCTCCGGCCGGGTGCCGTCCAGCCGATTTTCCTGCGTCCACCGGCGCGGCACCCCGGCACCACCTCCACGCCGGGTCCGGCAGCCCGACCATTCGCCCGCTCCGGGTGACGACCCGGCGTTCCCGGGCCGCCATCGTGGGTCTCGCCGCCGACCGTTTCCGGAGGAGTCAGCATGGTGCGAGCTTCGCTCACCGATTTCCCGGCCCACCGGTTCCGCAAGCCCCGGCGGGACCGGGGCGCGGCCGGGGATCGCCCGGCCGGGGACCGCACCGTGCGGCGGCCCCTTCGGGGGCTCGCCGACCGGTTCGGTGCCGGCGCGCACCCGCCGCCGGTTCCGTGGCCGCCCGAACGGGGCCCCGGGGCCGGCGGCGCCCCCGTTCCCCGCGCGCTCGTCGTCCTGCTGGGTGCCGCCGCCGCGGTGGTCGTGCTGGCCGGGGTGCAGGCCGTCGCCTGGTTCGCCGGGCCCGTCTTCCTCGCCCTCGTCGTCGTCATCACCCTCGATCCCGTGCGGACCTGGTTGCTGCGCCACGGATTTCCGCGCTGGCTGACCGTGGCCGTCCTGGTCGTCACCGTCTACCTGATCCTGCTCGCCTTCTTCCTCGTCGTGGTCGTGTCCGTCGCGCAGCTGTCGACGCTGCTGCCCCGCTACGCCGGGCGGGTCGACGAACTGCTGCACGACGGCCTGACCGTCCTCGGCCGGTTCGGCGTCGGCGAACCGGAACTGCGGACCGTGCTGTCCGCAGTGGACACCGGGAAACTGGTGAGGCTGGCCGGTTCCCTGCTCGCCGGCGTCGGCGGACTGGTCACCAACCTCGCGTTCCTGTTCGCCCTGCTGCTCTTCCTGTGCGCCGAGACGGCCTGGGCGGGGCAGCGGCTCGGCCGGATCGCGCGGGACCGGCCGTGGATTTCCGCTTCGCTGCGCGGTTTCGCCGTCGGCACGCGGCGGTACCTGCTCGTGACGACCGTCTTCGGCGGGCTCGTGGCGGCCCTCGACACCACCGCGCTCGCCCTGCTCGGCGTGCCCGGCGCGCTCCTGTGGGGTCTGCTCGCCTTCGTCACCAACTACATCCCCAACGTCGGCTTCGTGATCGGCGTGGCACCGCCCGCGGTGATCGCGCTCCTCGACGGCGGCTGGCGCAGCCTGCTCGTCGTGCTCGTCGTCTACGCCGTGCTGAACTTCGTGGTGCAGTCGCTGGTCCAGCCCCGGTTCGTCGCCGGCTCGGTCGGTCTGTCCACTTTGGTCACGGTGCTGGCCCTGGTGTTCTGGACGTGGCTGCTGGGCCCGCTCGGGGCCGTCCTCGCCGTCCCGGCCACCCTGCTGGCCAAGGCGCTGCTGGTCGACGTCGACCCGCGGGCCCGCTGGGCCGAGGCGCTGCTGTCCGCACCCCGCCGCGACGAACACGGGAGCTGACCGGCTCAGGTCAGGCCGTGCTGGCGCGCGACCACCACCGCCGAGCGCCGGTTGTTCACCCCGAGCTTGCCGTAGATCGCCCGCACGTGCGTCTTCACCGTGTTGACCGACACCGTCAGATCGGACGCGATCTCGTCCAGGGAACGCTGCGAAGGCAGCCGCTGCAGCACCACCTGCTCGCGGTCGGTCAGGCCGCTGGGCGGGGCGTGCGGGACGACCCGGCCGCGGACCGCCTGGGCGAACCGGTCCAGCGAGCCGAACCCGCCGGAGTGGTCGATCAGCAGGTCGCCGACCCGCGGCTCGGCGAGGGCGAACGGCCGCACCAGGCCGTTCGGGCGGGCGAGGGCGAGCGCCCGGTCGAGAGCGTGCAGCGCTTTGGTCCGCCGGTGGGAGCGCAGGGCGAGCGCCGTCTCGGCCAGGCACCGGTCGACCGGGGTGGCGGGCAGCAGGGCGGTCGCCGGTGCGGTGTCCCGCAGCACCGCCTCGGCGGTGTCCGTTTCACCGGCGGCGAGGTGGGCGCGGACGCGCAGGACCGCCAGCTCGCCGCTGCCGGGCAGCCGCTCGTGCCCCCAGGCGAGGACTTCCGCCGCGTGCAGCGCCTCGCCGAGGGCGAGGGCCGCGTGGTACTCCGCGACCGCGCACACGGCGACGACCTCGCGCGGCAGGTCGAGCGCGGCCAGCCGGTGCCGGGCCGCGCGCATGACCTGCGACCCCGCCGGCCGGTCGCCGCCGTCGAAGCGCACCATGCCCTCGAAGAACTCGCGCAGCGGCACCAGCAGCGGCGTGCTGCCGGGCACCTCCGCGGACGTCGCCTGGGCCAGTTCCCGGGCCGCGGCCACCGGCTCGGCGCGCATCAGGTCGTCGTAGGCGAGCAGGAGGTGGCACTCGGCCACGCCCGGGGACCGGCGCCGGCCCAGCCGGCGGGCGACGGCGAGCGCGCCCGTGCAGGCGCGCCGCATCGCCGGGTGATCGCCCCCGAGGCCGGTGGCGACGGCCAGCGCCAGCCTGCTGTGCAGCACGAGGTGGTCGAGCCGCTCGGTGTGGGCCAGGCGCAGGGCCTCCTGCGCCTGGGTGACGGCGTGCCGGCGGGCGCCGCGGTGCAGTGACCGCCACGCGCGGTCGAGCTCGACCCAGGCGTCGAGGTCCCGGTCCGCCCGGCCGTCCGCCGACGGCACGGGTTTCCCCGTCAGGACGGCCAGGTGCCGGACGGCCAGCGGCCAGCGGCCGTCGCGGGGCGCCGCCGTGGCGAGGTCGGCCGCCGCGTCGGCGAGCCGGCCGCGCTGGATGTTCTCCAGCGCCGAGGCCAGCCGCAGCGGCGGGGTCGCGGCGACCGTGGCGGCCCCCAGGTAGGTGAGCGCGACCCGCACCGGTTCCCCGTCCCCGGCGAGCACCTGCCGCACGGCGTGGTCCCGCGCCAGCGCGAGGACCCGCCGCCGGTCACGGCCCGCCACGGCGTGCCGGAGCGCCTCCCCGAACCGGCCCCGTCCGGCGTACCACCGCGCGGCGCAACCGTGCAGCCGCAGCATCCGGTCCGGATCCCGCCGCGCCAGCTCGGCGCGCAGGAAACCCCGCAGCAACGGCGGAAGCCGGTAGGTTTCGGCCGGCGTGCGCGCGACGAGCGCCATCGCCCGCTCGACCTCGTCCAGGATCGCCCCGGCGGCCGGGCGGCCCGACAGGCGGACCGCCAGCGCCGCGCCGACCGTGTCGCACACGCTGATGCACAGCAGCAGATCCGACGTCTCCGCGGGCAGCCGCGAGAGCACCTCGTCGGCGAAGAACTTCGCCACCGCGCGCTCGTCGCCGGTGACGGAGGCGACGAGCGCGTCGGCGTCTTCCGCTTCGCGCACCGACACCGCGGCCCAGCCGAGGGCGGCGGCCCAGCCCGCCGTGCGTTCGGTGAGCTCCCGGACGCGGTCGTCGCCGACGGCCGCACCGGTGGCGCGCACCAGGTTCGCCGTTTCCCGCGTGGTGAACCGGAGTTCGGTGCCCTCCACGCGGGACAGCGCCCCTTCGACGTGCAGCCGGGCCAGCCGCAGCCGCGGCTCGACCCGCGTGGCGAGCACCAGCCGCATCCCGGCCGGCAGGTCGCGCGCCAGCGCCGCCAGCGCGTCCGTCACTTCCGGGCGGGAAATCTCCTGGAGGTCGTCCAGCACCAGGCGGACCGGCTGGTCCGGTCCGCTCAGCGCGTCGTCCAGATCGGCCAGGAACGCCCGCCGCCGCCCGGGCGGCGGCGGGCCGAGCCGGTGCACCCGGTGGTCCCGGGGCACCGCCGGGCAGCGGCGCAACGCGGCGAGGATCGCCGCCCACAACCGGGTTTCGTCGTTGTCGCCTTCGTCAAGGGACACCCAGGCGACGTCGTGGCCGTCACCGGCCCAGGCGGCCAGCGCCGTGGTCTTGCCGGCACCGGCCGGGGCGCGCACCACCGTGACGGGCCGGGTGGCCGCGCGGTCGAGCAGCGCGTCGAGCCGGGGACGGGGGACGAAGGTCCCCGGCAGGCGCGGCACCGTGGCCTTGACACCGGGAACGGGCCGGAACGGGGTCGTTCGAACGGGCACGTCAACCTCTCGGCTGTCGGGAGAATTCGCCCCGGTTCCGCGGTCGACGCCGGACGGAGGCCACGACTGTACTGATCAGCGCCGGGTCACCGGGGCGCCGGGGTCACCAGATCTCGTAGGTGGCTTCGTCGCCGTGCACGATGACGGCCCAGATCACGAGGACGTCGAGGGCGATCACGAGCACGCCCCAGAACGGGTACGCGGACAGGAAAGCCAGCTGCGCCAGCGCGTTGAACCCGGCCAGTGCGACCGTGACGACCCGCGCCCACTGCGCGCCGGTGAACAGCGCGATGCCGGTCAGCACGACGAGGACGCCGACGATCAGGTGCAGCCAGCCCCAGCCGGCCAGCGTGAAGACGAGCAGGCCGGACGGGCCGATGACGTAGTAGTCCCGGTCGAACAGCGCGACCGCGCCCTCGACCACGGTGAACAGTCCGGCCAGGACGGTGATCGCCCCGGCGAACCAGATCCAGCCGACCCGCCGCGACCGGGCGACCGCCCGCTCCGGCGGGAGGGGCGCCCGGGCGCCGGTGGTTCCGGACCGGGGGCGCATGGGTTCGGTCATGATCCTTCTTCCTCGTTCGTCGAACGGGTGGCGGACCCGGGCGATCATGGTCGGTCGCGCGTCCGCCGGTCCTCGCCCGCCCGAGGTGAGATCAGGTGGCCCGGCCGCCGGCGGCGCACCCCCGCGCCGGTGTCCTGCGCGGCCCGCACCGGACATCCGGCCCGCGGCTCACACAGCGTGGGCGATGACCCGCGCCGGCCCCCGCGCGAAGGTGCGGCGGACCACTGTTCCCGGACCGAGGAGGAAGTCGTGTCCACCTTGACCGTGTGGCGGTTCCCCACCGTCGAAGGCGCCGAAAACGCCCTGGATCTGCTTCGGCAGCTGCAGAAGCAGCAACTGATCTCGATCGCCGACGCCGCGTACGTGACCTGGCCGGAGGGGCGGAAGAAGCCGAAGACCAAGGACCTCGGCGCACTGACCGGCGCCGGTGCGCTGGGCGGGGCCTTCTGGGGCCTGCTGTTCGGCCTGATCTTCCTGGTCCCGCTGCTGGGCGCCGCCGTCGGCGCCGCGATCGGCGCGGTGACCGGGTCGCTGAGCCACGTCGGGATCGACGAAGGATTCATCGAGACCGTCCGCGCGCAGGTCACGCCCGGGACGTCCGCGCTGTTCGTGATGTCCGAGGGCACCGTGCTGGACCGGGTGATCGAGCCGTTCAAGGAAACCGGGGCCGCGCTGCTGAGCACCAACCTGTCCGATGAGGAGGAGGCCCGGCTGCGCGGGGCGTTCGCCGAGATCCCGCACCCGCACCCGCGGTAGAACGCTCAGGCGGGCCGGACCGCGGCGACGCCCCCGAGCGCCGCCGCGGCCCGCGGGAGGTCCGGCCGGCCGCGGTGCGCTCCCCCGACACCGCGCCGCCGCCGGGACCCCCGGATGGCGGAACGCGGGGCCCGGGACGCCGCGGCCGCCCCCCGGCCGCTACCCCTGG
>NZ_JBEXKX010000026.1:0-143686 GCF_040609695.1 Amycolatopsis sp. NPDC004625
CCGGGTACAAGCCCGATTCGTCGCCCAGCACGTACGCCCCCGGCCCGGTGACCAACGAGCGCCGGTCGGCGAGGCGGGTGGTGGTGACCAGTTCGCCGGCCGCGGAACCCGCGGAGAACGCGGGATCGAGCGGACCTTCGCTCTCTCGTGGTGCCGCCGCGGCGGCGGTGACGCCGGTCAGGCAGAGCGGGACGAGCATGGCGAGCACACCGATTCGCTGGCGCAACACGGTTACCTCCAAGTCCCGCGGCTGCGGCGTTCAGCAGGCTACCGCTCTGCCCGGGGGTCGGCAGCGCCGTCGCGAGCGGGCCGGTGGTTCACGGGCCGTGGACCCGGCATCGCGGCGCCACGGAACTGAAGTGGGCCTCGTGGCAGGTCCAGCAGATCGGGGTGCGGTCGGCCCGGAGCGCGTCCGCCACCACCTCGTCCGGGACGTCGCCGACGCGGATGCCGCGGGTGAGCGCGATGATCCGGCGCATCGACATGGTTTCGGCGTCGACCGCCGCCGGGCCGGGTGCCGTGCCGAGCGCGGTCACGCCGGGACCGGGCTTTCCCGCGGGGTGCGGACCAGGCGGTCGACCGCCAGCAGGCCGGCGACCGCCGTCGCCGCCGTCGCGCCCAGGACCCAGCGGACGCCGACCAGGTCGGCCAGCGCTCCCGCGGCCAGCATCGTGACCAGCAGGATCGCCGCGTACAGCGCCCCCGACGTGCCGACGATGCGGCCGCGGCTGGTCTCCGGGACCGTCAGCAGCAGCCACGTCTGCGTGCCCACCCAGGACAGCGTGAACGGCAGCCCCGACAGCGCGAACACCACCAGCGCCATCGCCGTCGACGGCCACACCGCCAGCACCACGATCAGCGCGTTGGCGATGGCCGCCCCGGCCACCACCGGGAGGCGGTAGCCGAGGCGGCGGACCGTGCCGCCCACGATCGGGCCCGCGATCACCGCCGTGACGGCGAACGCGCTGTTGGCCGTGCCCATCTCGCCCGACGTCGCGCCGATCACGCCGATCATCAGGACCGGGAACAGCGCCGACAGCGGGCCCTCCTTGAGCGCGTCCAGCAGTTGCAGCAGGACCAGCCCGCGGACGCGGGCGTCGGTGCGCAGCAGCTCGCGCACTCCCCCGCCGGGCTCCGTCCCCGCCCGGGCCGTGCGGCTCGCGCGATCGCCCGGCAGCGCCAGGCTCAGCAGGAACGACACCGCCATCAGCACCGACATGCCCACGACCGTCCAGCGGAACCCGGCCCAGGCGATGACGAAGCCGCCGAGGGCCGGGGCGATCAGGCGGGTCGCGTTGGAGGCGAACGAATTGAGCCCGTTGGCCTCCGACAGGTCCTCGCCCGGCACGTAGGACGCGATGAGCACCTGCTCGGCCGGGCCGTAGAACTGCTGGACCGTCGCCTGCAGGAACACCACGGCCACCAGGCCCGGCCCCGACTCCGCGACGCCGAACAGCGCCACCAGCAGCAGCACCCGGATCAGCAGGCCGGACCGGACGATGCGCAGGCGGTCGTGCCGGTCGGCCGTCGATCCCGCCAGGGCACCGAAGGCGATGCCGGCCACCGTGGACGTCGCCGCCAGGACGCTGGTCAGCAGGGCCGACTGCGTCAGCAGGTAGACGTGGACCGACAGCGCGATGCCCAGTGACCAGCCCACCATCGACGACACGAGGTTGATCACCCACAGCACCCGGAACCGCGGGTTGGCGCGCAGCAGTCTCACAGCCGGCATCCGGCCATCGTCCGCGCGACCTCGCGCATGCTCTCGGCGTTGACGAAGTCGTCCATCCGGAGCTCGTAGCCCAGCCCGCGCAGCCTGCTCATCAGCTCCAGCACGGCCATCGAGGCCAGGCCGAGGTCGAAGATGTCCAGGTCCGGCTCGTCGAGCGGCCGGCCGGCGACCGCGGTGTACTCCCGTTCCAGGTCAGTGAACGCGCTGTCCACGGTGACTCCCTTCTCGTACGTCGTGGGCCAGGGCCCGGTAGTCGGTCTTGCCGGAGGCGGTCAGCGGCAGGCGGTCCACCGGGACCAGCCGGAACGCGACGTCCTCCATCGCCGAGGTGGCGCGGACGAACTCCCGGACCGCGCGGGTGCCCGGCGCCGCGCCGGGATCGCGCAGCCGGCACGCGAGGACCACCCGGGGCGCGCCGCCCGGATCGCCGGGGTCCAGGAGCGCGGCGCAGTCCTCGATCCCGGGGTGGGCCCGCACCGCCGCCTCCAGGCCGTCCAGCTCCACGCGCACCCCGTTGAGCTTCACCTGCCGGTCGGTGCGGCCGAGCACGGCGTAGACGCCCGGCTCGACCTCGACCGCGGTGTCGCCGGTGGCGTAGGCGGTGCCGTCCGGGGTGAACCCGCCGGTGCCCGCGGCCGCGCCGAGGTAGCCGCCGGCCACCTGCACGCCGGAGATCACCAGCTCGCCGGACGGGCGCAGGGTCAGCCCGCAGCCCGCCGCGCCGCCGCCGATCGGGACGGGGTCCCAGTGCTCGCGCTCGTCGAACGTCCAGTGGCTGACGTCGATCGCGCACTCGGTCGGGCCGTACATGTTGACGATCCGCGCGTCGGGGGCGAGCCGCTGCAGCGCCGCCGCCGTGTCGCGGTCGAGCACCTCCCCGCTGAGGGCGACCATGCGCAGGCCCGGCACCGGGCCGGCCGCCGGGTCGCGCAGGGCGGCCCGCGCGACCGACGGCACGAAGTGGCACACGGTGACGCCTTCTTCGCGCAGCACCCGCCACAGGCCGGACCAGCCGCCGTCCGCGCGCAGGTCGAGGACGGCGGTGCGCGCGCCGTGCAGCCGGGGCCACAGGTACTCCCAGACGGACACGTCGAACCCGCAGGAGGTCTTGGACAGCACCACGTCGGCGGGGCCGAGCGGGTGCACGTCCTGCATCCAGGCCAGCCGGTTGCGCAGGGCCGGCCACGTCGTCTCGACGCCCTTCGGCGCACCCGTGGTCCCGCTGGTGTACATCACGTAGACCGGGGGCACCGGGGTCGCGTCGAGGCGGGCGACGGCGGCGCCGAGGTCCGGGATCGTCGCGTCCGGCACGGCCAGCCGGTCCGCCCCCAGTTCGGCGAAGGGCAGCGAGCGGGTGCCCGCCGGCCCGTCGCCGAGCACCAGCGCGACTTCGGCGTCCCCGCAGACGTAGGCGGTGCGTTCCGCCGACCACGTCACGTCGAGCGGGACGTACACGCAGGACGCGACGACGGTGGCGAGGACGGCGACGTGCTGGTCGGTCCCGGGCGCCAGGCGCACCCCGACCCGGGAGCCCGGCGACAGGATCTCGCGCAGCCGCAGGGCGGCGGTGCCCACCGCGGTCACGAGCTCGCGGTTCGTGAGGGTGCGGGCACCGTCCCGGACGGCGGTGCGGCCGGGCGCGGCCGCCGCGGCGGCGCAGAGGGCCCGCCACAGCGTGGCCCCGCAGCTGGGCTCAGTCATCGCCGAGTCCCGCCACCGCGCGGACGGCGGCCCGGTAGGCGCGCACGGCGTCCGGCTCGCCGGCGAACCGGCCGTCGGAGTAGAGCTGCAGATCGATCCGGCCGGCGGCCTCCTCGCTGCGGTTGAAGCTCGCCTCGAACGGGAAGTCGGTGCGCGACCAGTCGGCCACCTCCTCGAAGGTGTCCACGCCCAGCCGCCGCGCGGCCCCGGCGATGCTGTGGAAGCTGTTGAACACGAACAACGACTGGGGCGCGGCCGCCGGCCCGAGCGTGCGGACCAGGTGGGCCAGCGGCACCCGGCCCCGCGTGGTCGCCGCCAGCAGGCCCGCGCGCACCGCCGCGGGCTCGGGGACGGCCCCGGTCCACGGCAGCGGCACGACGTTGAGGAACATGCCGCGCGCGTCGACGCCGTCCTCGACGGCGAGCCGGGTGTTGACCGTGACGCCGGTCAGCGTGCCCGCCGCGCCGGGGAGGTCCCGCACCGCCGTCAGGTGCACGGTCAGCAGGACGGCTTTCAGTCCGGTGCCCGACGTCCGCGCCAGCTCCTCCAGCGCGGCGCACTCCGCGCCGGTGATCGCCAGTGTGGTGTGCCAGGCCGGGCCGGTGGCCGCCGGGACCGGCGCGGTGGCTTCGGTCCACGGGCGCAGCCGGTCCCGCCACCACTCGTTGTCCATTGTGGACTTCAGCATGGCGTCCTGCTGCGCGCTGTGGTGGCGCAGCCGGGCGGACGGCGGCGGGGCCGCCGCGCGGCCGGTACCGAGCGCGGCGACGTAGGTGTCGAAGAACTCGACGAGGTTGAGGTGCGTGCTCCAGCCGTCGGCGACGGCGTGCGGCTCGGTGATGGTGAACGCGATGTCCCGGTCGCTCAGCACGTGCAGGGTGAACCGGGTCAGCGGCGCCGCGGTGAGCGACAGCGTCTTGGCGTTCTCGGCCGCGGCGAACCGCACCAGCTCCGCCTCCTGCTCGGCCGCCTCCCGCCCCCGCAGGTCGTGCACGGTCAGTACCGGCTCGGGCGCGCGGGCCAGCACGACCTGCATCGGCCGCGAGAACGTGTCGAGGTCCAGTACGGAACGGAACATCTCGTGCCGGTCCACGAGCGCTTCGGCGCACGCGGCGAACACCGCGGTGTCGACCTCCGGCACGGACATCCGCGACATGGCCACGTTGTGGTAGGGCGGCACGTCCGCCGCGCCCTTGCGGCGCCGGGCCGAGCCGAGCACCAGCTGCGCGGCCATCGCGATCTGCTGGGCGGTCATCGGGAACGCGTCGACGGCCCCGGCGGGCACCCGGGCCCGGTCGGCGGGATCGAGCAGCCCGAACGCGGGCACCCCGGTCCAGTGGTCGTCCGGCAGGTCGGCGGGGTCGGTGGCGACCTCGTGCGCGGCGGCGGTCACGACGCCGCCGCCCGCTGCCGCGCGTGGCCGGCGAGCACGTCCAGGCGGTCGTCGGCGAGCATGTCCCGCAGGGTGAGCGACAGCCCTTCGCCGCGGGCGAGCGCGACGAACCGGACCGACGTGATCGAGTCGCCGCCGACGGCGAAGAACCGGCTGTCCGGGCCCGGCGGGTCGATCCCGAGGATCTCTTCCCAGAGCCGGCCGATGACCTGCTCGACGTCGTCGCTCCGGCGCACGACCAGGTGGTCGCCGAGCACGAGGGCGTCGACGTCGCTGGAGAGGAAGGTCCGCACCGCGTCGGACGGCGAGCAGACGACCGGCTCGCCGCGCACGTTGAACGAGGTGTTGAGCACGACCGGCGTGCCGGTCAGCTCGCGGAACCCGTCGATGATCCGCCAGTAGAGCTCGTTGTCGGCCCGGCGGACGACCTGGATGCGGGCCGAGCCGTCGACGTGCGTCACGCCGCCGAGCCGCTCCGTCCACTCCGGACGGACGTCGACGGTCTCCACCATCCAGAGGAACTCGGCCGGGTCGTCGACGACGAAACAGTCCTTTGTGTACTCTTCGAGGACCGCCGGGGCCAGCGGCCGGAAGTCTTCGCGGTGCTTGACCATCGCGTTGATGCGGTCGCGCATCTGCGCGGTGGACGGGTCGGCGAGGATGCTCCGGTTGCCCAGCGCCCGCGGCCCGTACTCCATGCGGCCCTGGAACAGCGCGACCACGCGGCCGTCGGCGAGCAGCCGCGCCACTTCGGCGGCCAGCGCGCCGGGACCGGGCCGGGTCACCGTGGCGTCGATGCCGGTCAGCGCGGCCGCGACCTCGCCCGGGCCGTAGGCCGGCCCGAGGTAGGGCGGGCCCAGCCGGGACGTGCGGCGCGCCGGGGTGGCGACCTCCGGCAGCCGCGGGTCGGCGCGGTGCAGCACGGCCAGGGCCGCGCCGAGCGCGGTGCCGTCGTCGCCGGCGGCGGGCTGCACGAACTGGCGGCGGTAGCGTCCGGTCTCCCGGATCGCCTTGTTGACCACGCAGTTGAGCGCCACCCCGCCGGCCAGGCACAGCGAGTCCGCGCGCGGCCGCTCGGCCGACAGGAACCGCAGGATCGCCTGTTCCGTCGCTTCCTGGAGGGCGGCGGCGAGGTCGAGGTGCCGCTGCTCCATCGGCTCCTCGGGCCGCCGGGCCGGCCCCAGCAGCTCGGCCAGGTATTCCAGCGAACGCGTGTAGGTGGCGCGCTCCCGCGGCGTCCGGTTGAGGTAGGTGAACGGCGTGCTGTAGGTGCCGTCCTCGCGCAGCCGGACGATCTCGGCGACCGCCTCGCGCATCGGCGCCGGGTTGCCGTAGGGGGCCAGGCCCATCACCTTGTACTCGTCCATGTTCATCCAGAAGCCCAGGTGCAGGGTGACCAGGCCGTAGGCCAGGCCGACCGAGTGCAGCCCGCGGATCTGCGCGGTGGTGCGGATCCCGTCGGCGTCGGCGCGGTAGAGGGACGTGCTCTCGAACTCGCCGATACCGTCGGCCACGAGGACGTCGGCTTCGGGGTAGCCCGAGCAGTAGAACGCGCTGGCGGCGTGCGCGAGGTGGTGGGCGACCGGGACGACCCGCATCGCCGGGTCCCAGGTGTGCTCGGCGTGCAGGTCGCGGGCCACCGCCTCGGGCGAGTACACCTCGTCGTACTCGGCGAGCGTGCCTTCGGCCTCGAAGAACGGCCGGTAGGGCGCGAAGTCGAAGTTGTGCGCGACGAACGCGACGTCCCGTGGCTTGATGCCGGCCTCGGCGAGCACGAAGTCCACGGCTTGGCGGGGGAAGCGGCCGGTGCCCTTGTCGCGGGCGAACCGCTCCTCGGCGGCCGCGGCGACGATGCCGTCCGGGGTCACCAGGGCGGCGGCCGAATCCGCGCCCTGCGCCAGCCGGTACTGCCGGCGCTCCAGGCCGGGGAATTCCCGGCGCATGCGGGGTTCGCTGCGGTTCAGCCCGCTGATTCCCAACACGTACACGACAGATCTCCTTGCGGTCAGGGGGTGTCCGGGCCGGCGAGCGCCCGCAGCACGGCGGCGTGGCGGTCGGTGACACCGGCGAATTCACCGGCGAGCCGGTCGAGGGAGGAGTGGTCGCCCGCGGTCGCGGCGGCCAGGACGGCGTAGCAGAGGCTGCGGCAGAACCGGACCACCGGCCGGTAGGCGCGGGTGGCCTCCGCCGCGGCCGCCGGGTCGTCGGCGAGCAGCAGCCGGATCCGGTCGAGCATCAGGCTCGAGTGCTCGAACAGGACGCGGGCCGACCGGTTGTCGTACTCGCGTTCGCCCGCCCGAGCGGCGGCGAGTTCCTCGGCGAAGCAGTCCCACACGGCCAGCCCGTACACGCGGTCCCACGGTTCGCGCAGCGCCCGCAGCGCGGCGGTCGGGTTCTCCGACCGCAGGTAGGTGCGGATCTCCCCGGCGACGAAGTCCCGGTCGAAGGCGAACGTGCTCTCCGGCAGGTACCGGTACATCACGAACTGCCGGCACCCGCTGCCGAGCCCGCGGTGCTCGGCGAACGCCCGGTCCAGCGCGGCGGCCGGGATGGTCACCGAGCGGAAGACCGGGTTCTCGTCGTAGCCCAGGACGTCGACCGTGCCGGCTTCGGCGTCGAAGCCGTGCACGAGCAGGTCGTGGGACATCCGCTTGCGCCCGAAGGCGTACCGGCGCGGGATGTGGTGCTCGTCGACGTTGAGGTAGAGGTACCAGCCCTGGGCCAGCTGCCGGGCGGCGAACCCGGACAGCCGCGAGCCGAGCAGGTCGTGCATCAGCTCCGCGTCGGTCCGCATCGTCTCCAGGTGCGGGTTCGCCGCGTAGTCGAAGATGTAGAAGCACATCGGCACCGGCGTGCCCGGCCGCCGGTCGTAGGCCAGGTGGATGAAGTTCGTCAGCGTCCACTCGGCCTTCGCCGGGTCGTGGGCCTCGATGATCGACACCGGGAACGCGTAGAACTGGTAGGCGCGGGTGGTCACGTCCTCGTTGACCGGCAGCCGGACGCGCACGGCCGCCCCGGGTGCGGCGACGGCGGTCACGCGGTCCCCCGCACCAGGCCGGTCATGGCGACCGCGACGCTCCGGTCGCCGTCGTAGGGCTCCCGGCCGTGCGCGGCGAGCATGTTGTCCACGAGCAGGACGTCGCCGCGTTCGTAGTCGAACCGCGAGGACGCCCGCCGGTAGCAGTCGCGGATGTGCGCGCACACGCCGTCGGGGATGGGCTCGCCGTCGCCGTAGCAGGTGTCGTTGGGCAGGCTGTCGTGCCCGAGCATGTCGGTGAGCACGGCGAGCGCCGCCGGCGGCAGGGTGCTGGGGTGGAAGAACGCGATGTGGTTGAACCACAGGGATTCCCCGGTGTCCGGGTGCCGGTGGAAGGCCGCCCGCCGGGCCCGGGTCTGGAGCACGCCGTCGGGGCGCCAGGTCGCGGTGATCCCGGCCGCGGCGCAGTAGCGGTCGACTTCGGCGCGGTCTTCGGTGCCGAACACCTCCGGCCAGGGCAGGCCGAACCCGGGCTGGTAGGTGCGCACGTGCAGCCAGCCGCGGGCGGCGAACTCCGCCCGCACGTCCGCGTCGAGCAGCCGGGTCACCTCCCGGATGTCGGCCAGCGGGGTGGCCCCGCCGCTGGTGGCCGGGACGCTGCAGTAGAAGAACAGCCGGCGCGGCCAGGACGCCTGGTAGGAGTTTTCGTTGTGGAAGAAGATTTCCTTGTCCTTGGCGTACTCGGTGGAGGTGTAGACGCGGCCGCCGAGGGACTTGCGGGGCGTCGAGCGCTCGGTGTACTCCAGGCGTTCGCCGCCGAGGGCGGCCACGACGGCGGCGAAGTCGTCGGTGCCGTCGACGCCGAACCCGCGCAACAGCACCGCGCCCGCGTCGGCCACTTCGGCCCGCACGCGCGCCTCGGCCGCTTCGGGCGGGGTGGTGCGCAGGTCGTGGCCGAGGTCGCCGGGGGTCAGCGTGGCCGGGGTGGTGCGGAGGGGCAGGGTGGTCATGACCGGTCCTCGGGGTGGGTGGACGACAGGGCCGTGGCGAGCTTCCCGCGCTCGGTCACGGCGATCTCGGAGCCGACGGCGATCTCCGCGGGCACCGCGTAGACGGGGAAGTACTCGAGCAGGTACCGCCGCAGCGTCCGGGCGGTGACCGCCGGGCCGCTCGCGGTGACGTGGGCGGTGAGCCCGCCGGACCCGGCGGCGACGGCGGCGGCGAGCACCCCCGGGCAGTCCGCCAGCCGCGACTCGATCGCGGCCAGGTTGACCCGGAAGCCGTTCACCTTGACCTCGCGGCCGATCCGGCCGTGGTAGGTGAACAGGCCGCCGGGCCCGCGGGAGACGTGGTCGCCGCTGGGGTACCGGCGCTGCCCGGCGCGGGCGGCGAACGGGGTCAGCACCCCGCGCCCTTCGGCGTCGGGAACCAGGTAGCCGGTGGCGACCTGGGGGCCGGTGATGACGAGTTCGCCGTGCTCGCCGCCGGGCTCGCGCGGGCCCGGGTGGCCCGCGGGCAGCGGCGCCAGCTCCAGCCCGACGCCGGGCGGCGGCGTCCCGATGGGGACGTCGGCGCCGGTGAAGCCGTCGGGAACGGTGTAGCGGCAGCAGCCGACCGCGGCCTCCGACGGGCCGTACTCGTTGACGATGGCCGCGTCCGGGAACCGGTCGCGCCACCGGGCGACGGCCGCCCCGCGCATCGCTTCCCCGCCCACGACCAGCACCGGAGCGCTCGAGCGGGTGCCCGTCTCGGTCATCAGGCGGCAGGCGATGTCGAGCTGGCTGGGCGTGAGCTTGACGAATCCGGCCTCGTCGAAGGGACGCGGGTCGGTCGCGACGTCCAGGGGCCACCGCACCGGGTCGAGCACCGCGACGGTCCGGCCGGACACCAGCGGCCCCAGCAGGCTGGTCACGGTCAGGTCGAAGCCGAGCGAGGTGAACAGCGGCGCGCCGTACCCGCCGCCGTACTCGGCCATCGCCCAGCCGAGGTAGGCCAGCACCGCCGGCTCCGGCACGACGACGCCCTTCGGCGCGCCGCTCGTGCCGGAGGTGGCGATGACGTACGCGGTCGTCCCGGGCACGGTTCTCTTCGTCCACGGCTCGCGCCCGGCGTCCGCGACGACTCCGGCCGAGTCGAGGCGGCGCACGCCGTGTGCGGTGTCCCGCCGGGAACCGAGCACGACCGAAGCGCCGCAGAGCCGGGCGAAGGCGGCGACGGTCCGGTCGGGGGTGCGCGAGTCGACCGGGGCGTAGGCGGCGCCGGTCAGCAGCACCGCGACGATCTGGGTCACGGTTTCGGTGGTGCCGACGCCCTGCACGGGGACGACGGTCCCGGGCCCGGCGCCGTGCCGGCGCAGCGAAGCGGCCAGCGTGGCGGCGTCGTCCAGCAGCTGCGAGTACGACGTGCGCCGCGCGCCTTCGAGCACGGCGTCCCCGCGCCCGGCGCGGATCGCGGCGGCGAGTTCAGGCGACACGGCCGGCCTCCGCGTGACCGAGCGCGCGGCCCATGGCGACGAGCAGCCGGCGTTCGCCGGTGTAGGGGTTGCGGGCGTGGGCCCGGCGCAGGTTGTCCAGCAGGACGACCCGGTCCTCGGCCCACGGCACGGTTTCCTCCAGCCGCGTGCACAGGGCGATCAGGGCGTCGACGGCGGCGTCCGGGACGGGCTCGCCGTCGCCGAAGGTGCAGTCCTTCGGGAACTCCTCCGGCGGCATCAGGGCCGCCATCGACTCGCGCACGTCGGCGTCCATGGCCCGGTGGTGCCAGTGCAGCACCTGGGCCACGAACGAACGGCGGCCGCCGGGCAGTCCGGCCACGGCGGCCCGGCGCTGCCGGGTGACCAGCACGTCCCCGTCCCAGTGCCACTGGGCACCCTCGCGGGTGCACGCCAATTCGGCCTCGGCGCGGTCTTCGGTGCCGTACAGGGTCCGCCAGTCCAGGCCCAGGTCGCCGCCGAGCCGGCGGGTGTAGGTGACGCCGGTGTCCTCGAACCGCCTGCGCAGTCCGGGATCCATCAGGTCGTACACCGCGGCCATGTCCACGGTGGGGGTGTCGCCGCCGGTGGCGGCGCGCCGGGCGCAGCCGAACACGATCCGCCGCGGCCAGTGCGCCGCGAAGGTGTTTTCGTTGTGCCACAGCAGCTTCCGCGCGCCGGAGAAGTCGACCGGCGTGTTGACGGTGCCGGTCGGGTCGTCGGTCACGTGCCGGTGCTCGGGGTTGTCGCGCGACAGCGGGCCGCACGCCCGCTCGGCCAGGTCCTGGAAGACGGCGGTGCCGGCCAGGCCGGGGCCGTCGAGGACGGCCCCGCCGTCGTGCTCCAGTGCCGCGTCGACACCCTCGCCGTGGACCGGCCACCACGCGCCGACCGGGCGGTCGACGGTGAACTGCTTCATGCTTCCTCATCTCCTCGCGGGCCGCCGTGCGCGGCGCGGTCGAGCGCGGCCAGCAGGGCGGCGCCCAGTCCGGCGGGCGCGGGGCCGGCTGCCCCGCGCCGGGCGGTGACGGTCAGGTGGGCCCGGCCGCCCGCCGCGGTCAGGCCGGCGGCCAGGTCGTTGCGGGCGACGGGCAGGGCGGTGTCGATCGGTGTCAGGGCCGTGAGCGCGGACGGCTGGTCGCGCACGTAGAACTTGCAGCCGGCACCGGCCGTTTCGGGCTCCGGCGGCAGGCCGGTGGTCAGGGCGAGCGCGGCCAGCGCGCCGATGTCGGCCAGCACCGCGCGGGCGGCGGCGGGCCCGGGCGTACCGGGTGCGACCACGCTCAGCGCGCGCTGGGTCTGGAAGTAGCCGACGCGCTCGCGGGACGCCGGGTCGAGCACGCGCAGGTCGACGTCGATGTACGGGGTGAGGGCCCGCGCCCCCGCGTCCGCGGTGGCGGCCGCGAAGTGCCCGACGAGCCAGCTGAACGGGGTGACGCCGTGGGCCCGGGCCTGCCGCTTGGCCGCGTCCCACACGCCCGGGGCCGGCTCGGCCCGCCACTGCGGGTCCGCCGCCTCCTCCGGCGCCGCCGGCGGTGGCGGCCGCAGCGGCCCGTCGGGGCCGGGTTCCGCGAGCTCGCCGGCCAGCGCCGCCCAGAACAGCTCCTCCGACCGGCCGTCCCACACGACGTGGTGCGCGACGCCGACCACGTGCCGGACCTCGCCCGCCGGGCCGGTCAGGACGCCGAGCCGCAGCACCGGGCCGGTCTCGGCCGACACCGGCTCACCGGCCAGCGCGGCGGCCGCTCCGGCCACCGGCCACTCCGGTCCGAAGTGGACGGTGGGCGCCGGGCCCGGCCCGGGGAGCCGGACGAGCGTGCCGCCGGCGTCGGGGGCGAACACCGTCCGGCACTCCGGGTACCGGTCCACGACCCGGCCGAGCGCCCCCGCGACCCGGCCGGGCGAGGCGGGGGTGGCGAGCGCGGCGGCGAAGGCGCACAGCAGCCGCCGGACCGGCGTGCCCGCCTGTTCCTCGTACCAGAGCCCGAACTCCTCGCGGGTCGCCCGGGTGACCACGTCGGACACGGCTACTCCTTCGCCCGCTCGACGTGGCCGGCCACCGTGCGGAAGGTCGGGCTCCGGAAGATCTCGACCAGCGGCAGCTCGACCCCGAACCGGACCCCCAGCTCCCGCACGAACTGGATGAACACGAACGAGTCGACGTCCAGCTCGAACAGGTTGTCGTCCGCGGCGGGCAGCCGCCCCGCCTCCGGCGCGACCCCGCGCCAGCACGCCTCGACCTCGGCGAGCACCGTGGTTCCCGGCATCAGCCGACCCCCTGTCCGACCAGCGCGCGCTCCTGGCTCGGGCGGAGCTCGACACCGCGCAGGAACTCGGCCGTGCGCTCGATGTCGTCGCTGAGCACGCGGTCTTCGTCCAGGCGCCCGACCAGGCCGCGGTAGGTCTCGTGCAGCGCCCGGCAGTGCGCGGAAAGCACCAGGTCCGGGCGCAGGTCCACCGCCTGGCACGCGGTGAGCCACTCGACCGCCAGCACCGTCTCGAAGTCGCTGACGACCTGGCGGAGCTTGAGCACCGACGTGCCGCCCATGCTCACGTGGTCCTCCTGCAGCTGGCAGGTCGGGATGCTGTCCACGCTGGCCGGGTGGCACAGCGTCTTCATCTCGTTGACCAGCGCCGCCGAGGTGTACTGCACGATCATCAGCCCGGAGTTCACGCCCGGGTCGGTGGTGAGGAAGTCCGGCAGGCCGCGCCGCCCGGACAGCAGCTGGTAGGTGCGGCGTTCGGAGATCGACCCCAGCTCGGTCACCGCGATCGCCAGCAGGTCGGCCGACATGGCCACCGACTCGCCGTGCAGGTTGCCGCCGAACAGCGCGATCTCGTCGTCGGGGAAGAACAGCGGGTTGTCCGCGACCGTGTCGACCTCGTTGAGGACGGACGTGGCCGCGTTGTCGATGTGCTCGCGGGCCGCGCCGTGCACCTGCGGGATGCACCGGAACGAATACGGGTCCTGCATCGACGGGACCGCGCTGGGCAGCTTCGCGTGGTTGCTGCCTTGGGTGTGTTCGCGCAGCGCGCCGGCCACCGCGCCGCGCCAGCGGTTGCCGGAGCGGCGGTGGTAGCGCTCGTCGAAGAACCGCTCGGCGCAGCTGAACGCCTGCAGGCTCATCGCCGCCACCAGGTCCGCGGTCTCGGCGAGCGCGACGATCCGGCCCAGCTCCACCAGGGCCACCGAAGCGATGTACTGCGTGCCGTTGGTCAGGGCCAGGCCGTCCTTCGCGGTCAGCCGCAGCGGCGGCCAGCCCAGCCGGCGCAGCACGTCGGCCGCGTCCTGGACGCGGCCTTCGTACTCGACCTTGCCGCGGCCCAGCAGGGGCAGCGCGAGGTGCGAAAGCGGGGCGAGGTCGCCGCTGGCCCCGACGGTGCCGCGTTCCGGCACGACCGGGTGCACGCCGTGGTTGAGCATGTCGGCGAGCCGTTCGGCCACCGCGAGCGACACCCCGGTCTGGCCCGAGCGGAACGTCAGCAGCTTGACCAGCATCATCATCCGCACGACGGCCCGCGGGGACGGGCCGCCGACGCCGCAGGCGTGCGAGAGGACGTGCCTCAGCTGCAGCTCGTGCTCGTCACCGGCGCGGACCCGGACGTCGGCCAGCGCGCCGAAGCCGGTGTTCACCCCGTACACCAGGTCGGGGCCGGCCGAAAGCCGCTCCACCCAGTCCGAGGTCCGGGTGATCACCCGCCGGGTGTGCTCGGAAAGCCGGATCTCGGTGCCCGGTGCGGACGCGGCCAGCAGGCCCGCGAGGGTCCACCGGTCGTCGGGCTGGATCACGAAAGTGGTCACTGGTGCTCCTGTCTCACCGGCGGGCCCGCGGGCCCGGCCGTCACTGTGCGGAGGTGGGTGGCGATGGTCCGGGCGAGGTCCGGGCCGCCCCGGCCGAGCACCCGGAATTCGAGGACGTCGGCGGCCGCGGTCACGTAGACGGCGACCGGGTTGCGCGGCGGCGAGCCCGGGACCGGCACGAGGCCGGGGACGGTGGTGGCGGGCGGGTGGTCGAGGACGACCACGGCGTCCCCGGGCGGGGCGAGGCCCTGGCCGGGGCGCAGCCCGCCGAAGCCGGGCGCGGCCGCCGCGGCGTCGACGGCGTCGAGCAGGTCGGCGGCGAGCCGCCTGCGGCGCCCGGCGCGCCCGTCCGGGGTGCTCCGGTCGACGACGACCGGCACGTCGACCACGAAGTTGCCGACGGCACGGGCCTGCTCCGGGGTGCGCAGGGACACCGGAACCTCCACGACGACCGCGTCGGAAGCCGTCACCCGCAGCAGCGCTTCGGCGACGTATTCGACCAGCACCACCGACAGGCGCAGGTCCTCGCCGGACAGCGCCGCGTCCACAGTGGACTTCGGGACGGCGAAGGGTTCCGGTCCGGCGACGGCACCCGGCTCCGGTGCGAGGGTGCACGGGATCGTCCGCAGGCGGTCCTTGACCGACTGCCAGTACTGCCCGGCCGCCGGCGCGGGCGGCCCGGCGATCACCGCGGGCGCCGGTGCGCCCGGGCCCGCGTCCCCGCCGGCCAGCAGCCGGTGCAGGTCCGCGAGCAGCGTCGCGAGACCGATGCCGTCGCAGACGATGTGGTGCACCACGAGGAACACGGCTGTCCCGGTCCCCGAGCGCACGAGCACGACCCGCACGAGCTGGTCGCGGGCGATGTCGAACGGCCGGTACAGCTCCCGGCGCACCTCGGGCCGCGTGCCGTCGCCGGGATCGCCGGTGACCGTCACCGTGCGGACGTCCACCGGCCGCGGCGGGTGCACCACCCGCTCCGGGCGCCCGGCGGCGGGGTAGCCCAGCCGCAGCTGCGCGGTGGTGCGCACCAGCCGTCCGGCGGCTTCGGCGACCTCGGTTCCGCCGATCGGGAGCGTCGTGCGGAAACCGGCGACCACGTTGGCCGAGCCGTCGGCCGGGAAGAGCTGGCTCCACGACCAGAGGGGCCGTTCCGCCGCCGTCAGGCCGGTCGGCCGGTCGGCCGGGCCGGTGGCCGGCCGCTCGGCGCGCTTCCGGTCGATCAGGGCCGCGAGGGCCCGGACCTGCGGATGGCGCAGGACGTCGGCCAGGGTGACGGCGACGCCGAACCGGCGGCCGAGGCTCTGGTTGAGGTCGAGGGCCAGCAGGGAATGCCCGCCCAGCGCGAAGAAGTCGGCGTCCGGTGCCGCTTCCGGCACCCCGAGCACGCGGGCGAACTCGGCGGCCACGTCCGCTTCGGTCCCGGTCGCGGCGGCGGCGTCGCCGGCCGCGTCGCCGGCCGTCGCCGCCGCGGGCCGGGGCAGACCGGCGTAGTCGACCTTGCCGGAGTGCAACCGGGGCAGCGCGTCGACCAGCACGATCCGTTCGGGCGCGCTCGCCGCCGCCAGCAACGGCATGACGTCGGCGCGCAGGTCCTCCGCGGTACGGCCACGAGCCACGGCCCACACCCACACCGCGGTCCCGTCGTTCTCCGCGCGGGCGGCGGCGTCGGTGACGGCCGGGACCGAGCGAACGGCGCGCTCGACGTCGTCGAGGTCGATCTTGACTCCGCGCCGCTTGATCGTGCGGTCGCGGCGGCCGGTCAGGCGCAGCAGGCCGCGCTCGTCGAAGTAGCCGAAGTCGCCGGTCCGGTAGGTCCGCACGCCGTCTTCGCCGACCGGGAACGCTTCGGCGAGGGCGCCGTCGAGACCGTAGCCTGCGCACAGGTGCGGCGACCGGATGACGATCTCCCCGGGGTCGCCCGGGGACGCGGCGGCCGCGCCGGGTGGCGGGCACACGTTCACCTCCCGGCCCGGGATCGCCGTGCCCACCGGCAGGTCGGGCAGGTCCAGGTCGGCCGGGGTGAGCTCGTGCCAGGTCGCCAGGACGCATTCGGTGGGGCCGTACTCGTTGGACAGCCGCAGCCCGCCGCCCAGCGCCGCGACCGCCCGGGCGAGCCCGGGGTCGAAGCGCTCGCCGCTGCACATGAGGTGGACCAGGTCCGGCGGCAGGCCGCGGGTGGCCGCCGCCGCGACCAGACCGCGCAGGATCGACGGGGTCGTCTCGAAGTGCGTGATCCGGTGGGTGGTCAGCCAGTCCAGCACGCTGTCCCCGCTGCGGCGCACCGCGGGTTCGGCGACGACGCCGACCGCACCGGCCGCCAGCGCCGAGAAGAGCTGGCTGTGGTGGGCGTCGTAGGTCGGCGCGGCCCAGACGGCGATCCGGGAACCGGCACCCACGGCGTAGTGCGCAGTGAACTCGGCGACGTACTGGCCCAAGGCCGGACGCGAGAGCTGCACGAGTTTCGGTCGTCCGGTGGTGCCGGAAGTCCGCACGGTGTAGGCGTACGGCGCGGCCGGCCGGCTGTCCTCAGTGGAGGGTGCCGCGGCGGCGAACAGGTCTTCCGCGCGCACCACCGGCTTGCCGCAGGCGAAGTCCGGTTCGGACACGGCGACGACGGCGTCCGGGTGCAGCGCTTCGAGGTGCGCGCCGAGCACGGCCGGATCCTCGCCCGCGTCGACGACGGCGAACTCGCGGCCCGCCAGGTGGCAGGCGGCGAGGACGGCGGCCAGGCGCAGCGACTGCGTGCCGACGACGGCGATCCGGGCGGCGTCCCGCAGCCGGGCGTGGCCGCGCACGGCGTCGCCGAGCCCGGCCAGCCGGGAGCGGGTCAACGAGCTCCGGCCGTCGGTGAGCGCCACGGCGTCCCGCGCTTCGCGCAGGTGGCGGCGGAAACCGGCGGTGACGTGCTCGTCTTCGTCAGCGCACACGGCGACGCCGGTGGGCATGAATGCAGCAGACATTGATCCTCAAGATTTCGCGGAGAACGAACCGAAAGGAGACGGGATGCGCGGTCGGACCCCCGATCCGGTGCCGATCCCGGCGTACTCACCGATTCTTACTGCCGACCGGTGGCGAAGACCACCGCTGGCACCGTAACCCACTCGAACGGCAGGCACACCCATCACAACCGGGAGCCGCCGAGAGCGGAAACACCCCTGAAAGGTCCAATCGGGCCACCCGTCGCCAGCCGGAAGAACACGCAACGTTTCCCCGTACCCGGCAAGAATGTCGATCATCGGTAAATACTGGCGAATTCACGGATCCGAAAGGGGCCAAATGGCGGCTCACCGTTCGACCGACCAGCGTGGGCACAAAGCCGAAAACGGACACCGGTCACGCACGCCCACGACATCCGGCCAATGAACCTTCACCGGCATTTCACCCGCCAACCAACTTCACGCACACCGTGTGGCAAAGTCACCGGCACTGTTGCTAAGCTGCCGGGACGGGGGTTCCGCGAACGATCTGTTTGATCTTTGCACGTCAGTATGGAGTGATCGAAAATGACGGCAGAATCACCGTCACGCGCCACCGTCTACAAGGCGACACCACCCCAGCGCCGGTTGATCACAATGCGGCACGCACCAGGTGGTGTGCCGAGTCAAATCGTGGCCGTGCATCTCCTGCTACGCGGCCCGTTGGACGTCGACCGCCTTCGCCGGGCCCTCACCGAACTCGTGCGCAGGCACCCTATCCTGCGAACCAACTACGCGATGCTCGACGACGAGGAAGTACTCGCCATCGTGCACGAAAACGAAGGTCCCGACGTGTTCCACGTGGCGCCGCGCACTGGGCTTTCCGACGAAAGTGCCATCCACGAGCACGCGGCACGGGCATTCGAAGATCTTTCCCGGAATTTCCTCGCCCCGAACCGCCACTCGATTCTCCAGTCGGCCCTGCTCCCCCACGGCGAAAACCTGCACAGCCTGCTCTTCGCGGTCGACCACGTCGCGATCGACGAGCGCTCACGGGTCATCCTCCAGCGCGAGCTGGCCGCCTTGTACGCGCAACGGCCCGAGAACCTCGGCGAGGTGCACCCCTTCGACCCGGACGCCGTGCGCACCTCGTTCCCGAGCATCGAAGAGACGCCGGCGCTGCGCGAGCTCCTCACCCCCCTGCCGCCCCGGCTCCTCGCCAGTCCGGCACCGGAAACCGACCCGGACGCCTTCCGGCCGCTGACCGCCGCGCAGCCGCTCGCCAAGACGACGTCGAGCCGCCTGGACGCCACGGCGCGGCGCCTGCGCTGCACGCGGTTCGTCCTGCACATGGCGGCGGTGATGTGGGCCCTCAAGCGGTTCACCCGGACCGACGACGTCAGCGTCGTGGCGCCGATAGACACCCGGCAGCGAGCCGAAGACTTCCGCACGGTCGGCTACTACCAGAACCTGGCGCTCCTGCGCTCCCGCGCGCCCCGCGCGGCGGGCCTCGCCCAGACGGTCCGCGAATGCCGCTCGATCATGCGCGACACCTTCCGCCGGCGGGACTACCCCATCTCCTCCCTGATCACCCACGCCGCGGCCCAGCGCGCCGGGAAGCGGTACCGCAACCCCCTCTACCAGGTGGTGCTGATCCACTCGACGGAGGACGCCGGCCAAGGCTGGGCGCTGGAGGGCCTGGAGGTGCAACCGAAGGAGATCGAGCGCACGCAGGCGGCCAACGAGCTGCGCATCCACGTCACGGACCGCCCGGCCGGAACCGAGTTGCTGCTGGTGGGCGCGGCGGGCGCGGTCGGCCAGCAGGACCTCGACCGGCTGCTCGAACTGTGGCAGGAAGCGGAAAGCACGCTCACCCGCTGACCGCCGTCAGCGCAGGCCGGGAAGCCCAACCGCCGGCAGGGACTGCCGATGGCCGGCCACGGGAACCGATCAGCGAGCGGGCCGGATCGCGGAAGTGGCGACCAAGGCCGCGCAGCGGCCCAGGGAAATGTGGCGGCGGCGGGCCATCTCCCGCAGCTCGGCCGCCGCCCGCTCGGCACCGATTCCGCGCGCGGCGAGCACGGCGACCGCGCGGTCGACGTCGTTGGCGGGCACAGCCGTCCTCTTGCGAATCCGCACAGCAGACCTTCCTGGTACACCTTCGGCAGTCGACGGGGACTACCCCGTCCGCGCCCGCGGCAATCATCGGGCTCCGGGACTGCCGGGGGACGCGGCGGCGCCTACTGTGGTTTCCTCGGCGGCTGGGCCATGACCTCGAGGGAGCACCACGTGGACGAGAATCTGCTGCGGGAGCGGGACGCCGTGCGAAGAGTGGACGACGTCACCACCGCGCTGGACCGGCTGGCCGACGACTTCGCAGAGGACGAGGAGCTGCCGGTGGTGCTGCAGCGGGTGTGCCGGCAGGTCATCCACGCGGTCCCGGACGCGGAAATCGCGAGCATCACGCTGCTGCGCGAGGGTGTCCCGTACACGGCGGCCGCAACCGACGACAGCGCGCACCGCGTCGATTCGGCGCAGTACGAAGCGGGGCAAGGGCCGTGCCTGGAGGCCGCCCGGACCGGCGAACTCCAGCGGGTCGCCGTGGCCGAAGTGGCGCACCGGTGGCCCGCGTTCGCCTCGGCCGCGGCCGGGACCTCGGTCGTCGCCGCCCTGTCCGCCCCGCTGGTCGTCGACCACCAGTACCACGGCTCCCTCAACCTCTACGACACCGGCGGCAACAGCTTCGGCGCGTTCGACGCGGCGCTGCTGGACCTGTACACCGCCGCCGCCGAATCCGCGCTGCGCAGCACCCGCCGGCACCAGGCCGCCCGCGAAACCATGGGGCAGCTGCGCACCGCGCTGACGTCCCGCGCGGTGATCGACCAGGCGAAGGGCATTCTCATGGCGCTGCACTGCATCCCGTCGGAGGAAGCGTTCGACCTGCTCACCAGGGCGTCGCAGGAGCAGAACCTGAAACTGCGGGAAGTCGCGCAGACCTTCGTGACCGAGGCGACGAAACAGCGGTGAAAACCGCCCGTGGTTGACGGAACCGGGTTCGGGGTACCAGCGCAGTCCGCGCTCGCCGAGCGGTACGAGCGGTACCCGACCTTCGAGGACCAGCATGTCTGAGCGGACCACGCCCGAACCCCTGCCGGCCGAACTGCGCGCGCTGGCCGCCGAGGCCGAGGCGCTCGCGACCCGGACCGCGGAGGTCGCCACCCGGCTGCGGGCCGCCCCCGACGGCACCCTGCAGCGCCTCGCGCGTCCCATCGCGAAGGCGACCCACGACCTGAGCGACTACACCGACGAGGTCGTCCGCACGGCCGAAGACCTGGCCCGGGTCCGGGTGGCCCGCGACCCCTCGCTGTGCGACGTCCCGTGGGGCGTCTGCCCGGCCCACGGCGTCACCCTGCGGGCGAGCGGAGACCGCGCTTTCTGCACCGCCCCCGGCTGCGTCGGCGAGTGGGACTACGACCGGCTCCACACCCCGTGTGCGGAGCCGGCGACCGCGGTCGTCACCGACGAAGACGGCGTCACGGCGAGGATGTGCGGCGCCCACCTGCGCGACGTGACCGAACGGATGGCCGGCTGCACCGTCGCCGGTCTGGACCATCGGAGCTCGAAGGGCTGACCGGGCGGGACAGTCCCGGCTCAGGCGACGCGAGCGCCGGTCGTCGTGGTGAAGCGCAGTTCGACGCGGGTGGGCAGCGAGTCGAGGTCGAGGGCCTGGCACAGCCGCGGCACGCCGTCGTTCCGGATGCGGTCGCGGATCCCGGCGGGGTCGCCGTCCTGCTCGAGCGACACCACCGCGAACAGCTCCGGGTGGTCGCGGGTGCCGGTCAGGGACGCGGTCGCGGTGCGCACGCCCGGGTAGCCGCGCAGTTCCTCGGCGAACGGCGCGACGGCCGCGGTGGTGGCCAGCTCGGTGCTCCCGGCGCCGGAGCCGGCTTCGTAGCGCCAGGTGCGGCTGCCGGGCTTGCGGACCAGCTGCGCGGCCAGCCAGCGCAACCCGGCCAGCGCGACGACGATCCCGGCGGCTGCGGTCACGTACAGCGCCCAGGTGGGCGGCAGCGCGTCGCCCGGGACGACCGGCCGGTCGCCGCCGAGGGCGGGCAGCCACCGGAAGCGGATCGCCGCCGGGATCGCCCCGGCCGCGATCAGCAGGAGACCGGCGAGGGCCAGCAGGGTCCGGTTGAGACCGGCGGGACGGTTCACGACGTGCTCCTCGAGGTGCGCAGGCGGACCTTGACGTCGGGGCGGCGGACCGGGTCGATCCGGTCCAGCCGGGCCGCGACGGCGGCGCGGACCGAGTCGGCGATCCCGTCGGGCCGGGTGCGGCGGGTCCGCACCCGGACGCGGACGCTGCGCCGCCGCAGTTTCAGGTGCACTTTCTCCACCCCGTCGACCCGCGCCGCGGCCGTGCGCAGGGCCGCGCCGAAGCTGCGCCGGGAAACCCCCGAGTCCGGCTCGCCGTGCAGCGGGAGCACCGTGGGCCTGCCCGGCAGCAGCGCCGCGAGCACCAGGACCAGGCCGAGGGCGGCGAGCGCGGCGCCGGTGCCGACGACGAGCAGGTCACCCCAGCGCAGGTCGTGCAGCCGCCGGGCGGCCGCGCCGTAGTCGAGCCACGGGCGCTCGCCGAGGAGCAGCTGGCCGGCCACGACCGCGGTGAGGGCACCGGCCGCGGTCAGCACCAGCGCGACCGCGGCTGCCGGGACGCTGCGGCGTGGACGTCGTTTCACGAGACCCTCCCCGAGGACCGGACCGGCGGGTGCAGGGCGGTGACGGTGATGTCCACCCGCTCGACGTCGAGCCCGGTCAGCTCGCTCACCCGGTCGCGCAGGTGGGTGCGGGCGTGCTCGGTGGTGCGGGCGACCGAGGCCGGGTAGGCGACCGACAGGCGCGCGGCCAGCCGCACCCGCCCGCCGTCGACCTCGGCGGCGACCTTCACCGGCCGGTCGGCGTTCTCGCCGCCGAGCGCGACCCCCAGGACGCGCCCGGCGGCGCCCCCGACGTCGCCGACCTCGCGGGTGGCGTGCGCGGCGATCCGTTCGACGGCGTGGCCGGAGATGACCAGCTGACCCCGCTCTTCGGCGGGCACGGTGGTGGTCATGGCTCAGCCCCGGTCCCGGCCGAACAGCCGGGCGAGGTCGATGTCGCCGTCGAGGTGGCGGCCGATCAGGAAGCCGATCGCGCCGAGCACCAGGACGGCCAGGAACGCGCCGAACCCGCCGAAGGCGAGGGCGAGGCCGAGCACGAGACCGGTCAGCAACCCGGTCCGGGTGGCATTCATGGGAACCTCCGTCGGGAAGGGGTGGGTGGACACGCGCACGGGCCGGTCGCGGCCCGGCGTCACCGCACCCGGCCGGTGTCGGCGCCCTGGTCGCCGGTGTCGTCGCCGGGCAGGAACAGGTCACCGACGGCGATGTTGACCTCGACGACCTCCAGCCCGGTCGTCCGCTCGACCGCGGTGATCACGTTGTGGCGCACCGCGCGCGCGACGTCGGCGATGGACACGCCGTACTCGACGACGACCTCCAGGTCGACCGCGGCCTGCTTTTCGCCGACCTCGACCGAAACGCCCTGCCCCACCGAGGCCGTCACACCGGGGATGCGCTCCCGGATCGCGGAGAACGCGCGGGCGGCACCCCCGCCGAGGGCGTGGATCCCGGGCACCTCACGGGTGGCCAGGCCGGCGATCTTCTGCACCACGGTGTCCGCGATCGTCGTCGTGCCCTGGCTCGTCACGAGCGCACCGGACGCGTCCTTCGGCGTCGTCGGGGCGAGGGTCTTCGTGGTCGTCTCGGCCATGGTGTTCCTCCTTCGTCGGGTGAACTGCTGTGCCTCGAAGACCCGGGCGGCCGGGAGATCGTCACGCTCACGTTCGAGTGAACAGCGTCACGCGGCCGGGGAAGTGACGAACGGCCCCATGCGGTGTCTTGCTGGTCAGGACCGTCCACAGGGGATGGTGACCGGCACGGGAGGAGCAACGAGCATGTCGTTGGGCGACAAGATCGGGAACAAGGCCGAAGACCTCGGCGGCAAGGCCAAGGAGGCCGCGGGCAAGGCCACCGGCGACGACGAACTGCGCGCCGAAGGCCAGGCCGACCAGGCCAAGGCCGGGCTGAAGGACGCCGTCGAGAACGTCAAGGACGCGGTCGGCGACGCCGTCGACAAGGTCAGGGGCGTCCTGAAGAAGGACTGAGCCCACCGGGGGTGGCCGGCGCGGTCGGAGGGAGCGCGCCGGTCACCGCCAGGGCCGACGTCAGTGCGGCGAAGGGTTTCCGGCGGCTGAACGCCGTCGTCAGCCCACGAGCAGCAGCCGTGCGGCCTCGCGGAACGGGGCCACCAGCGGGTTCGGGTCCCGCAGCGGCGAAGCCACCACCACCCGGCAGGGCCCGAAGCCCTCGATCGGAATCGTCGTCACGTCCTCGCGCAGCCCGGGCCGGTGGTCGCCGGCGGGCAGGATCGCCACCGCGCTCCCCGAGGCGATCAGGTCCAGCTTGTCCTCGAAACTGTCGTCCGGTGCCGGCGGTGGTGAGCCGTCCTTCGGGACGCTCCAGAGCGTCGGTGTCACCGCGCACGCCACCAGTTCTTCGTCCGCCAGGTCGTCCGCCGAGACGACTTCCTTGCCCGCCAACCGGTGCGTGGCGGGGACCAGCAGCACGCGCGGTTCCTCGTACAACGGTGTCACCGTCGCCGGGAACGGCACGGGCTCTCGGGCGACCAGGGCGTCGACGCGGCCGTCGGCCAGCGCGCGGGTATCGTGCCAGCGCAGCAGCCGCGTCCGGATGCGTGCGTCGGGGTGGTGGCGGCGCAGGGCCCGCACCGCGGGCGTGATGACCAGCCCCTCGGCGTAGCCGATGGTGAGCTCGCGGGGCGGGTCGGCGGCCCGGGCGACCGACACGGCGTCTTCGGCGGCTTCGAGGATGGCGCGGGCCCGCGGCAGGAACGCCGCGCCGGCGGAGGTGAGGCTGGTCCCCTGCGGCGTACGCGCGAACAGCCGCACGCCGAGGCGGTGCTCCAGCCGCTGGATCTGGCGGCTCAGCGACGGCTGGGCGACGTGCAGCGCCGCGGCGGCGCGGCCGATGGTGCCGTGCTCCGCGACGACCGTGAAGTACCGGACCAGCCGCAGGTCGAGATCCACGGTTCGAGCCTACGCCGCCATGCACCGGCGGTATGGCGGCATGCGGAACGGGCCTTGGACGCCGGCGGCGGACCGGCGGTTGACTCGAAGTCATGACCGCTTACGAAGGCAAGAACGTCGTGATCACCGGCGGCAGCAGCGGGCTCGGGCTCGCGGCCGCCGAACTGCTGGTGGCCCGCGGGGCCCGGGTGCTGATCACCGGCCGGGACACCGGGAAGCTCGAGGCCGCGCGCCGGCGGCTGGGCGAGCGGGTGACGACCGTGCGCAGCGACGCCGCGGCCATGACCGATGTCGAGGAGCTGGCCCGGGTGGTCCGCGCGGAGTTCGGCGAGGTGGACGCGCTGTTCGTCAACGCCGGGATGACCGCGTTCGCGCCGTTCGAGTCCGTTCCGGAGGAGCAGTACGACCGGCTGTTCGCCGTGAACACCAAGGGCCCGTACTTCACCGTGCAGAAACTGGCGCCCCTGCTGCGCGACGGCGCCGGTGTCGTGCTCACGACGTCGGTGGCCGACGTCAAGGGCCTCGACCTGATCAGCGTCTACGCCGCGACCAAGGCGGCCCTGCGGTCGATGACCCGGTCGCTGGCGCGGGAACTGCTGCCCCGCCGGATCCGCGTCAACGCCGTCAGCCCCGGGCCGATCGCCACCGGCATCCTCGACGCGACCCTGCCGCCGGACGTCGCCGCACGGACCCGGGCCGAGATGGAAGCCCAGAACCCGATGCGGCGCTTCGGCGAGCCCGCCGAGGTCGCGGCCACGGTGGCCTACCTGGCGTTCGAGGCCACGTTCACCACCGGTGCCGAAATCCCGGTGGACGGCGGTGCCGCCCAGCTGTGAGCCGCGCTCCCGTCCCCCACCATGGGTGGGTGTGGCAGAGCTACCCAGCGCCGCGCACCCGCACCTAACGTCGGCGCGGACGACGAGCTCCCCGGAGGTGGCGAAGTGACGGATCGGCAGGTCGGCCCGCGGTTGGGCGAGTTCCTGCGGGCTCGCCGCGCGCTGACGCGGCCCGAGCGGCACGGCATCCCGGCCGGGGACCGGCGCACCCCCGGGCTGCGCCGCGACGAGGTCGCGCTGCTGGCCGGGGTGAGCACCGACTACTACGTCCGCCTGGAGCAGGGGCGCGACACCCATCCTTCGCCGCGGGTGCTCGAGGCGCTGGCCGAGGCGCTCCTGCTGGACGAGGAAGCCGCGGCCTACCTGCGCGGGCTGGCGGCACCACCGCAGCCTCGGCGCCGGAAGGCCGAGCGCGCCGCGCCCGGCCTGGTGTCGTTGCTGCACGCGTGGCCGGGCACCCCGGCCCTGGTCTACGGCCGCTACTTCGACCTCCTGGCCGCCAACGCGCTCGGGACGGCGCTGTTCTCCTGGCTCGACGGCGAGCGGAACCTGCTCCGCGGCATCTTCCTCACCCCGCAGGCGCGGGTCTTCTACCAGGACTGGGAGCGGATCGCCGAAGGCTGCGTGGCCGCGCTGCGGGCGGCCAACCCCGACCCGGACGATCCCCGGCTGGCCGACCTCGTCGGCGAGCTGGCCGTCCGCAGCCCCGCCTTCGCCGGGTGGTGGGGGCGCCACGACGTGCGCGCGAAGACCGCCACCGTCAAGCACTTCCGGCACCCGGCCGTCGGCGAGCTGACCCTGGCGTTCGAAAACCTCACCGTCACCAGCGCGCCGGACCAGCACCTCGTCGTCTACCACGCCGAACCCGGCAGCGCCGCGGCCCGCGCCCTCGAGCTGCTGGCCGGCCACACCCGCACCCCGGCCGGCTGACCCGCCCCGGCCCCCACCCCACCCGAGCAGGAACCCGGAGTACCCCCATGTCCGTCTGGTTCATCACCGGCGCGTCCCGCGGCTTCGGCCGCCTCCTGACCGAGGCCGCCCTCGCCGCCGGCGACCAGGTCGTGGCGGCCACCCGGGCCGGCCCCGGCCCGGATGACCGCGAGGACGCCGCCCGGCTGGACGTCCGGCTCGACGTCACCGATCCGGCGCAGGCCGAAGCGGCGGTGGCCGCGGCGATCGCCCGGTTCGGCCGGATCGACGTCCTGGTCAACAACGCGGGCTACGGGCTGTTCGGCGCCGTCGAAGAAGCCTCCGACGCGGAGGTGCGCGCATTGTTCGACACGAACGTCTTCGGCGTCCTCAACGTCACCCGCGCCGCGCTGCCCGCCCTGCGGGCGCGGCGGTCGGGCCGCATCCTGACCATCAGTTCCAGCGCCGGCTTCGCCTCCGGCGCCGGACGCGGGCTCTACAGCGCCTCGAAGTTCGCCGTCGAAGGGCTCAGCGAGGCCCTCCGGCAGGAGCTGGCGCCCCACGGCATCCACGTCACGATCGTGGAACCGGGATCGTTCCGCACCGGGTTCCTCGGCACGACCAGCCGGCGCCGCACCGCGGTCACCGAGCCCGCCTACGCCGCCACCGTCGGCACCCTGCACACCGCGATCACCCGCGGCGACGGCCGGCAGCCGGGCGACCCGGCCCAGGCCGTGGCCGCGATCCGCACGGTCGCGGCGGCCGCGGAACCGCCCCTGCGCGTGCAGCTGGGCGAAGACTGCGTGCGGCTGGTCGAAGGCAAGCTCGCCCAGGTCGCCGGCGAACTCCACCGGTGGCGCGCCCTGGCGTCGTCCACCGGGTTCGCCGAGCCTCCGGGCGACGGCTGACCTCAGGGCGGCGGGGGCTCACGAAGCCGGGTCCTTGTTCACCACCCGCAGCACGAGCCACTGGTCGAACCACGCGCCCGCGGTCGTCACCACCAGCATGACCAGGCCGATGACCAGGTGCCGGTAGCTGTGCAGCGGCGCGGCCTCGTCGGTGAGCTTCGCGAGCCCCACCTGCAGCAGCAGCCGCAGCGCGAACAGGACCGCGACGAGCACGAGCGCCTGCTTGCTGCGCCAGATCGCGCGCAGGTACCTGCGCCGCCGGTTCAGCAGGGTGAACCACAGCGTCAGGTGCACCGCGACGAGCGCCACCGGCAGCAAGGCGACCCAGCTGTAGCGATCGCTGAACTGCTGGCTCAGGTCGGTGCTCGCGACGAGCAGCCCGATGAGCACGAAGTACCACCAGGGCAGGCCCTCGACCCGCTCGCCCGGGGCGCGTGGTCCGGTCACGAAGTCGTTTTCCCGCATCGGAATCCCTTGGTTCTCGACCATGGCGCCCAGTCTCACCGGATCCGGCGGCGCGGCGATCGGCCGGGAGCACGAGATCCGGCCGGAAACCTCATACCGGGGTACGAGATCACCGTGCGGAGGCGGCGCGAGGACGCCGAGTGCGGCACGATCGGCGCATGACCCCGGACGGCCCGCGTTGATCGCGCGGATCCCGTGGACCGGCCGCCGCGGCCCGCTGGTGGCCGAGGCGGTCGTCCTCGGCGCACTCGTGGTGCTCGACCTGGTCTTCGCGGCCCGGGCCGGCCCGGCGCAGGGTGGCCTGGCCGTCCTCGCGATCGAGTTCGCGCCGTGCGCCGGCCCGGTCGTGGCGCTGCTGGCGGTGCTGCGGCGGCGGTTCCCCGGTCACGTCGCGGCGCTCGCCACCGGTGTCGCCGGGCTTTCCCTGCTGGGCACCGCGATCACCGCCGGCGTCGCCGCCGCGGGCTCGCGGCTGCCGCCCCAGCCGGGCGCGGCCGAGACGCTCGCCATCGGGTTGCTCGTCGGCGCGTGCTGCCACCGGCTTTCGCCCCGGTCGGCCACCGTGCAGGCGCTGCTCGGCGGCGCGGCGGTCACCCTGGGCCCGATCCTGCGCTACGGCACCGGCGGCCCGGCCGCCCTGTATTCGGCCGGCGCGGCGGTGGTCTGGGGCGGGGCGCTGGCCGGCGGTCTCGTCCTGCGCGACGCCGACGTCCGCCACCGCGTGGCGGTCCTCGAGGTCCGCGCCACCGAACGGCTGCAGCTGGCGCGTGAGCTGCACGACCTGGTGGCCCACCAGGTCACCGGCATCGTCGTGCGGGTCCAGGCCGCGCACCGGGTCGCCGAGCGCACCGGCGGTGACGCCACGACGTTCGCCGAGCTCGAGGCCGCCGGGGCGACGGCGCTGGCGTCGATGCGCCGGCTCGTCGGCGCGCTGCGCACCGGCGACGAGGACTTCTTCGTCCCGCCCGCCGACCTCCCCGGTGTCGTGGACAGCGCGGTCCCCGACGACGACCGCGTCCACCTCGAACTCGGCGCCGACCTCGCCGCGGTCACCGTGGCGCCGGAGGTGGTGACCACCGCGCACCGGCTGCTCACCGAGTCGCTGACCAATGTCCGCCGGCACGCCCCCGACGCCCGCGAGGTCCGGGTGCTCGTCCGCCACGAGCCCCCGGGCGAGCTGCGGATCGAGGTGGTCAACGACGGCGCCGACCGGCCGGCCCGCCGCGGCGGCTACGGCCTGCTCGGGATGGCGGAGCGGGTCGCGGCGGTGGGCGGTACGGTGCAGGCGGGACCGGCGGACGGGCGGCGCTGGCGCGTGGTCGCGCAGCTGCCCCTCGAACCGGGGTGAGCGGGGAAGGGACGGGCCGGGTGCCGACGCGAGTGCTGATCGCCGACGACCAGGCGATGGTCCGCGCGGGGTTCCGGCTGATCCTCGAAGGCGAACCCGACCTCGAGGTCGTCGGCGAGGCCGCCGACGGCGACCAGGCCGTGCGCCTGGCCCGGGAGCTGCGCCCGGACGTCACGCTGATGGACATCCGGATGCCCGTCGTGGACGGCCTGCGGGCGACCGAGCTGCTGGCCGGCCCGGACGTCTCCGACCCGCTGCACGTGGTGATGGTGACGACGTTCGGGCTCGACGAGAACGTGCACGCGGCCCTGCGCGCCGGTGCCTGCGGGTTCCTGCTCAAGGACGCCGGGCCGAACCTGCTGATCGAAGCGGTGCACGCCGCCGCCCACGGCGAAGCGCTCGTCTCCCCCGCCATCACGACGAAGCTGCTCGCGCACTTCGCCCGCCGCGCGCCCCGGCGCACCGGAGAATCCGGAAACCCGCTCACCCCGCGCGAACTCGACGTCGTGAAGGCGGTCGCCCGCGGCGAGACCAACGACGAGATCTGCCGCTCACTCGTGGTGTCGCTGCCCACCGTCAAGACGCACATCGGCGCGGCCAAGCGCAAGCTCGGCGCCCGCAACCGCACCGAGATCGCCATCTGGGCCTGGGAAACCGGGGTGGTGCGCTGACCGCGGGACGCGCACGACCACCGTGCGCGCGACGAGGTCGCCGAACCGCTGCCGCCGCGGGGTGCACAGCATCACGACGAGCCCGGCCAGCCCCCACGCGAAGCCGTCGACGAGCATCAGCAGCTGCCGGAGCGCGAACGCGCCCAGCGACGGGTGAGCACCCTCGGCCGTCTCGACCCGCAGCCGCAGCCAGCGCATCGCCGGTGTCTGGCCGCCGTGCCGGTAGGGCCACCACACCATGACGAAGACCAGGCCGAGGAAGTCCAGCCCCAGCATGGTGTAGAGCACGACCCGGAGGAACGCGAGCAGGCCGGGGCCGTGCGGGTGGAACAGCCAGGCCACCGCGATCGCGAGCAGCAGCACCGGGACGAAGACGAGCAGCTCGTCCAGCAGGAACTGCACCAGGCGGCGCCACACGGTACCGGGTCCCGGACGGGTCATGGGGCCATGATGTCGGCCCGCGCGCCCGGGCGCGCGCTGAGCCGGGCCGCCTGTGGATCGGCTTAAGAAACGCGGGCTGGCCTCGCGGCCGGCCCGGTGCGGGCGGCACCATCGGTTCCCATGGTGGTGCTCTCCGAACGGGCCGCCGTCCGGCGGCTGCACGACCGGCTCGGCTTCGGGCCGCGGGCCGGTGATCTCGACCGCGGGTTCGCCGAGACCCGCGATCGGCTGCTGGGCGGCGGACCGGACCCCGGCGCGGCCGCGACGCCGATGCCCGAGCTCGCGCCACCGCCGGACCGCCCGGGCAAGAACGCCGACCAGGCCGCGAAGCAGCAGGCCCGCACAACGGTCCAGGCGCAGGCGACGCAGGCCGTCGGCTGGTGGCTCGACCGGATGGTGGCCGCCGACCTCGCGTCCGTGGAACGGCTGACCTGGTTCTGGCACGGGCACTTCGCCACCGGCGAGCAGAAGGTGCGCAGCCCGCGGCTGATGCTCGCGCAGAACGGGACGCAGCGCGAACACGCGCTCGGCAGCTTCACCGACCTGGCCCGGGCGATGGTCGTCGACCCGGCGATGCTGCTGTGGCTCGACGGCAACAGCAACAAAGCCGGCAAACCGAACGAGAACCTCTCGCGCGAGTTCATGGAGCTGTTCACCCTCGGCATCGGGCACTACACCGAAGACGACGTGCGCGAAGCCGCCCGCGCGCTCACCGGCTGGACCGCCAGGCGCGACGCCACCGGCGCGCAGCTGGTCGCCAAGCGGCACGACAACGGCGTGAAGCACATCCTGGGCGCGGGCGGCGACTTCGACGCGGAGTCCTTTGTGGACCTCGTGCTGGGGCGGCCGGAGTCGGCCCCGTTCGTCGTCGGGCGGATCTGGTCCCGGCTGGTGTCCACCACCCCGCCGCCCCCGGACACGCTCAGCCGGCTCGTGGCCGCCTACGGCAGCCGGCGCGACATCACCGCTCTGCTGCGCGCGATCACCGGCGAAGCCGCCTTCCACGACAGCGCCACTTCCCTGGTCAAGCAGCCGGTCGAGTGGCTGGCCGGGCTGCTGCGCGCGCTCGGCGTCCGGCCGGGCGGCCTCGACGAGAAGACCCGCACCCAGCTGCTGGCGGCGTTGCGCGGGATGGGCCAGGTGCCGTTCCAGCCGCCGAGCGTCGGGGGCTGGGCGGCGGGCGGGGCGTGGCTGACGACGTCGGCGGGCGTCGCGCGGCTGCACGCCGCCCAGCTGGTCACCGCGCACGCGGATCTCGGCGCGGTGGCGAAGGCGCGGGACAAGGTCGCCGCGATCGGCGACCTGCTCGGCGTCGACGCCTGGTCGGACCGGACGCGCACCGCGCTGTCCGGCGTCGCCGGCAACGTCCGCCAACTGTCCACAGTGGCCGCTTGTGCCCCCGAATACGCCGTGAGCGGGTGACGATCGTGCAGCAGGTGAACCGTCGCAGGTTCCTCACCGCGACCGGCGTGACGGCCGCCGCGGCCTTGGCCGCCGGCGCCACGCAGGTCGACTGGGGCCGGCTGATGTCGGCCGCCCAGGACGACCCGCTCGACCCCGGCGCCGGTGTGCTGGTGGTCGTCACCCTCTACGGCGGCAACGACGGGCTCAACACCGTCGTCCCCGCGGGCGATCCCGCCTACCAGCGGGCGCGGCCGGACCTCGCGTACCGGCCCGAAGAGGTCCTCGACCTCGGCGAAGGACTGGGCCTGAACCCCGGCTTGAAGGGCTTCAAATCCCTCTGGGACGGCGGAAAGCTCGCCGTGCTGCGCGGGGTCGGCTACCCGAAACCCGACCACAGCCACTTCCGGTCGATGGCGATCTGGCAGACGGCCTCCCCGGAGACGGCGGTGCCGACCGGCTGGCTCGGGCGCTGGCTCGACGCCACCGGCGACGACCCGCTGCGCGCGGTTTCGGTCGACCCGGTCCTGCCCCCGCTGCTCGCCGGTGAGCGCACCGCCGCCGCGTCGCTGCCGGTCGGCGGGCTGAAGCTGCCGGAGGGCGCGCTGGGCAGGGCGTTCGCCGACCTCGGCGCGGCACAACCCGGCGAAGGGTTCTGGCAGGCCCGGGCCGCCCGGTCGGTGACCGACCTGCACCGGGCCGTGCAGACGCTCGGGAAGCCGGCGAAGGACGGGCAGAAGGCCAAGGGCGAGCTGGCGGCCCAGCTCGACGTCGTCGCCGGGCTGGTCGAAGCGGGCGTGCCGACCCGGGCGTATTCGGTGTCGCTGGGCGGTTTCGACACCCACGCCGACGAGCGCGGCACCCAGCAGCGGCTGCTGACCGAACTGGACGGTGCCCTGACCCCGTTCGTGCAGCGCCTCGAAAAGACCGACCGCGGCAAGCAGGTGACGGTGCTGGTGTACTCGGAGTTCGGCCGGCGTGTGACGGCGAACGCCAGCCAGGGCACCGACCACGGGACGGCGGGGCCGGTGTTCGTCCTCGGCTCGAAGGTCAAGGGCGGCTTCCACGGCGCCGAGCCCAGCCTGACCGACCTCGACGACGGCGATCTGAAGCTCAGCACCGACTTCCGCGACGTCTATGCCTCGCTCGTCGAGGACGTCCTGGGCACGGACGCGGGCCAGGTGCTGCCCGGGCACCGCGGCCGGCTGGACGGGTTGTTCGCCTGAGCGTCACGGCACGGGCGGCAGGCCGGCCAGGCGGAACCGCGCTCCCCCGCCCGGCGCGGCCTCGCACCACAGGTCACCGCCGTGGGCCCGGGCGAAGCCCCGGGCGATCGGCAGGCCCAGGCCCGAGCCGGCCTGGCTGCGAGCCGCGTCGAGGCGGACGAGACGGTCGAAGATCCGCTCGCGTTCGGCGCCCGGGACGCCCGGTCCGGTGTCGGTCACCGTCACGCCGTCGGGGGTGACTTCGAGGGTGAGCGTGCCCCGGCCGGCCATGGCGCGGACGGCGTTGCCGGTCAGGTTGGCGAGGATCTGGGTCAGCCGCGCGCGGTCACCGGCCACGGTCGCGTCCGGCCCGGTCACCTCGACGACAACGTCCGGTGCGGTCAGCCGGAGCTGCTCGGCCTGGGCCTCGGCCAGCTCCCGCAGCGGCACCGGGGCCCGCTCGAGCTCGGCGCCCGCGTCGAGGCGGGCCAGGTCCAGCAGATCGGCGACGAGCCGGCCGGCCCGCTGCGATTCGCGGACCACCAGCAGCTGCAACCGTTCCCGCTGCTCGTGCGGGGTGTCCGGGGACTGCTGCAGCAACGCCTCGGCCGCGGCCTGCACGCCCGCCAAGGGGGTCCGCAGCTCGTGGGCGGCGTCGGCGACGAACCGCCGCGTCCGTTCTTCGGACGCCCGCGCCGCGCCTTCCGCACCTTCGAGCGCGTCGAGGGCGGAGTCGAACGCGGCCGCCGCGCGCCCGAGTTCGGTGCCGGTCCGCTCGGGAGCGAGCCGGCCGCCGCGCTCGCCGGACACGATCGACCGCGCCAGCCGCGTCATCGCGTCCAGGGGCGCCAGCGCGAACCGGACGGCCAGCAGCAGCGCGGCCGCGGCCACGGCCAGCGCGGCGACGCCGGTGGCCAGCAGCACCGACCGCAGGCTGCGCTCGGCCGCCGCGATCAGGGACTCGTCGGCGGTGAGCGTGAGCTTGGCGCCGTTGATCCGCGGCGGCCCGGACAGCGTCGCGCGCACCAGCCGGATCCGCGCGTCGGCCGGTCCCGGCGGGGCGCCGAAGAACGAGCCGTCGGGCAGGGTCAGCGAGCCGGCCACACCGCGGGTTTCGATGCGCCGTAACAGGGTCAGCGGGGCCACGTTCTGCTTGGCCAGCTGCTGCGCGAGCTGGACCCGGGTGGTGAGCACGGCGTTGACGTCCCGCTCGGCCTGCGCGCGGAACACCGCGTCCACCACCAGGCCGACGGCGACCAGCACCACCGCCAGCACCACCAGCACGGTGACGGTGACCCGGCGGCGCAGCGACGCCGTCCGCAGGCTCACGGCTCGCCGCGCAGGACGTACCCCTGGCCGCGCACGGTGTGCAGCACGCGCGGGCCGTGCGCTTCGAGCTTCCGGCGCAGGGTGCTGACGTTGACCTCGACGAGGTTCGGCGCGGAGTCGCCGTAGCCCCACACCGCGGTGAGGACCTGGGTCTTGGACACCACCCGGTCGCGGTGCTGCGCGAAGTACACCAGCACCTTCCACTCGGTCGAGGTCAGCTCCACGTCGGTGCCGCCGTAGCGGGCGCGGCCGCCCTCGACGTCGATGACGAGCTCCCCCACCTCGACGGTCGGCCGGGTGCGCCCGGTCCGCCGCAGCACGGCGGTCACCCGCGCGACGAGTTCGGCGAGCACGAACGGCTTCACCACGTAGTCGTCGGCCCCTTCGCCGAGCCCGCGCAGCCGGTCTTCGACGCCGTCCCGCGCGGTCAGCAGCACCACCCCGGCCGCCGAGGTCCGCCGGATCACCCGCAGCAGCTCGAACCCGTCCCGGCCGGGCAGCATGACGTCCAGCACCACCAGGTCCGGCCGCGTCCGGGCCAGCTCCCCTTCCAGCTCGTCGCCGTCGGGCCGCGAACGCACGGAAAACCCGGCGTCGGCCAGAGCGGACTCGACCGGCACCCGGATCGCTTCGGCGTCCTCGATCACCAGCACCCGCGGCGGAGTCGGCTCATCCACTCCGCCAGCCTAAAGGCAGCGGGGAGATCGAGCCGGAGCCATCGCCCGAAAGCCCCGGCAGCCACGCCGTCCGGCTCGAGCGGCTCGCCGGGACGGCACGATCGGCGATGTCACTGCTTCGCCGCGGGCGCGTCGGCGTAGCCGGCGAGCCGGCCGGCCAGGTCACGCACGAGGTCGCCGAGGGCGTCGGGTTCCTCGATGACGAACGGCCGGTCGAGCGCGGCGAGCAGGGCCGGTATCCAGTCGAGCCGTTCCGCCCGGATCCGGGCCCGCACCCAGCCGTCGCCGTCCTCGTCCAGCACGGCGACGGACGGCGGGAAGACGGCGCGGATCCGCTCGGGCGCCGCCTGGATCCGCACGGAGACCCGGTGCCGGTGCGGTGCTTCGGCGAGGGCGGCCAGCACCTGCCGGGCCGGGTCGAAGCCGGCCGGCACGTCGAAGGTTCCGGTCCGGACCCCGACCCCGGTGATCCGGTCGACGCGGAACGTGCGCACCTGCCCGCTGGCGGAGTCGAACCCGGTCAGGTACCACCGCCGGGAATGCGCCACGACGCCGTAGGGATGGACTTCGCGGGTGCTGGGGTTGCCGTGGGCGGCGACGTAGGCGAGCTCGACCGGCCGCCGGTCCCGCGCCGCCTCCGCGACGGTGAGCAGGACACGGGCCTCGGCGCTCAGGGCCGGCCGGGTGGGCGAGGTGAACTCGGCGACCTCCAGCAACGCCGCCAGCCGGCGGCCGAGGCTTTCCGGGAGCACCCGCCGGATCTTCGCGGCCGCGCTCTCGGCAGCCGCCGCAGTGCCGTCCCCTTCGGCGCGACGGCTGACGGCGAGCCCGAGGAGCACGGCGAGCGCCTCGTCGTCGGTCAGCATCAGCGGCGGCAGCCGGTACCCCGGGGCCAGGCGGTAACCGCCGTACCGGCCGCGCACCGAGCGCACCGGGATGTCCAGGTCGAGCAGGTGGCCGACGTAGCGGCGAACGGTGCGCTCGTCGACCTCCAGCCGCCCCGCCAGGTCGGCGACGGTCCAGGTCCCGCCCCGCTGCAGGACCTCCAGCAAGGCCAGGACGCGGGCGATCGGCCGGGGCACGGGAATCTCCTTTCGAAACCGGGCGGTTCCTGTCCGCTATTGCTCCTAGTGTGGCCCTGTCCCCGGAGGAACCGCCTCCGGCACCGGAAGGATCCCCCGTGCGTTTCGCCTCAGTCCGCGTCATCACCCACGACGTCGACCGCCTGACCGGGTTCTACGAGCAGGTGACCGGTGTCACCGCCCGGCGGCTCACCGACTCGTTCGCCGAACTGGTCACCCCCGGCTGCACGCTGGCGATCGGCAGTGCCGAGACGATGACCCTCTTCGGCCCCGGAGCCGCCGTTCCGGAAGCCAACCGGTCCGCGATCCTCGAGTTCCTCGTCGAGGACGTCGACGCCGAACACGAGCGGCTGACGGCCCTGCCCGGCCACCCCGAGATCGTGCAGCAGCCGACCACCATGCCGTGGGGCAACCGCTCGCTGCTCTTCCGCGACCCCGACGGCAACCTGGTCAACTACTTCACGCCGCTCTCCGCCGAGGCCCGCGCGAGGCTGGCCCGGTGATCAGCCGGCTCGCCGGCGGTGGTGGCGGACCAGGCCGGCGAGGACCAGGACGAACAGGATCAGCGCGACACCGCCCACCGCGAAGGACGTGACGGCGGTGGTGCGGGTGTCGCCGTTGCGCTCGGGATCGCCGGGGTCGTAGCCGATCGTGAAGCGGTCTCCGACGTGGGCGTCGTACGGAATGGCCCGCTCGGTGTGGTAGGTGGTGGTACCGACGGTGAACACCGCGTCACCCGTGCTGCAGGCGTTCCCCGGTGTCGCGGTGTAGCAGGCGACGACGGTCGCGGTGGCCGAAGCGGGCTCGGCGGGCGCCTGCTGCCACTTGTACACACCGATCGAAAGCAGGGCCACCGCGGTGCCGCCGCAAAGCACCGCGTTGACGATGAAGGCCGCCCAGTTGAAGCGTGCGGGCCGGCGCCGGGACTGAACCGGCCGGCCCTTGCGACGTGGGGGCACGGATTCAGGATGTCACGCCCGTTCCTCCGGGCGCGAAGCGGTGGCTCCGGTCCCGGAGCCACCGCCGCGGGGAGCGCCGGTTACCAGCCGACGGCGACCACCAGCCACTGCGGGTCGCCGTGCGAGACGAACGAGGACTGGCCGGCCACGTCGTCGTACGGGAAGCCGTACGCCAGCTGGTTGATCCCGTGGTCGTGCCAGAACTTCGCGTAGTAGTTCGCCGGTGCCGCCTGGTAGTAGCGCGACGGGTCCTGCCACTGCGACTGCGGCAGGTGGGCCGTGTGCCGGTTCAGCGCCGCGCACATGTCGGGGTTGCCCGCCAGCGACCCGGCGCACCCGGTGATGTTCGAGGTGGGCTCGTTGACCCCGACCGACTGGGCGTAGGCGGTGAAGTAGTTCGCGTACCTGCCGCCGGTGCGGAAGTCCGGTGCGCTGCCCGGAGCCGGGATCCGGTACGGCGCGTTCACCGTCGCCAGGCCCTTGAACTCGGCCGGCACCTCGGCCTGGAACTTGGCGAACGTGGCCGAGCGGTCCTCCTGGAACGTCGGGTAGTCGTCGCCGACCTGCACGTCGTAGCCGTCGTGCGCGTGCAGGCGCATGGCGAGCTTCAGCGCGAACGCGTCCACCCGGGTGGTGTTGCCGTTGAACACGTCCGGACCGACGGTGAACTCGATGAAGTCGGCGTACTGGCCGTTCGGCGTGCCCAGGTAGAAGTACATCCGCCCGGCCGAGTTGGCCGGCATGTCGAGGTAGGGCTGCTCGGCGATCGAGTGGGTCTGGCCGCCGAAGTTCCAGAACACCTGGCTGTCCGGGTACTTGCCGTTCGTCCGGTTGAGCACCTTGACCGTGAGCACGTTCCGCGCGGCCGGGATGGTGCTCGTGTCGCCCCAGAACGAATCGGGCGGGACGCCGGTGCCGGGTGGCGTGGTCCCGCCACCGGTGCCGTAGACCTGGAACTCCCACAGCGAGACGCCGTAGGGCGTGGCCCGCGCGGTCGCGTTCACCCGCACGTACCGCCCGGTGCCGGTCACGTTCAGCGTCTGCACCCCACCGGTGCCCGTGGTCGTCTGGTACACAGTGGACCAGTCGGATCCGTTGCCGGACAACTGGATCTGGTAGGCGGTGGCGTAGGCCGCCTCCCAGCGCAGCACGACCTGGCTGACGGTGGCCGTGCCGCCGAGGTCGATCCGGATCCACTGGGGATCGCTGAACTGCGACGACCAGCGCGTGCCGGTGTTGCCGTCCACCGCGGCGGCCGCCGGGGTGCCGGCGTTCTCCACCGACGACGCGGTGGCGGGTTTGCCCTGGGAAATCAGCGTGTCGGCGGCGGCCGCCGAGGGAACGGCGAAGCCGAGCGCGGCGATCGTGAGGACCGCCGCCAGGATCGCCGGGCGGGTACCGCGGCGACGGCGCCGCGGCGGAGCTGTCGTGGACATCGTTTCTCCCTGCTGGGACGTCAGCGGACTCGCCGCCCGGCCGGGGAACGGCGTGGTCCGGCTCGTCACCTGAACGCCGGGCGGATGCCCACGAGGGCCGGCGGGGACGATCGGTGAAAAGGTTCATACCACCGCACCCCGCCTGTCAACCCTTGACACGACACCCCGGCGAAGCGATCCTCGGAACCGGTTCCACCTCGCCGGCCCTTCGCCCGCTCCGGTGGTTTTCGAGGCACTTTCCGCGTAATTGAGTCGGCCCTGCGGCGAACATGTTCGTGACGAACGTGTTCGTCAGGTGCTATGTTGACGAACATGTTCGTCAACCCGAGAGGAGCGCCAGGCATGACGACTCCCGGCAAACGCACCCCGGTGAGCAGCCGCACCCGCCCGGCCAAGCCCGCCCTCTCGCGGGAGTGGATCATCGCCGCCACCCTCGAAATCATGCGGCGGGACGGCCTGCAGGCCGCGACCGTGCGGCGGGTGGCGCAGGCCCTGGACACCGGCCAGTCCTCCCTCTACGCCTACGTGGCCAACACGACCGAGCTGCACGCCGCCGTCCTCGACGAGCTGATGGGCACGCTGCCCACCCCCGGCCCGGGCGACGCCGGGGCCCGCGTGCGGCAACTGGTCGCCGGCTACCGCGACCTGCTGCTGGCCCACCCCGGCCTGGCCCGCTCGGCGCTGGTGCTCCGCCCGTCGGGGCCGAACACCCTGCGCTTCCTGGACACCCTGCTCGGCCTGCTGACCGAGGCCGGGTTCGGCGACGACCGCGCCGCCTGGACCGCGGACCTCGTGGTGCTCTACGCGACCGCCCTCGCCGCCGAGCACGCCCGGCCCCCGGCCGGCGACGCCACCGGAACCGGGGACCGAGCGGGCCAAGCCCTCTTCGAGGCCGTGCGCACGGCGGACGTCGGCACCTACCCGCACCTGTCCCGGCTTTCGGCCGTGGCGCTCGGCGGCACCCCCGGCCAGCGATGGGCGTGGGCGCTGGACGTCCTGCTGGCCGACGTCGTGCCGACCCCGCTGTCCGGAAAGGACCGGCCGTGAGCACCCACCACCCGATCGCCGTCATCGGCGGCGGCCTCGGCGGCCTGACCGCCGCGCGGGTCCTGCACGTCCACGGGATACCCAGCAGCGTCTTCGAGCTCGAGCCCGGCCGCGAGGCCCGGGTGCAGGGCGGGATGCTCGACATCCACGAGCACAACGGCCAGCACGCGATCCGCGCCGGCGGGCTGTGGGACGAGTTCGCGGCGATCATCCACCGCGGCGGCGAAGCCACCCGGATCCTCGACTCCCGGGCCACCGTCCTGTTCGACGAACAGGACGACGGCGAGCTCAGGCGCCCCGAGGTCGACCGCGGCCGGCTGCGCGACATCCTCATCGGCTCGCTGCCCGAGGGCACCATCCGGTGGGGCCGCCGCGCCACCGGCGTCACCCGGGTCGAAGAGGGGCGGTGGCAGGTCCGGTTCGCCGACGGCGAGACGATCACCACCGACCTCCTCATCGGTGCCGACGGCGCCTGGTCGAAGGTCCGCCCCCGGCTGACCGACGCCTGGCCGGCCTACACCGGGATCTCCTTCGTCCAGGCCGACCTGCACGACGCCGCCACCCGCCACCCCGCGCAAGCCGCGGCGATGGGCGCGGGCATGCTGTTCGCCCTGCAGGGCGGCACCGGCATCCTCGGCCACCGCGAGACCGACGGAAGCCTGCACGTCTACCTCGGCCTGCGGGTGCCCGAGAACTGGATCGACACCGTCGACTGGGCCGACACCCGGGCGGCCGAGCAGGCGGTGCTCGCCCACCTCGAAGGCTGGGACGAGTCCCTGCGCGGGCTGATCGGCAACGCCGACACGGGGTTGACGCCCCGCCGCATCGCCGCACTGCCCGTCGGCATTTCGTGGGACCGCGTCCCCGGCGTGACGCTGCTCGGCGACGCGGCCCACGTCATGTCGCCGTTCGCCGGCGAGGGCGCCAACCTGGCCATGTACGACGGAATGGCGCTGGCCCTGGCCATCGCCGAACACCCCGGCGACACCGAGGCGGCCCTCACCGCCTACGAGGCCGCACTCTTCCCGCGGTCGGCCGAGGCCGCCGGCGAATCCGCCCGGAGCCTGGAAATGCTCTTCCGGGCGGACTCACCCCAGGGGTTGCTCGACATGTTCGCCTCGCACGCCGCCGAGCGCTGACCTCCGGACATCACCCCTCGGTCAGTCGATGCCTTCGACGATGCGGAAGTCGCGCTCGACGCCGTCGGCGAGGACGGCCAGCGCCTTCTGGTAGGCCTCGCTTTCGCGCGCCGCGACGGCCTGCTCGAAGCTGTCGAACTCGATCAGGATGGTGCGCTCGGCGATTCCGGCGTCGTAGGACACGACCCGGCCGCCGCGGACGAACGTGCGGCCGCCCGCGGCCTGGACCGCCGGACCGGCCAGTTTGTTGTAGGCAGCCAGTTTCCCGGGGTCGGCAATGGTGCGGTAGACGCTGACCCAGTAGCCCTTGGGCATGGAACCTCCGGTGTGGGAATGACTCAACGGGTGGTCTCGGACGTGCGCCGACGGGCGAGCGCGAGGCTTGCCAGCGTAGTGATCGCCATCGCGCCGATGCCGGCCAGCGCCGCGGTGGTGTAGGCGCGGTCGTCGGGGAAGAGGCGGCCGGGGCCGGTGCCCGCGGCGAGGATCAGGCCGCCGATCGCGCTGCCCAGCGAGTAGCCGACGCTGCGGACGACGTAGTTGAAGCTCATCGCGCTCGAAGTTTCGCTCCGGGGGGTGACGGCCAGGATGACGCCGGGCATCGCGGCCGAAAAGCCGCCGACGCCGAAGCCGAGCACGCCCATGGCCACGAACAGTTCGGCCAGGTCCGACCGGGCCACCGCGAACAGGGCGAACCCGCCGCCGACCACGACGGCGCTGCCGGCCAGGAGCAGCGGGTCGGCGATCCGCGTCCGGACCCGCGGCGCGAGCTTGCCCGCGGCGAACCCCAGCACCGAGAACGGGATGAGGACCAGACCGGCGGCGAAGGTCGTCAGCCCGAAGCCGTAGCCGGCGCCGGACGGCGTCTGCGCGTACCGGGTGATGAGCGTGAGCAGGAGGTACATGCCGATCCCGCCGGCGAACATGGCGAGGTTCGCCCCGGCGACCGCCGGGTGCCGCACCGCCCGCACGTCGACCAGGGGCGTCGCGCTGCGCAGCTCGATGACGGCCCAGACGCCGAGCAGCACGACCGCGACGACGGCGAGCACCGCCGCCACGGCGAGGTGCCGGCTCCACAGCTCCCGTTCGCCGGCGAGGAACAGCACCAGGACCAGCGCGGCGGCCAGGACGACCGCGCCTGCCACGTCCACGCGGGCGGAGCGGCCTTCGGGCGCTTCGGGCATGGAGCGCCACGCGGTCAGCAGGGCGGCGGCGGTGACGACCAGGCCGAGGCCGTAGGCGGCGCGTACCCCGCCGAGCTCGGCGAGCAGGGCGGCCAACGGGTAGCCGACGCCCGCCCCGATGATCGAGACCACCGAGATCAGGGCGATGACGGCCGCGCCGCGCTGCTCGGGAAGGTGGTCGCGGGCCACGCCCATCATCAGCGCCGTGAGCCCGAGCCCGACGCCTTGGGCCGCTCGGCCGGCGAGCAGCCAGGCGAACGGCAGCGGCAGCACCGTGAGCGCGCTGCCGGCGACGACGATCGCCAGCGTGGCGAGGATCGTGGCCCGCCGGTGCGGGCCGGCCCCGAGCCGGCCCAGGACCGGCGTGGCCACGGCACCGCTGAGCAGCGTGACGGTCAGCGTCCACTGCGCGCTGCCGAGCGAGACGCGGAAGGAGGTCGCCACGCTGGTGATGAGCGGCGTCCCGAGGCTGACGACCGCCGCCACGACCAGGGCGACGAAGATCAGGGCGGGGACCAGCAGCCGCGCCTCCGGCACCACGCGGCCGCCGGTCATCGCTTCGGCCCTTCGCGGTCCTGGCTTTCGAGCTCGGCCAGGTGCTTGAGCGCAGGCAGGGCCGCCACCAGCGCCTCGACCTCGTCGCCGGTGAGTTCGCCGAGCAACCGCTCGAACGCGTGGACACCCGCCTGGCGCCGCTGCCGGACGTAGGAAGCGCCGGCCTCGGTCAGGCACACCAGCGTGACCCGCTTGTCGGACCGGTCGCCCCGCCGCTCGACCAGGCCGGCCTCCTCCATCACCCGGACCAGGGTGGTCATCGCGGGCTGGGTGATGCCCTCGACCGCGGCCAGATCGGTGATGCGCCGCGGGCCGGTGCGGTCGAGGGTGGCCAGGGTGGCGGCGGACGTCAGGCTCATGTCCCGGGGCAGGCGTCTCGCGGCCCTGGTGGCCAGGCCGTAGAGGGCGGCGCCGAGGGCGGCGGTGTCTTCGCGGCTCACCCCGGAAACATAGCAGATTTATATTCATCGTTTATACAAATGGCGGATCGGGCGTCCGGGCCGCCGGGTGCTCGGCCAGCCGGGCGCGCAAAGCCGCCGCGTCGGGGTGGTGCAGGTCCTCGAGGATGGGCAGGGCCCGCAGCCAGGCGTCGCGGGCGGCCGGGACGTCGCCCGCGTCCCGGTGGGTGTCGCCGAGGCGGATCAGGGTGTCGGCCTGGGGGTGCCGGCTGCCCAGCTGCTCGAACAGGTCGAGGGCGTTGCGGTAGCAGGCGATGGCGGGCCGGTGCTCGCCGAGGTTCTGGTGGGCACAGCCGAGGCTGTCCCAGGTGTCGGCCTCGCCGTGCTTGCTGCCGACCGCTCGGTGGAGTTCGAGCGCCCGGGTGCAGTCGCGCAGTGCTTCGGCGTGCCGGCCCAGCTGGGTCTGCATCCAGCCGATCGCGTTGAGGGCCTCCGCTTGGCCGGGCCGGTGCCCGGCCGCGTGGAACAGGGCGTAGGCCGTCTTGCTCTGCTCCAGCGCCTCCGGGTGGGCGCCCTGCGCGTAGGACACGATGCCGAGGTTGTTGTGGCTGCGTGCCTGGCCGACCAGGTCGCCGAGCCGCTCGTCCAGCTCGAGCGCGCGCCGCAGGCTGGCCCGGGCGTCGGGATGGCGGCCGAGCCGGATGTAGGCGCGGCCCAGTTCGCGCAGGGACCACGCCTGCCCGTGCGGGTCACCCGCGCGTCCGGCGGCGGCGACCGCGACCTGCTGGGTGGTGACCATCTGCGCCCAGTGGCCGGCGCGGATGCAGAAACTCGCCGTGCTCCAGGCGATCTGCCAGGCGTGGGTGGCGAACCCGGTTTCGGCGGCGCGGTCGACGGCGGTCGCGAACACCGGGCGCTCGGTGGTGAACCACTGCCAGGCCTGCTCGTCGCCGGCGAGTTCTTCGACGACGGCTCCCGGCCGGGGTGCGGCCAGGGACAGCCGGTCGTTGGGCGGGTTGAGCAACAGCGTCGCGGCGTGCGCGGTGTGCAGGTAGTGGTCGAGCATCCGGTGCAGGGCCGCGCGCCGCGCCTGCGAGGTTTCCTCCGTGCGTGCCCGCTCGGCCGAATACGCCCGCAGCAGGTCGTGGTAGGCGAACCGGCCGGCGCCGGGTTCGGTGAGCAGCTGGGCCTTGACCAGCTCGGACAGGGCCGCGCGCGCCGTCTCGCGCCCGGTTCCCAGCAGGCTGGCGGCGGCGGAAAGCGAGATGACCGGGCCGGGGTGCACGCTCAGCAGCCGGAACATCCGCGCCGCGGCGGCGCCGAGCGTCCGGTAGGACCAGGAGAACACCGCACCGACGTCGGCGTCCCCGATGTCCAGGGCGGGCAGCCGATCGCGGACGTCGCGCAGTTGCCCGGCCAGCTCGGTCAGGGACAGCGCCGGCGTGAGGGTGACTCGCGCGGCGACGATGCTCAGCGCCAGGGGCAGGTGCGCGCACAACTCGACGAGCTCGCCGACGGCCTGCGGTTCGGCCGCCAGCCGCCCGGGACCGAGCCGGCTCGCCAGCAGGTCGTGGGCTTCGGCGGTGGTCATCAGGTCCAGGGGCAGGGCCCGCGCCCCTTCGCTGACGACCAGGCCCCCGAGGTGGTCGCGGCTCGTGACGACGGTCAGGCAGCCGGCCGAGCCCGGCAGCAGCGGCCGGACCTGGCTCGTGTCACGGGCGTTGTCCAGCACGACGAGGACCCGCCGGCCCGCCAGCTGGGACCGGTACAGCGCTGCCTGCTCGGCCAGCCCGGCCGGGATCCGCTGGGCCGGGACGCCGAGCGCGTCGAGGAAACCCCGCATCGCCTCGGCCGGCCGGACCGGGAGACCGCCGGGGTCGAACCCGCGGAGGTTCACGTAGAGCTGCCCGTCGGGGAACCGGTCCGCGACCTGGTGCGACCAGTACACGGCGAGGCTCGTCTTCCCGACGCCGGCCGTGCCGTTGATCGCCGAAATGACCACGGTGTCGGTGCGGTCCAGCAGTCCGGTGAGGGCGTCGAGCTGGGCCACCCGGCCGGTGAAGCCGGTGACCGCGGCGGGCAGCTGGCGGGACAGGGCGACGTCCGGCCGGGCGGCGGAGCGCGGGGCGGGGGCCGGAGGCGGCACCGGGACGGAGTCGTCGCGGAGGATCTCCAGGTGCAGCTGTTGCAGCTCCGCACCGGGGGCCAGCGCGAGATCGTCCGCCAGCCGATCGCGGGTGCGCCGGTACACCTCCAGCGACTCGGCGGTGCGTCCCGACCGGTGCAGCGCCAGCATGAGCAGGCCGACCAGCCGTTCCCGCAGCGGGTGTTCGGCGACCAGGACCGTCAGCTCGGCCACCAGCGTCGCGTGCCCGCCGGCGGCCAGGCCCCAGTCGATGCCGTCCTCCAGCGCGGTGAGGCGGCTTTCGGCCAACCGCGCCGCCTGGGCCGCGAGTCCCGGCGTGACGCCGCTCAGCGCCGGGCCCCGCCACAGCCGCAGGCCCTGCCGGATCGCCTCGGCCGCACCCGCCGGGTCCGTGACCGCGAGGTGCCGGGCCCGCGCCACCGCCGAGTCGAAAACCCCGGCGTCGGCCTGGTCCGGCTCGGCATCCAGGAGGTAGTCGCCCAGGCGGGTGGTAATCGCGGCCCCGAGCGTGCCCCGGAGCCGGGAAACGAGCTTGATCACCTGACGGCGTGCCGAAGGCGGCGGTTCCGCTTCCCAGACCGCGTCGACGAGCGCGCTGACGGAAACCGCCCGGCCCGGCTGGAGGGCCAGCGCGGCCACCACGGAAAGCTGGTGCCGGCTGGAAATCGCCAGCCGCTCCGGTCCCCGCCAGACCTCGACCGGCCCCAGCAACCGGAACTCGAGACGATCGGCGACGCCCAACGGTCCCCCTCGTTGCTCGTACCGGGCCTTCCCGCCTGCGCCGGTACGAACAGGAGGCGGTGATCGAAAACCAGATATGATCCATCCGGGTGAATCCGAGGTCCGCCGGGCTCAAGACGATGGCGAATACGCGACCACTGCTTTAAAAGACCTTTACCGCCACGAGGAAACGGCGCTCACCAGTGTCCACTGTGGACATATCGGGGTCAGAGCTCCGGCGACCCCGCGGCACCGGGGGTTTCGCGCACCGCGAGTTCGGTTTCGATGATCTCCTCGAGCCGCGCCGCCGCTCGCAGCCATCGCCAGCGCAGCAGGCCGAACCCCGCGCCGAGCGCCGCCGTCACGCCGAACACGGTGGCTCCCGTCGGCGTGTCCGCGATCCCGATGACCGCGGCGGTGGCCGGCAACACCACCACGGGCTGCCACCGCCAGTGCGGGCGGGCGTGCCGCGGCCGATAGGTCAGCATTCCGAACAGGGGCTGACGTGCGCTCACCCTGGGCCCTCCATCATCTCGACACACCACCGGACTTCGGTCGCCGATCTCCCGTCTCTCGTGACGCAGTGTCGCCACATCATTCCCTCGATGGATTCGCCTGGCCAGGTCGTTGCGCGCTTCTCGGCCGATAACCACACCACCGTGTAGCGGCCGCCACCCACACGGAGGAACCCATCCACCAACGAGGGTCATCCCAGTAGAAAGATGGCGCTCCCATCCGCGGCGCCGCCGGCTCCGAATGCCGGGTAAAGGCGATGAGGAGGACGTGCCCTTGCCGAGCCGGACGTGGTCGGGCCGGTTGCTCGACGCTGCCGCCGCCGTGCTGCCCGGCGTCCGCCGGGTCCGAGCGCAGAAGAATCCGTTCGCGCGAGCGTGGGACGAAGCCAACCGCACCGCCCTCGCCTCGGGCCGGCCGCTCTGGGTCGCGCTCGGCGACTCCATGACCCAGGGCATCGGCGCCGACGACGTCGACGGTGGCTGGGTTCCCCGGGTGAACGCCCGGCTCGACCCGCCGTTCGCGGTGCTCAACCTGTCGGCGTCCGGCGCCCGGATCGCCGACGTCCTCGACCACCAGCTCCCCCGGATGCTCGCCCTGCCCGCGCCGCCGGCCCTGGTGACCGTCCTCGTCGGCGCCAACGACATGCTCACGCCGGCCCGCCGCCGCGGGACCGCGGACCGGTTCGCCCGGCTGCTCGCCCAGCTGCCGCCGGGCCGGTCGGTGGTCGCCACCCTGCCGCGGGGCAACACCGCCGCCCGCGCGGTCAACGCGCTGATCGACGCCGCGGCCGCCGAAGGGCGCGTGCACCTCGCCGAGCTGCGGGGCCCGGCGCTGAGCCCGGTCCGCGGCAGTCTCGCCGACGACTGGTTCCACCCCAACGACGTCGGCTACGCCCGCATCGCGGACCTGTTCGAAGCCCCCGTACGCGCCGCGGCGCGGTGATCCCCTACCAGCTCGCGCCCGGGCGGTACGTGCCGGCGCTCCACTCCTTGCCCTGCGGGTCGAGCACCCGGGCGCGGCGGGTGCCCCACTCGGTGTCCTCCGGCGCGATCACCGACCGCGCCCCGGCGGCGACGGCCCGCGTGCACCAGTCGTCCACCAGGTCGCTCCGGTCGAACCACAGGTAGAGCCCGTCCCCGGTGCTGCGGCCCAGCAGCCGCGGCCGGTCGTACTCCGCGTCCGCGGTGGCGATCATCAGCACGACCGAGCCGAGGCGGGCTTCGGAGTGGACGACGGACCCGCCGGGGGTGTCCATGGTGCTTTCCTCTCGTGGCCGACGGCCGACAATGCGATGCAGTATCGATGCAAACGGAGATGCCTTCTCGGGCCGTCCACCGATCCCGGAAAAAGCATCCTAGCTGCGATGACCGCACCGGATCACCACTTTTTCACCGGAAGACGGGCCTTCACCGCCGCAACTCCCCCGGCGGGACAGCGATCGAAGAGCTAGCTTTGCATCGATAGTGCATCCATCCCGAGAGGGCGGTCCATCGCTGTGAGCACCCCGCGCGCCGCCGTCTCCGGCCCGCTCCCGGCCAGGAGCCGTGCCGCGGTTTCGCGGACGAGGCCACCGGTCGAAAGCACGGCGGCCGCGGCCGCGGTGACCGCCGCCGGTGTCAGGCGGTGCGGATCGAGCACGCGGCCCGCCGGAATGCGTTCGAGGTCATGAGCGACCGCGAACTGGTCGCTGGAGAACGGCAGCGCGATCGCGGGCACCCCGGCGGCCAGGCATTCGGTGAACGTGTTGTTGCCGCCGTGGTGCACGACCAGGGACACCTCCGGCAGGAGGGCCCGCTGCGGCACGTGGTCGTGGACCTCGATCCGGCGATCCGCCGCGAACGCCGCCTTCAGCGCATCCGCCCGGTTTCCGGCCGAGACCAGCACCGAGACGTCCGGCACCTCCCCCAGGCCGCGGACGACGGTGGCGAGCACGTCGTCGCGGGCCGAGAGGAACGTACCGAACGAAACGAGGACGAGCCGCCGCCGTCCGCCGCCGGTCAGCCGCTCGACGCGGGCGCGCCAGTCCGGGGTCAGGTCCGCCTCGCCGACGTCACTGCAGTGTCCGGCGAACAGCAGCGCCGGTCCGGCCGGCAACGACGGCAGCCACGGCAGCCGCGGGTAGTTGAACAGCACGGCCTCGGGCGAGGTCAGGCCGAAGGCGCTGCGCGGGGCCGGCCGTCCGGGGGCGTGCTCGGCGAGGAACCGCGCGAACAGCTCGGTGAACAGGCGGTCGTTGGCCTCCGCCTCGGTCCGCAGGGCCGCCAGTCCGGCGGCCGGGGGCGTGATCGCGGCCGGCCAGTAGGGCGGCAGCCCGAAGAAGCGGCCCGGGCCGTCGAGGACGTAGCCGGGGTGTCCCGGGCAGAACGCCGCCCAGCGCCGGTTCAGCGCGTACACCGCCAGCGTGACCGCGTAGGCCAGCTGGTCGACGAGGTACCAGTCCGGCCGCAGCCGGTCGTCCAGGCGCCGCACCGCGGCGTGGACGCCGCCGGGGTCGGGCAGCATGTCCGCCCGGCGGTGCCGCGCCTGGGTCAGCAGGGCCGGCACGGCACCCGCGCGGGTGGACTCGAGGAATTCGGTCAGCCGCCGCGCGCCGGCCGCCTGCTGTCGGGTGCGCTCGGCGATCCCGGTGTTGGCGTTGTCCCCGAACCCCAGCGGCTCGAACCGCAGCCGCCGCTGCGCGGCGAGGCCCGCGAACGCCGGGTCGCACGCGAACGTCACGTCCGCGCCCTCGGCCGCGAGCGCCGCCGCCACCGTCGCGAGCGGCTGGGCGTGCGAGGCGAACGGCGGGCTCACCACCACGATCCGCGCTTCCGGCATCCGCTTCTCCCCGTCGTCGTCGCCGTCCCGGCGGCCCTATCGCAAGAGGTACTGCCGTGATCATCCACGACACCACCCCCGCCGACGCGTTGACCGCGTTGCGCGACTCGCCGCCCGACGCCGGCTCCGCCCGCCTCGACGAGGTCCGCCGCCGCTTCCACCCGGCGTTCGGCGTCCCGGCGTCGGTCGAATACGCCGGTGCCGGCCCGGCGGCGGGCGACGAGGACTCGGCACTGGCCGCGTTGCGGGCCTTCGCGCGGGCGCCGGTTCCGCCGGCACCGGCCGACGTGCTGACCGCCGTCCCCGACGCCGGCGGTGTGCTCGCGGACCTGAGCGCCTCCGTGGCGCTGGACCTCTTCTCCGACGCGACCGCCGCGCACGGCCGGACGGCCGCGGCCACCGCGATCCGCGCCGCCTTCGGCACGGCATCGCCACGCCGTCGCGCGCTGCTGCTGGAGCTGGCCGAACGGCACGCGATCGGCGGCCTCCCGGCCGCCGAGGTGGCCGGCGGCGCCGAGCACGACCGCGCCCTGAGGCACGCCGGGTGGCGGTACCTCACCCGGCACACCGGCGCCATCACGCGCGAGCGCGACCAGGACCCGTACGAGCGGGCGCTGGCGGCGATCTGCCGCGCCACCCCGGCCGACGCTCCCCTGTGGACGGTGCCCCCGGCGGACCGCGCCGGGCTGGTCGTCGCCCAGTCGATGCTGCTGGGCTCGTTCGACCAGCCCGGCGCCGGGGCGAGCGGCGGGCTGACCGTGCTCCTGCGGCACCTCGGCACGGCCCTGCCCCAGCTCGACGGCATCGCCCGCGTCGTCACCCTGACCCTGGCCGGGCACGACGAGCTCGCCGCCCGCCCCGCGCTGGCCGAAGCCGACGGCGCCGGGCACGTCGTGCTGCGGATACCGGTCGACGCGCCGGCCGCGCCCGCCCAGCTCGAGCTGTCCCGGCACCGCGCGGCGATCACGTTCCTGGCGCGCCGGCTGCTGTGGCTGACCGGCTGCCGCCCCGACGTCGTGCACGTCCGCTATTCCGACGACGGATCACGGGCGATCGCCGACGCCGCCGTCGCCCTCGGCGCCCGGACCGTCTTCACCCTGACCGCGGATCCCCACCGCTCCCTCGCCGAGCGGCACCGCCCCGGCAGCGCCGAGTCCTCGGCGAGCGCGCGTTCCGACCTGCACCGCGTGTACGCGGCCGACCGCCTGGTGGCCACGGCGGACACGCTGCTCGGCCTGCCCGGGCGCCCGCCGGGTGAACTGCCCGCGTACTTCCCCGCGCTGCGCGGGCGTCCCGAGCCGGAGTCCCCGGCCGAAGGGATCACGGTGCTGCCCCGGGTCACCGCCGACGAGGCCCGGCAGCAGCAGCTCGCCGACTCGCTGTTCGCGCCGGACGACCGGCTGCCCCGGCTCGGCCGGGACGCCCGCGGCCTGCCGATCGTGCTGTCGGTGGGGCGGCTCCACCCGGTCAAGCAGCAGGACCTCCTGGTCGAAGCCTGGCTCACCCGCGGCCTGCACCGCCGGGCCGCGCTGGTGCTCGTCGGCGGTGACACCGCCCGCCCGAACGAGGACGAGGCCCGGATGCTGGACCGCATCCGCACGCTGCACCGGGAGCACCCGCAGGCGGCCGGCCGGCTGGCGGTGCTGTCCGCGCTCGGCAACGACGACGTCCGGTTGCTCGAGCACGGGCTCACCCGCCTGCTGCCCGCCCCATCGCCGCACCTGTACGTCTGCCCCAGCCGCAAGGAGGAGTTCGGCATCGCGGTCCTCGAAGCGATGGAGGCCGGGCTGCTCGTGCTCGGCCCGCGCCGCGGCGGGCTCCGGCACTACATCGACCACGGCCACAACGGCCTGCTGGCCGACACCTCCGGCCTCGAACCGTTCGGCGACGCCCTCAGCGCGTTCGTCCGCGCCGCGGCCGACGACCCGGCGCGGGCCCGCGCCGCCGCGGACGCCGGCCGCGACACCGTCCGGCGCCGGTTCGGCATCACCCAGGTCGCCGCCCGCTTCGCCGACGTCTACCGGCGCACGGCGGCCACCCATCCGCTTCCCCGCCGGTGACGAAAGAGAAGCAGGTGGAGTGGAAGGACCGGGTGCGTGCAGACCAACGACGGTAGCGGGACCACGCGCGGTGCGAGCGCGACCGAAGAGGCGGAGGTCGACCTCGGCGGCCGGCCGGATCTGCGGGCGGTGCGGGCGGTGGTGGACGGCACGCTGAGCCTCGACGCGGAGCCGGACGACCGCTTCGGTGCCGTCCTCCTCGTGGTCGACGAGCTGGTGAGCAACGCCTACCGGCACGCGACGACGCCGCGGTCGCTGCGCGTCGGCCGATCTCGCGAAAACGTGCTGATCGAGGTCGGCGACCGCGACCCGGTCACCGAGGCGGTCCGGCCGCGGGCGTTCGGATACGGGTTGCGGCTGGTGAGCCAGTTGTCCGTGGACTGGGGCGTCCGCGCCGACTCCGACGGCAAAGTGGTGTGGGCCCTGGTCTCCCTGGACCGCTTCCCGGCCGCGCTGTAGCGCCGGGCGAGCGGCTCTCAGGAACGCCCGCCGGGCTGAGCCGCGCAGTGCCCGTCGTGCGCGGGCCGCCGTCCGGTCGCCAGGAAGTCCGTCACCGCCGCGTTCGCGCACTGGTTGGGGCCCAGGTACACGCCGTGGCCGCCTTGGTCGACGGTCACCAGCCGGGCGCGGTCGCCGAACGCCGAGCGCAGCTCGAGGGCGTTGACCAACGGCGTCCCCGGGTCGCGTTCGTTCTGCACCATCAGCACGTTCGCCGGGCCGCGGTCGGTGATCCGCACCGGCGGCGCGGCCGGCGGCGCCCAGTAGGCGCACGCCGAGATGTTCGCCGTGGCCGCGCCGAGCAGCGGGTAGCGGAGGCGGTCGACGGCCACGTTCACCTGGTACGTCCCCACCGATCGCGGCCACGCCGAGTCCCCGCAGATGACCGCGAACCGGGACGCGAAGAGGTTTTCGACCGAGCCCGGCTCGGCCGGCGACTGCGGCGCGCGGCCCTGGTCGAGCGCCTGCCAGTCCTCGGCGAGTCCGGTCAGGTCCGCCGGGTACAGGCCGCTGAACGTCAGGCCGCGGAAGATCGAGCCCGTCACCTCCGCCACCGTGGCCCGGTCCAGGCGCGCCGCCAGCTCGTGGAACTTCGCCGTCACCTCGGCCGGCGTGCGGCCGAGGCCGTATTCCGGGTGCGCCGCGGCGAACTTCGCGAAGTCCGGGAAGCGGTCTTCCATGCCCCGCGCGAAGGCGCGCATGGCCGTGAGGTCGTAGCCGCCGGGGCCGAGGTTGCTGTCGAGCACGACGCGGTCGCTGCGGTCCGGGAACATCGTCGTGTACACCGCGCCAAGGTACGTGCCGTAGGACGCGCCGAGGTACGAGAGCGTGGACTCGCCGAGCGTCCGGCGGATGCGGTCCATGTCCCGGGCGGTGTTCGCGGTGGTGACGTGCGGCAGCATCGGGCCGGTGGCGGCGTCCCGGCACTGCTGCGCCTCGGTTTTCGCCAGCTTGGCCTGCTTCACGACGTCGGCCGGGCCGGTGGCGTAGGGCAGGTTGCCGATCGCCAGCTGCGCCGGGGTGAGGTCGCACGTCACCGGCGTACTGCGGCCGACCCCCCGCGGGTCGAACCCGATGACGTCGTAGGCGTCCAGGACGCTCTGGGGCAGCTTCAGGTACTTCAGCACCTGCGGGTAGTCCAGGCCCGCTCCGCCGGGGCCGCCCGGGTTGGTGAACAGCACGCCCCGCCGCTTCTCCGGGTGTTTGCTCGCCATGCGCGACACGGCGAGGTCGATCGTGGCGCCGGCCGGGTCGCCGTAGTCCAGCGGCACCTTCATCGTCGTGCACTGCAGGTCCGGGACCGGGAAGGCGCCGGCCGGGCACGGGCCCCAGGCCGGGCCGGTCGCGGCGGACGCCGGGGACACGGCCGTCACGCCGAGCACGGCGACCGTGGCGGTGAGCAGGGTTTTGCGCAGCATCGTGGTTGTCCTTTCGTCCGGCCGCGGGCTCAGCGGCGCGGTTCCCAGCGGAAGAGCCGTGCGGCCAGCGCCACGGCGACGACGACCCAGGCGAGGGTCGGTGCGAAGAGGACGAGCGAGCCGGCGAGGGGGACACCGCCGTTCCAGGCGTTCAGCACCAGCTCGGTCGCCGACCCGCCCGGCAGCAGGCGCTTGAGCAGCGTCAGGTCGCCCGTGCCGGTGACGCCGACCCAGCCGGCCACGGCGAGCACGCCGAGGCTGACCGGCAGCGTGGTGACCTGCGCGTGCTCCGGCGAGTTCGTCAGGCCGGCGGTGGCCAGGCCCAGCGCGAGCATCATGGCCACGACCGACGCCACCGCCGCGACCAGCAGCAGCGGATCCGCCGGGGTACCGGCGACCGCGGCCAGTGCGCCGAGGATGACGGCGATCTGGACCACCGACAGCACGGTGATCGGCAGCAGCAGCCCGGCGAGGATGCCCGCGTCACCCGCCGCGGTGGAACGCAGGCGCTTGAGGAAGAGGTTCTGGCGGCGGGAGGCGAGCGTGGTCACCGACGTCGTGTAGAGGCCGATGCCCGCCACGAAGAACAGGGTGAGGGTGGCGATGTAGCCGAGGCTGCCGAGCTCGGTGAAGAGGTCGTGCTTGGTGATGAAGAACGCGCTGAGCGCGGCCGGCAGCACCAGGGCGGTGACCAGCACCAGGCGGTTGCGGAAGATCTGGATCAGCTCGCCACGAGCGATCGTGAGCATGGTGTCCCTCTCAGGGGTGTTCGATGGCGCGGAAGACGTCGTCGAGCCGCGTCGGCCCGGCCTGCAGGTCCCGCAGCTCGACGGCGTGGTCCTGGGCCCAGCCGAGCAGCGTGTGCAGGTCCTTCTGGAGGCCGAAGGTCTCGACGAGGAACCGGCCGTCCGCGCCCCGCGAAGCCGGCAACGGCGGCTCCGGCGCGTGCGGCGGCAGTCCGAAGTGGATGGTGGCGGGCAGCGTGCGGGTCAGCTCGGCGACGGTGCCTTCGCGGTGGAAGGTGCCCTGGTGCATCAGCCCGATGCGGTCGGCGCGCTGCTGGGCCTCCTCGAGGTAGTGGGTGGTCAGCACGACGGTCGAGCCGTCCTCGCGCAGCCGGTCCACGGCGTCCCACAGCGCGTCGCGGGACTGGATGTCCAGGCCGGTGGTCGGTTCGTCGAGGAAGACCAGCTCGGGCGTGCCGTAGACGGCGGTGGCGAAGTCCAGCCGCCGCTTCTCGCCGCCGGAGAGCCGGCCGACCGCGGTCCCGGCCTTGCGGGTCAGGTCGACGACGCCGAGCACACGGCCGACGTCGTCGGACCGTGCGGAGAGCCGCCCGACCAGGCCGACGGTCTCGCGCACCGTCAGGTCCGGGGAGAACCCGCTCTCCTGCAGCATGATCCCCGTCCGCGGGCGGACGGCGGCGCGGTCGCGGGGGTCCTTCCCGAACACCCGCACGGCGCCCGAGGTGGGCGCGCGGTGCCCTTCGACCGTTTCCAGCGTGGAGGTCTTGCCGGCGCCGTTGGTGCCGAGCAGGGCGTAGAGCTCTCCGCGTTCCACCTGGAACGAAAGGTCCCGCACGGCGGTGAACCCGCCGTAGGTGAGGGTGAGGCGATCGACGTCGATGACCGGTGTCGTGGACATGCGGCCATTCCAGCGCCGATCGCGGCCAGGCGGCAGTGCGCCCGCGTCACCACCGCACCGTGACATCACGGCCCCGGAGGCATGACGTGGCGTCACTGGTGGGGCCCCGGCCGGTGGGGCATGCTGGCGGGAGACCGCGCCGACCCGGAGGACCATGTCCGAGACCCGCCGGAGGTGGTCCGGCGGAGCCGTGCAGGACCGGCTGCGCCGGCTCAACCTCATCACCACGATGCCGCCGCTGGCGTTCGTCGGCGTGCTGCTGCTGGCGCTCACCGCCCGGTCCTGGTGGCACGTGGGCATCCAGGTCGTCGGGCTCGTCGCGGCCCTGGCGACCGCCGAACGCTGGACGGCGGGCGACTACCTCCGGGTGGCGCGGCCGAGCCTGGCCGTCACCGCCGTGGTCTGGCTGGCCGGGGCGCTGACGAACGACACCGCCGCGTTCTACGGCGTGTCCATCGTCGGGTCGTTCCTCATCCCGCCGCTGCGGCGCCACCGGCTCGCGGCCCTCTTCGGGCTGGCCGCGCTGGTCGCGGTGCTGGGCCTGCCCAACGTGCTCGTGCACCCCGGCCCCACCGGGCCGCGGCTGCTGCAGTACGTCGCCGTCCCGCCGATCGCCGTGCTGATCTCGGTCGGGTTCATGTTCGCCACCCAGCGGCTGTTCGACCTGGTCGCCGAGCTGGAACAGGCACGCGAGCGGGACGCGGAACTGGCCGTCGCCCGCGAGCGCGTCCGCTTCGCGAGCGACCTGCACGACATCCAGGGGCACACGCTGCACGTGGTGAAGCTGAAGGTGGCGCTGGCGGAGAAGCTCCTGGACGCCGACCCCGGCCGCGCGCGGGAGGAGCTGCGGGAGGTGCACACGCTCGTCGGCGACACGATCGTCCAGACCAAGGAGCTGGCCTACGCCCAGCGGCGGCTCAACCTGGCCGCGGAGCTGGAAAACGCGAAGAACCTGTTCGAGGCCGCGGGCATCCACGTGCGCCTCGACCGGGAAGCCGAGCCGGACACGCGCGTCGGCGAGCTGCTCGGCCAGGTCCTGCGCGAGACGACGACGAACATCCTGCGGCACGCCGAGGCCCGGCACGTGCGGATCACGCTGGGCCGCACGGGCATCGCGATCGTCAACGACGGCGCGGCCGAGCCGGGCCCGCTCGGCGGGCTTTCGGCGTTGCGGCACCGGCTGGCGGAGAACGGCGGCGAGCTCGAGGTGTCCCACGAGGACGGCCGGTTCCTGACGGCGGCGGCGTTCCCCGCGGGGGCGGCCCGATGACGACCGTGGTGCTCGCCGACGACGAAGTCCTGCTGCGCAAGGCCTTGGCGGCCCTGCTGCCGCTGGAGGGCGGGATCACCGTGCTGGCCGAAGCCGAAGACGGCGAGCAGGCGGTGGCGGCCACCCTGCGGCACCGGCCCGACGTGCTCGTCATCGACCTCGAAATGCCCACAGTGGACGGTCTGGGAGCGGTCGCACAGATCCGGCGGGCGCGGCCGGGGCAGGTCATCCTCATGCTGACCCGCCACGCCCGCCCCGGCGTGCTGCGGCAGGCGCTGAAGCTGGGCGTCCAGGGATTCGTCAGCAAGGCCGCGGAACCCGAGCACATCACGGCGGTGATCCGCACCCTGCACGCGGGCAAGCGCTGGATCGACCCGGACGTCTCAGCCCTCGCCGTGGTCGACGACTGCCCCCTGACCGAACGCGAACTCGACGTCCTGCGCGCGACACGCGAGGGGTATTCGGTGGCGGAGATCGCGGGCAGGCTGCATCTGGCGGAGGGCACGGTGCGCAATTACCTGTCCAACGCCATGCGGAAAACCCAAACCCGCACCCGCCACGAAGCGGCCCGCTACGCCCATGAGCACGACTGGCTGTGAGGCTTGCGGGTTCGCCGTACGGCTGGTTGTCGTTACGCACACCGGCATCCGTAACCTCGTGAAGGAATCGCCCACCGGTTCGATCCCGCTCACGACCCTGTCGCCCGGGCGATGTTCCCGCCGCCAGCCTCGGTCTGTTCGCGATGATCGGCGCATTCGCGAACGCCGACCGGAGCCAGTGGCTCCCCGCCGAGTTGTGGACCGGCGCCGGAAGCTCACTGGTCCTGTCGCTCATCGCCTTCCTGCCGCCACCGGGCACCGCGGCAGCACCACCGGGGTGTGCTACCCGGAGATCTACTGGAACATCCGGCACTCCTGACCGGCGCCGCCGAGTGCAAGCGGATGACCGCCGCCGGTGTCAGCGGTTCATCAGGACGAAGATTCCCCAGCCCAGGTACTCGCGTTGGTAGCGGGCGTGCCGCACCGGGGCCTCCGTGAGTTCCGCGCGCAGGTCCTCCGCCAGCTCGTCGTCCGGGTTTGCGTCCAGCCAACGGCGGATGTTGAGCCACTGGGCCGCGACGTAGCTGTCCCAGCTGTCCTGGTCGGCCAAGACCAGCTGGACGACGTCGCACCCCAGGTCCCCGAACTGTGCCAGCAGGTCCGGGAGGACGCGGAAGTCGGTTTCGCTCGTCGCGTGACATCCCTCGACCGTGGCCTGGTCCGGGGGTTGCCGGCGCCAGTACGGTTCGCCGATCAGCATCAGGCCGCCGGGGCGCAGGCTGCGCCGGAGCAGGTCCACGGTGCCCGCGACGCCTCCTCCTATCCACGTTGCGCCGACGCACGATGCGATGTCGGCCGGGGCGTCGGCGACGTGGTCCGATGCGTCACCGTGGATGAACGTGACCTGGTCGGCGACGTCGAGTTCGGTTGCTCGTGCCCGGGCCTTGGCCAGGAACGCCGTGCTGATGTCGACGCCCGTTCCGGTGATGCGGTGATCGCGGGCCCAGGTGCACAGCAGCTCGCCCGAACCACAGGCCAGGTCGAGCACCCGGGTGCCGGGTGGCGGGTCCAGCGCCTCGCCCAGGCCGGCCAGTTTCCGGCTGGTGAGCGGGTTGTGGATGCGATGGCTGCGCTCGCGGATGGTGAAGCTGCGGGGTAGATCCACTTCGGGGATTCCTTCGGGAGGCACACGGGTTCCCGGAAGGCTAGGGGGGCGGCGCGGGCCGGTCCACCGGTTATCGCGGGCGAACGGATCCGACCAGGGCGGGCAGGTCGAGCGCGTTCGCCATCGCTTCGGTTCCGGCGTCGTTCGGGTGCAGGTGGTCCCCGCTGTCGTAGCGGGGGTCGAGGGCCGCCGGGTCGGCCGGGCTTGCCGTGGCCGCCGCGAAGTCCGCTACTCCGTCGAAGGCACCGCTCGTGCGGATCCACGCGTTGACGTCCGACCAGGTCCGCCGGGCGGCCGGTGAGTCCACAAAGGAGTTTCCGAACGGTGTCAGCGTGCCACCGAACACCCGGACGCCCCGGGCGTGCGCCGCGTGGATCACCCGGCGGTAGCCGTCGACGAGTTCGGCCGCCGTGGCGCCGTAGCCGATGTCGTTGACGCCTTCGAGCAGGATCATCGCCCGCACTCCGGCCTGGGAGAAGACGTCGCGGCTCAGACGTGTCACGCCCGCGACGCCGTAGTACGGCTGGCCGGGCCGGTCGGCGACCAGCCGGTTGCCGCCCAGGCCCGCGTTGACGACCGAGAGCGTGGGGCCCGGCAATGCGCGCAACCGCCGGCTGAGGAAGTCCGGCCAGCGGTGGTTCGCGTTGCCCGTGGTGTTCGCGGTGTCGGTGATCGAGTCGCCGAACGCGACGACGCTGCCCACGACCCGCGGCGACGCCGTGACGTCCACCGCGTCGGCGAACATCCAGCACGGGGTGTCCGCGAAACCCCCGCCGGACCGGGTCCGGTCGCCGGTGGCGAGGTAGTTGCCCTGGGCGGTGAAGGGGTGGTTCGTGATCGGGCCGGTCGGGCCGGGGACGTACACGCTGACGAGCAAAGTGGACAGAGCGGCCACCTCGAGCGGCACCGGGTCGCTGAGCAGCCGGGCACCGGCGGCGAGGGTCACCGACCGGCGGCCGCCGAAGGTCAGGTCACGCAGGGTGCCGGGGACCGCGTCGGGACCGGCCGCCTGCCGGGCGACGGTGGCGTGGCCGATCGTCATCGGGGCCGTCCCGAAGCTGTTGGTCACCCGGACCCGGACCCGGTCGCCGCCCGCGCTGAGGAACACGACGTTGCGGACGGTCCGGTCGGTGAGCCCGGCCCCGGCCGGGCAGGGGTTGCCGGGGATCTCCGAGCCCACGACGTCACCCGCCGCCCAGCTCGCGGTCCAGGACGCGGGGTGCGCCGACGCGGCGGGGGCGGCCAGCAGAGCGAGAATGGGCACGACGAACACAGGAGTCAAGCGAAACATCGGGGTACCCCTTCGTCAGGCGCGAGGAGCGGGAACGGGCCCGGTACTGGCCCGCGGTACGTAGTGCGCGATCGGCGACCAGCGTTCGGTGACCGGGCCGCCGTCGAGCAGTTCCAGGACCGATTCGGCCACCAGGACGCCGAACTGGTGCACGTCGACGCTCATCGCGGTGAGCGCGGGCGAAGCGAGGCGGCACAGGGTCGAGTCGTCCCAGGCCACCACGCTGAGTTCGCCCGGGACGTCGATCCCGAGCTCGCGGGCCGCGGCCAGCCCGGCCAGAGCCATCACGTCGTTGTCGTAGATGATCGCCGTGGGCGGTTCGCCGCCGGTCAGCAGCCGGGTCGTCAGCTTGGCACCGGCCTCTTCGGAGTAGTCGCCCTCGACCAGCCGGGCGGTGGCCCCGGCTTTTTCACATGCCGCCACGAACGCCGCGGACCGCTCGGTGGTGTGCAGCAGCGCGCCCGGGCCGGTGATCCGCGCGATCCGGCGGTGGCCGAGCTGCCGCAGCTCGCCGACCGCCTCGCCGATCGGGCCCGTGTTGTCGGTCCGGACCGCCGGGAAGCCCGGCGCGGGTTCCCCGACGAGCAGCGCCGGCAGGCCCGCCGCGGCCAGGACGGCCGGTCGCTCGTCGTGGACCAGGCGGTTCACCACCACCGCGGCCTCGACCAGGCCGTGCTCGGCCCAGCGCCGGTAGGCCGCCAGCTCGGCGTCCTGAGTGGACACGACGTGCAGGAGCAGGGAAAGGTCCCAGTCGGCGAGGTGCTGCTCGATGCCCGCGATGAACTCCATGAAGAACGGTTCGGTGCCGAGCAGCCGCGGCGGCCGGGCCAGCACCAGGCCGATCGCGCCGGACTTCGTCCCCGTCGTGCTCATCGGGCTCGCACCGGCGCCCTCAGCGCGTTGGAGCACCGCAGCACGAGCGGGCCGGCGAACGCCGCGGGGTCGACCTCGGCCCCGGTCCGGACCAGGAACGACCGCGTCTCCCCCGGCAGCAACGTCACCAGCATGTCGTCCACCACCGCGTCCGGGGCGACCCGATCGGCCAGCAGGGCGACGTCGACGGCCAGCGCGCTCGCGGTGACGGCCACCCGGTAGCCGCCGGGCGCCGGTTCGGCGCGGGCCGTCAAGGGCGAAGGCTCGTAGGAATGGTCGACGTCTTCGCCGAAGACGTGCACCAGCCGCACGTCGCCGCTTTCGGCCACCAGCACCTGCCGCCCCTCCTCCGCCGATCCGACCACCGCGCTCGACCGGGCCGGGACGGTGAACGGCAGTGTATCGCCGCGCTCGAGGGTTCCGCCGAAGCCGCGCCACTCGAGGCGAAGGTCGCCGGCCCAGGCTTCGTCGGTGTCGTTGACCGCGATCACGACGTCGCTTCCGTCGCGGGGCTGCACGGTGAACAGCCGCGGCGCGAACGCGTGCTTGAGGGCGTACCACAGCGGTTTGGGCCGCTCTTCGTAGTCGATGGCGGCCCAGGAGGTGACCGGCCAGCAGTCGTTGAGCTGCCAGACGACGGCGCCGGCGGTGCGCGGCCACCAGGACCGGAAGTGCTCGATGCCGAAGGCGACCGCGCGGGCCTGGTTGAGCTGGGTGGCCCAGTGCCAGTCGGCGAAGGTCCCCGGCGCGGGCAGGTGCGGCGCGAGGCCGCGGTCGAGCTTGCCGCCGCCGTCGTCGGCCTTCTGGTGGGCCCGGAACGCGGGCGAAACCGGCGTCAGCGGGTCGTCGTGGATCCAGCGGGTGAGGGTGGCCCAGGTCGGCGGCCCCTGGAAGCCGAACTCGGCGCAGAACCGCGGGACGTGGTCGCGGTAGTGGGTGTAGTCGATGCGGTTCCAGACGTCCCATTCGTGCCGGGTGCCGTGGTCGGGGTCGTTGGGGTGGACGGCGCCGGGGCTGTAGGGGCTGCCCGGGGCGTAGGCGCGGGCCGGGTCGAGTTCCGCGACGATCGAGGGCAGCACGGCCTCGTAGTACGTCAAGCCCCAGCTGCGGCGGCCCAGCCGGCCCTGCCAGTCCCAGTCGGCGTGGCCCCAGAGGTTCTCGTTGTTGCCGTTCCACAGGGCCAGGGACGGGTGCGGGGTCAGCCGGGCGACGTGCTCGCGCGCCTCGGCTTCGACCTCCGTCCACAGTGGATCTTCCTCGGGGTAGGCGGCGCAGGCGAACGGGAAGTCCTGCCAGACCAGGACTCCGCGCTCGTCGCAGACGTCGTAGAAGTCCTCGCTTTCGTAGATCCCGCCGCCCCAGACCCGCAGCAGGTTGAGGTTCGCGTCGACGGCCTGGCCGACGCGCCGGGCGAGCCGCTCGCGGGTGATGCGGGTGAGGAAGTGGTCGTCCGGGATCCAGTTGGCGCCCTTGGCGAACACCGGTTTCCCGTTGACGACGAACGTGAACGGCGTGCCGATCTCGTCCGGCGCGGTGTCGACGGTGATCGTGCGGAAACCGAGGTGCCGGTCGTAGCGGTCGAGGCCGCGGCCGTCGGTGCCGAGCTCGACCGAAAGCGGGTAGCGCGGCTGGCCGCCGTACCCGGTGGGCCACCAGAGATCGGGCTGCGGCACGGTGACGACGACCGTCGCCGTCGTGTCGCCGGGCGCGATCTGCCCGTGTCCGGTCCGCCCGGCGATCGTGACGGTCACGTCCAAGGGGGCGTGGGAGGCGCGTTCGACGTCGGCGTGCACGGTGACCCGGCCGGTGCCGTCGTCGTCGACGGTGACCAGGGGCCGGACGCTCGCCAGCCGCGCGTCCCGCCAGCGTTCGAGGCGGACCGGGCGCCAGATCCCGGCGGTCTGCAGGTCCGGTCCCCAGTCCCAGCCGAAGGAGCAGGCCATCTTGCGGATCATGTTGAACGGGTGCGGGTACGCGTGCGGCCGGTCGCCGAGGGCCCGCTCGACCGCTTCCGCGTGCTCCAGCGCCGGGCGCAGGTCGACGGTCAGCTCGTTCCCGCCCGCCCGGAGGACTTCGCGGACGTCGAAGCGGTGGCTGCGGTGCATGTTCGCCGTCCGGCCGATCACCCGGCCGTTCAGCCGGACGGTCGCGACCGTGTCGAGGCCCTCGAACACCAGGTCGGCGCGGTCGGCCACGGCCTCGGCGACGAAGTCCAGCGTGTAGCGCCACGGGGTGCGGTGCATCCAGGCCAGGCCTTCTTCCACGCGGTCGAGGTAGGGGTGCTCGATGAGGCCGGCTTCGAGCAGGTCGAGGTGGACCGAGCCGGGAACCGTGGCCGGCACCGCCCGGCCGGCGACGTGCTCCGGGCCGTCCACCGCTTCGAGACGCCAGCCGTCATGCAGCTCTTCGCGATGCATCGCGCTCCCTCGTTAGTTACGCAGGCAAATCGACTAGGACCGCGGGCCGTACAGCCAGCACCGGGCGGTGTGCCCGTCGCCGACCGGCTCTTCGGCGGGAGCGCCGGCGCAGACGACCATGGCCGACGGGCACCGGTCGCGGAACGCACACCCACCGGGCCGGCCGGCGGAAGCGCCGGTTCCCGCTTCGGACGCGGCCGGCGCCCGGCCGCGCTTGTCCGGGTCGGGCGCCGACGCGGCCAGCAACTGCGTGTACGGGTGCTTCGGCCGCAGGATGACCTCGGCGGCCGGTCCGCGTTCGACGACCTGACCTCGGTAGAGGACGACGACGTCGTCGGCGAAGTGCCGGGCCGTGGCGAGGTCGTGGGTGATGTACAGGACGGCCAGGTCGTCTTCGCGCTGCAGCCGGGCGAGCAGGTTCAGCACCCCGAGCCGGATGGAGACGTCCAACATGGACACCGGTTCGTCGGCGATCACGACTTTCGCCCCCGGCGCCAGGGCCCGGGCGATCGCGACCCGCTGGCGCTGGCCGCCGGAGAGCTCGTGCGGGCGACGCCGGGCGATGTCCTCGGCCGGCCGCAGCTGCACGCGGTCCAGCAGGTGCAGCACCTCGCGCCAGGTTTGCTCGGCCCCGCGGGTCCGGCCGTGCAGCAGCAGCGGGCGGGCCAGGTGGTGTTCGACCGTGTGGAACGGGTTGAGTGAGGCGAACGGGTCCTGGAACACCATCTGGACGTGGTCGCGGTAGGCCCGGCCGGGCACCGGGCGGCCGCCGGTGTCGCGCAGCGCGATCTCGCCGCCGGTGGGCCGGTCGAGCCGGGTCAGCAGGCGGGCGATCGTCGACTTGCCCGAGCCCGACTCGCCGACCAGCGCGACCGTCCGGCCCGGCGTCAGCGCGAGGGACACGTGGTCGACCGCGCGGAACCGGTCGCGGCGCAGGCCCGACCGGATCCGGTAGTCCTTCACCAGGCCGGTCGTTTCGAGGGTGGTCATCGGCTGCCCTCCAGCTGTCCGGCGCGCAGGAACGCGCCGCGCGCCCCGGTGAGGCTGGGGAACGACGACAGCAGCTCGCGGGTGTAGGGGTGGGCCGGCGCGCGGTACATCTGCCCGGCGTCGGCGTATTCGACGACCTCGCCGTCCTTCATCACGGCGATGCGGTCGGCGATCTCCAGCAGCAGCGGCAGGTCGTGGGTGATCAGCAGGACGGCGATGCCGAGTTCGTCGCGCAGCCGCAGGATTTCGCCGACGATGCCGCGCTGGACGACGACGTCGAGCGCGGTCGTCGGCTCGTCCATGATGATCACCTGCGGGTCGAGCAGCAGAGCCATCGCGATCATCACCCGCTGGCGCATCCCGCCCGAGAGCTCGTGGGCGAACGACGTCAGCCGGGCCGGGTCCACGCCGACCAGCCGCAGCACCTCCGCGCACCGGGCCCGCCGGTCGGCCGCGGTCATGGCCGGCCGGTGCGTCGTGAGGACGTCGTCGAGCTGGGCGCGCACGGTCGTCACCGGGTTGAGCGCGTTCATCGCGCCCTGGAAGACCATCGACAGCTTGTCCCAGCGGAAGGCGCGCAGCGCGTCCGGGCCGAGGTGCAGGACGTCCGTACCGGTCCCGTCGCGGTCGTGGAAGACGACCGAGCCCGCGGTGACCTCGGCCGGCGGCCGGTGCAGCCGGGCGATCGCGTAGGCCAGGGTCGTCTTGCCGCAGCCGGACTCGCCGGCCAGCCCGAGGATCTCCCCGCGGCGCAAGCTCACCGAGACGTTCTTGACCGCGTGCACCGGGACGTCGCTCCGGTAGACGACATCGAGCGAGTCCACCTCGACCACGACGTTTTCCCCGGCCGGCCTGACCTCGGCGGGCGGGACCGGATCCCGCCGCCGGACCCGGAACACACTGCGCAGCTTCGGGTTGATCACTTCGTCGATGCTGAAGTTGACCAGCGACAGCCCGCACCCGAAAAGCGCGATCACCAGCCCCGGCGGCACGAACCACCACCACGCGTGCCGCTGCAGCGCAAAGCCGTTCTGGGCGTAGTAGAGCATCGTGCCGAGGGTCGAGGAGTTCGACGCCCCGAGCCCGAGGAACGACAGGGAGGCTTCGGACAGAATCGCCCAGATCACCGCGAACACGAACTGGGAAGCCAGCAGCGGCAGCAGGTTCGGCAGGATTTCCACCGTGATGATCCGCCAGCGCTTCTCCCCCGCCACCCGCGCGGCGGCCACATAGTCGCGGTTGCGCAGCGAGAGCGTCTGCGCGCGCAGCACCCGGGCGGAGGCGGCCCAGCCGGTGACGGCCAGCACCAGCCCGATCGTCCAGGCCCCGCGCGACTCCGGCGGGACGAACCCGGCGATGACGATCACCAGCGGCAGCCCGGGGATGACCAGCATGACGTTGGAAAACAAGGAAAAAGCCTCGTCGACGACCCCTCCTGCGTACGCGCCGAGCACGCCGAAGAACGCGGACAACACGGTCGCCAGCGCGCCGACCAGCAGGCCGATCTCCAGTGACCCGCGCGTCGAATACGCCAGCTGCGCGAACACGTCCTGGCCGGTCTGGGTGAGGCCCAGCAGGTGGCCGCCGCCCGGCGGGGTCAGCCCGGCGTCGCGCACCGCGTTCGGGTCGCCCACGAACAACGACCCGAGGACGCCGAACAACGCGATGGCCCCGATCAGGCCGAGCCCGATCGCGAGCCGGAGTGACCAGCGGGGCAGCATCGCGCGCAGGCCGCTGCCCCACCGTGGCGCGGGGACGGCCGCAGGTCCGAGGTTCGTCATGCCGCCTCCCGCGCCCGGGTGCGCGCGTCGATGACGCCGTAGAGCAGGTCCACGGCCAGGTTGGCGCCGAGCACGGCGACCGTGATCACCAGGAAGATGCCCTGCATCAGGGCGTAGTCGCTGTTCTGCACCGCTTGCAGCAGTTTCGAGCCGATCCCGGGGTAGGAGAACACCTGCTCGGTGACGATCGAGCCGGACACCACGAACCCGAGCGAGATGGCGAACCCCGCCACCGACGGCAGCACGGCGTTGCGCGCGGCGTACCGCACCATCACCCGCGTGTCGCGCAACCCCTTGGCCTGCGCGGTGAGCACGTAGTCCTCGGAGCCGGCCGAGACCATCATGTTCCGCATCCCGAGCAGCCAGCCGCCGGCCGAGGAGACGACGATCGTCAGCGCCGGCAGCGCGCCGTGGGCGAGCGCCGAGCCGAGGAATCCGGCGGTCCAGCCGGGATCGAGCACGACGTCGTACCCGCCGAGCAGCGGGAACCAGCCCAGCGCCGAAGCGAACACGGCCGCGAAGATCAACGCGAGCCAGAAGTACGGCACCGCGGCCAGCACCGTGGTCGCGGGGACCAGCGAATCCAGCCACGTCCCGCGCTTCCAGCCGACCAACATCCCGAGCGCGACACCGAGCAGGAAGGACAGCAGCGTCGCGATCCCGACGAGCGCCAGCGTCCACGGGAGGGCCTGCCCGATCACGTCGGACACCTTCGCCGGGAACACGCTCACCGAGATCCCGAGGTCCCCGGTGGCCAGCTTGCCGAGGTAGGCGACGTACTGCGACCAGAGGGACTCACCGGAGCGCGTGCCCAGCAGCAGTTCGTACGCCCGCCGGACGGCCGGGTCGGGTGCGCCGCCGCGCTGGGCGATCTTGGCCAGCAGGACGTCGACCGGGTTGCCCGGCATCAGCCGCGGGACGAAGAAGTTCAGCGTCAGCGCGGCCCACAGGGCGACCAGGTAGAAGCCGAACTTGCGCAGGTAGTACCGCATCACTGCCCGGCCGGCTTGAGAGCCTTGAAGATCTGCGCCTGGTCCGGCCGGTTCCACACCGCCGGGAACGCGTACAGGTTGTCCTTCGTCGGCCAGCCGGTGAACTTCGCCGCGTTGTACTCGCTGATGGTGCCGGAGGTCAGGACCGGGATGTAGGGCATCGCCTGCTCGGACCTGGTCTGCACGACGTCGTAGAGCGGCTGGCGCTTCGCCGCGTCGGCGGGCGGGATGCCCTTGAGAGCGTTGAGGGCGGCGTCGACCTCGGGATCGGAGTACCGGCTGTAGTTCGGGTACGCGGACTCGCCGACCTTGGCCGTCGTCTCCGTGGCGAAGTAGTAGTTGAAGGTGTAGTACGGATCGGCCGACGGGCCCTGCAGCAGCGAGTCGATCAGCAGCTGGAACCGGCCGCGGACGCGGGCGTCGGCCCATTCGTTGTAGGACACCTGCTGCGAAACCAGCTTGATCCCGGCCTGCTTCAGCTGCTGGGTCATGGTGTCGATCGCGGTGATGTAGTCGGTCCAGCCCGAGGGCACCTGCACCGTCAGCTCCAAGGGTTTCCCGCCCTTGGCGTACAGGCCGTCGCCGCCCTTGGCGTACCCGGCGCCCTGGAGCAGGCTGTCGGCCCTGGCCGGGTCGGGGTTCTTCGGCGCGGTCTTCTCCTGCAGCTTCGGCGACACCCACTTCGCGTCCCGTCCGAGGAGGGCGAAGCCGGGTGAGACGTCGGAGGCGGTGTCCTCGAAGGCGAGCGAGTTCAGCTGGGTGCGGTTGATCGCGTAGTAGATCGCGTGCCGCACCGCGGGATCGGTCTGCGGTCCGGTGCAGCCGAGCGCGGCGTTCGAGCAGGTGAACAGCGCGATCTGGTTCATCGGCGTGATCACCGCCTGGTAGCCCGGGTAGTTCTTCGCGACGTTCTTGACGTCGGGCACCGGGCCGGTCTGCCAGTCGATCTGCTTGGCGGCCAGCGCGTCGGCGCCCGACTGGTTGCCCGAGAGGGCGAGGAAGCGGATGTGCTTGACCGCCGGCTCGCCGCCCCAGTACCCCGCGTTCGCGTCGTAGGTGAACGCCTGCGGCTTGAACGACGCGAGCTTGAACGGGCCGGTGCCGACCGGCTGCGCGATGACGTCGTTCGCCGGGTCCGCGATCTTCGACCACAGGTGCTGCGGGACGATGAACATCTTGCCGAGCACCTGCGGGCCCTGCATGAACGCCGGGCCGGGGAAGGTGACCTTGACGTGGGTGTCGTCGGCCGCGACGGCTTTCCCGTCGTAGCCGGTGGTGTTGATGGTCTTGTTCTTCGCGACCATGTCGAGGGTGAAGACGACGTCGCGGGCGGTGAACGGCGTGCCGTCGGAGAACTTCACCCCGGACCGCAGCGTGATCGACAGCTCGGTGCCGGTCGCGTTCCACGCGTAGTCCGTGCCCAGCAGCGGCTGCGGCGGGGCGTCCTTGGTGACGTTGAAGAAGAACAGCGACTCGAAGATCGTCCCCGGAGCTTCGATCACGCTGGAGGAGTACGGGTTGAAGTTGACCTGGTAGTCCCCGGCCTGGCCCACGTAGGCCACGAGCGTGGCGTCTCCCCCGGAGCCGGTGCTCCCGGACGAGGAGCACCCGGCGGCGAACAGGGCGGCGGCGACGACCGCACCCAGGCGGCGACGGCGTGGAGTACGCGACATGACGAGTCCTCTCGTGGGCTTCGTTGCCGAACCAAGCGCGCCGCAACATTGTTAAGTCGACGAAGAAACTAAGTCAACCCTCGCGTGTCACAATGACGGCATCCGGCCCAACCAGCACCGGGAGGCGCGCATGAGCAGCGGGGCGCCGCGGACGACACCGCACGCCAGTACGCGCGCGGTCATCCTCGACGTCATCCGCGCCGCGGGGACGATCAGCCGGGTCGGCATCGTCGCCGCGACCGGGATGACCGGCGCGACGATCTCGACGGTGGTGCGCGGGCTCATCGACGACGGCCTGGTCGTCGAAACCGGGCGCGCGGAGTCGACCGGCGGCAAGCGCCGGGTCCTGCTGCAGCTCGACCCGGGCGCCCGGTTCGCCGTCGGCATCCACCTCGACCACGCCGGTCTCACCTACGCCCTGACCGACCTTTCCGGCGCGGTCGTCGCGCGCACCAGCCGGCCCGGCCCGGGCTCCGCGGCGCCCGGCGAAGTCGTCGCGAGGATGGCGCAGGAGGCGGCGACCCTGGTCCGCGGAGCCGGCATCGACCGCACCCGCCTGCTCGGGTTCGGGCTGGTCTTCCCGGGCCCGCTCGCCTCCGGCGGCGGGATGGCGGTGACGCCACCGTCGCTGCGGCCGTGGCTCGGCTACCCGCTCGGCGACGAGCTGCGCCGGGTGGCCGGCCTGCCGGTGTTCCTGGAGAACGACGCCAGCGCGGCCGGGCTCGGCGAACTGTGGTCCGGCGGGGTCGACGCCTCCGCCACGTTCGCCGCGATCTACATGGGCACCGGCATCGGGTCGGGCCTGCTCGTCAACGGCCTGCCGTTCCGGGGCGCGAGCGGCAACACCGGCGAGGTGGGCCACGTCTGCCTCGACCTCGACGGGCCGGAGTGCTGGTGCGGCGCCCGCGGCTGCCTGGAGGCGCTGGCCGGCCCGGCCGCGGTCGTCGAGCAGGCCCGGGCGGACCGCCGGCTGGCCAAGGTGGCCGGCCTGCGGCGGAAGAGCCCGGAGTCCGCCTCGGTGCTCACCGACTTCGGCGCGCTGAGCCGGGCCGCCCGGCGCGGGGACGCCGGCGCGGTGGCGTTGCTCGACCGGTCCGCGCGGTACGTCGCGGTGGCCGTGCGCACCCTCGCCAACGTGATGGACCTGGAGTCCGTCGTGCTCACCGGGCCGAGTTTCGCGATCGCGGGAGCTTCGTACCTGCCGGCCATCCGCGACGAACTCGACCACGCGTTCTTCGCGCGCACCGCGCACATCCCGGACGTCCGCCTGTCGCGCGCCGCGGCGACCGCACCCGCGATCGGCGGCGCGGCCATGGTGCTCCAGTCCGAACTGGTCCCGCTGCACGACGGCCTGCGGCTTCCCGGCAACGTGAGCGCCGGGGAAACGCCGCTGGCGGAGCCGATCAGTCCTTAGTGGACGGGCACCCGGTCAGGCCAGGTTTCGCGCGTGGTCCCGGGTTTCCTCGTTCATCGGGTAGAAGCACTCGATGCGCAGCTCCTGCAGCGTCACGTCCTGCGGGGTGCCGAGGGTGGTCACCGTGGAGAAGTAGTCGAAGCGCCGATCGCCGCGGGCGTAGCGGATCGGGACGATCGGCAGGACCGGCGTCGTCGCGTCCACCAGCCGCAGGTCCGGCGGCACCCCGGGGTAGTTCAGCACCTCGTCGAGGATCCGCTGGGCGCGTTCGTCGGCGACGCCGCCGATCGCCTCCCGGCGCGCCCGCCGCACCAGGGCCTCGGCGACCTCCGGCCAGTTCGTCACGTGCCGGCGGACGCCGTCCGGGTGGAACATCCGGCGCAGCACGTTCGCCGGCTCCGGTGCGCTCCGCCGCTGTCCCTCCTGCAGGAACGCGAAGAACCGGCGGGCGGCGGCGTTGGTCTGCCGGATGTCCCAGCTGCGGTCCATCACCAGCGCCGGGAACGGTTCCTGCTGGGCGAGGATCGTCTCCAGCGCCCCGCGCACGGCAGCCAGCGACGGCGCGTCCAGCTGCGACTCCGGGTACTCGGGCGAGAACCCGGCGCTCAGCAGCAGCGTGTTGCGCTCGCGCAGGGGGACGTCGAGCACCTCCGCCAGCTTCAGGACCATGGCACGGCTCGGGTTCGCCCGGCCGGTCTCGACGAAGCAGAGGTGCCGGACCGACACCGCGGCCTCCGCGGCCAGCGCCAGCTGGCTGAGCCGCCGGGCGCCACGCCAGTGTTTCAGCAGCACACCCACTTCAGGCACCGGTCGAGTATTCCGCAGTCCACGCGTGCGGCACCAGCACGTCCTCCAGCGCCGGCCGGGCGAGGTTCGCCGTGTGGTTGGTCATCGCCGAGATCGCCACCGCGGTGATCACCTCGAAGACCTGCTCCCCGGTGAACCCCGCCGACCGGAAGGCCGCGACCTCGCCGTCGTCGACGTGTCCCCGCTTTTCGATCAGGGACCGGGTGAACGCCCACAGCGCGGCCGCGCGCGGGTCGCCGGGGCGCTCGCCGCGGCGGATCGCCTCGATCACGGCCGGCTCGACGCCGTCCTCGATCGACTCCAGCGTGTGGAACGCCACCGCCCACTCGCAGCGGTTGGCGACGGCGTTGGCCAGGAGCAGGACCTGACGCTCGGCCGGGCCGAACGTGCCGCCGCGGAAGTGGCCGAACGCGGCGAAGAACGTGCTGATCAGCGCCGGTGAGTTGGCCATCAGGCCGGCCGCGGCGGGGACGAAGCCGAACGCCTTCGCCAGCACCCTCAGCGGCTCCGCGGCCGTCTCGCCGGCGGTGGACTCGGTGTGAATCGGGTAAGGGGTCATGCGCTGAATCCTCCGGCCACGACGGCGTCGATCCAATTCCCCGGGAGGTAAATGCCGGTGCGCTCAGCCCGTGGCACCGAGGATGACGTCCGCGACCACGTCCGGGTGCACCAGCGCAACGGCGTGCGAGGAAGCCACCTCGACGACGGTGGAACCGGCCCGCCCGGCCATCCACCGCTGGGCCTCCGCCGGGATGGACCGGTCCTCGGTGGACACGACCGCCCACGACGGCAGGGTGTGCCAGCTGGCGGCTTCGGCGAAGGATCCCTCGAGGGTGACCGGGTCGAACGGCTTTTGTGCTGCCGCAAGCATCTTCCGGTCCCGCGCCCCGGCGTCACCCGCGTAGACCTCGGCGAACCTCTCGGGCCGGAGGTAGACCTCCGCACCACCGGGGTAGTCGCGCACGACCAGGTTTTCCGGGGTCAGCAGGCTGCCGGGGAACTTCCCGTTGAGCGCGGCCGCCGTCTCCCCCGCGTCCTGTTGGAACGCCGTGACGAAGACGAGGGCGCGAACCGCGGGTGTCAGGGCGGCCGGAGCCGAGACGACCGACCCGGCGTACGAGTGCGCGACGACGACGAGCGGCCCGGGAAGGGTTGCGAGGAACGCGCGGAGGTAGGCGATGTCGCTGTCGAAGCGGCGCAGCGGCAGGGCCGGCGCGATGACGGCGTGCCCCGCGTCCTGCAGGCGCGCGGACACCCGGCGCCACACCGAAGCGTCGGTCAGAGCGCCGTGCACGAGGACGAAGGTCGGCTGGTCCATGGTTTCGATCTCCTGGGTCCGAAGGGGGTGCCGGCCCAGTTTCGGCCGTGGCCCTCGCCTCCGGACAGTGGCAGTACCGCCGACTATCGAAACCTTCCTGCCACGGCGTCAGGCCTGACCGAAGGTGAACGATCTCCGGTGTTCGCGCGGCGAAACGTTGGTGGCCCGGCGGAACTGGACCCGCAGGTTGGTCGCCGTGCCCAGCCCGACCCGGCGAGCGATCTCTTCGACGGAGAGCTCCGAATTCTCGAGGAGCTCCTTCGCCCGGGCGATGCGCTGGTCACGCAGCCACGCCAGCGGCGGCAGGCCGGTCCGCTCCCGGAAACGCCGGTGGAAGGTCCGCTCCGCCATCCCGGCCTCGGCGGCCATGTCCTTCACCGAAAGCGCGCGCTCCAGCGCCGTCACCATCCACTGCTGGACCCGGGCGATGACGTCGTCGCCGGGCGGGGCGAGCACCGGCTCCACGAACTGCCGCTGGCCGTCCGCCGGCCGCGGGGCCATCACGATGCGCCGCGCCACGTGCCGCGCGGCCGCCGCGCCCAGGTCGAGCCGCAGCAGGTGCAGGCACAGGTCCACCCCGGCGGTGACCCCGCCCGAGGTGAAGACCGAGCCGGCCCCGGCCAGGAGGACCGACTGGTCGACGGTGAGCGCGGGAAACCGGTCCGCGAGCTCGGCGCACAGCGACCAGTGGGTGGTCACGGTCCGCCCGTCGAGCACCCCGGCCCGCGCCAGGGCGAACGCGCCCGAGCAGATCGACACCATCCGGACCCCGCGCCGGTGCGCGCCCGCCAGGGCCCGGACCAGCGAGCCGGGCAGTTCCCGATCCACCGCCCCGGCGTACCCCGGCACGATGATCGTCTCCGCTCCGCGCAGCAGCTCCAGGCCGCCGTCCGGCACCACGGTGGTCCCGCCGGCCACCGGCACCGCACCGCCGCCCACCGTCACGGTCACCAGTTCGTAGGCTTCCGGCGCTTCCCGGCCGAACACGTGCACCGGGATCGCGTAGTCGAGCGGGAGCACCTCTTCGAGCAGGACGACGACGATCCGGTGCCGGGTCATGGCCGCATCGTATCCGTCACGGCTCCGTTCGGAGCACCACCTTCCGCGGCACGAAGAATCGTTTCCGCACGAATTTCGTCCCGTAGGAAAGGGCCGCGACGGACGCGAACAAAATGACCAGGAACAAGGCGATCAGCCCGAACACGCCGATCGAATCGGCCAGCTCGTCGGCCTGGGACAACACCAGCGCGACCGGCCCGACGGCGATCAGGGGCGCGACGAGCCAGCAGTAGAGGTAGGTGCGCGCTATTTCCGCCCCCACCAGCCGCGAGCGGCCGACGATGCGGTACCTGGTGGTGGTTTTGGTCCCGAAGGTCAGCGAGCCTTCTTCGACCAGGTAGTAGCGCGCGATCGGGGCGATCGGCAGCACGACGCTGATCCACGCCGTCTTGAATTGCGATCCCGACGCATCGGGCGCAGTCGGGCCGAGCAGCACCCGCCCGATCCCGTTCACCGACTGGAAACTGCGAGCCCGCTGCTGTTCGGCAGCACTGAGCGTCCACACGACATCCGGCACGGGCGGACACTACCCCGGCAACGCCGGATACGACAAGAACGCACTCGTTGTGACGGAGACCGTGAAATGCAGAATTCGCGATCGACGTCAAGACGGCATTTTTTCCGCCCTGCCCGCGTTTCCACTGTCCACAGGGGAGCGAGTGGGCCACGCGGATCGACGTTCACGATCGGGGGGTCCGTTCCGGCCGGCGGCCGGCTGCGGAGCCTGGACCCAGCCGTGGTGGCACTGGCCGGCGATGGTCACGTGCACCAGCGGGCGGAAGCGGTTCTGGTCGATCCGGTCGCCGCCGGGGCGGATGATCGACTGGTAGACGGGGTCGGAGACGACCAGCGTCAACGGGGTCGCCGACCGGCTGAGCGCCTGCTTGAGTTCGGGCGAATCCAGCAGGCGGAACGTGAGGTCCACCGCCTCGCCGAAACAGCCGTGACGGTCGTAGTGGACCTCGCCGGCGTGCACCGCCGCGCGCAGGCGCAGGCGGTGCGCCGGGCGGTGGGCGTTGTGTTCGGCCAGCAGGCGGCCGAGCTCGGGGATCACCCGGTCGAGCAACACCGTTTTCGGCGTGCGGTCACCGGGGCGGACCAGGGTGAGGATTCCGTCGCCGCAGTTGATGAGCGGGTCGCGGCGGCGCCGGGTGATGCCGCCGGTGTGCAGGGCCGCCTCGACAATCTCGTAGAGCGCCGCGCGGAGGGTGATCTTGTCCGGGTTGCGCCGGGCCGTGGAGGCCTCGACGTCCACGGCCACGATCGCCCGGTGGCACGGCGCGTGGCGCGGCGGCCGCCTCACGGCCCGGCCCGGCGCAGTGCGACCGCGAGCCGCGCCACGCCGGCGAGGATCTGCACGGTGAACCGGGCCCGGCCGCGGCGGCCGGGCAGCGCGTGCAGTTCGGCGGTCCACTCCTCGAGCCAGCGGGCGCGGGCGTCGGCGGGGAGCAGCGCGGTGGAGATCGCCAGGACCCTGCGGGAGCATCCGAGGCCGCCGGCCGGGCCGGGGTGACCGGTGAACCGATCCGGGTAGAGCGTCGCCAGGGACAGCGCTTCCAGCTGTTCCTTCACGGTGTCGAGCCCGAGCCGGCCGGCCAGCGGGACCAGGACCTCCAGGGTTTCCCGGGATTTCCGTTCCTGCTTGGCCCGCGGCACGAACCGGATGGTCCGCATGTTGTGCAGCCGGTCGGCGAGCTTGAGGATCAGCACCCGGCGCTCGGCGGACTCCGGCGGACCGCCGTCCCGCTCCAGCACGAGCAGCCCCTGCACCAGGGCCGCGATTTCCTCGCCGAACTCCGCGCGCAGCAGGTCGAGCGGGCACCGGGTGTCCTCGACGACGTCGTGCAGCAGGCCCGCGCAGACCATCCGGGCATCGAGCCCCAGCCGGGCCAGCGTGGCGGCGACCTCGAGCGGGTGGGTGATGTAGGGGTCACCGCTGTGCCGATACTGGCCGCGGTGCCAGAACGCCGCGAACACATACGCCCGTTCGACCAGCTCGGCCTCGGCGTGCGGATACTGGCCGGCGATCTCGGCGACCGGCCGCGGCCCGGTGCTCACGCCGGCTCCCCGGCCAGGCCGAACCCGCGCATCCGCGCCGGCCGGTGCACCCGGGCGAGCGCGACCCGGGCCTGCTCGGCGCCCTCGTCGGTCAGCCGGTAGTACCGGCGCCGCGGCCGCTTCTCGACGATGTGCTCGTTCGGGTTCTCCCACCGGCTTTCGACCCACCCGAAGCCTTCGAGCCGGGCGACGATGGGGTAGATGGTGCCGCTCGGCAGGCCGGTTTCCGCGCAGAGCTCCAGGCCGTACTGCTCCCGCGCGGGCCGCTGCAACAGGGCGCGGAGCACCAGCTGGGTCTGCAGCGTCATCCGAGGGCCTACCATATGTCGTACTCTACATAGGTAGTCCTCAGGTTGTCCATCAGCCGATCGCCGGCGAGATCTCCGTCGACTTGACCAGCGTGACCACCGAGGAGCCCTCCGCCAGGCCCAGCTCGGTGACAGCCTCCCGGGTGATGGGCGCGGTCAGCTCACCACCGTCGACGGCGAGCTTCACCGTCGCCATCGCCTCCCCCGCCGCCACGCCGGTGACCCGGCCGGGCAGCTGGTTGCGGATGCTGATCCCGCTCACCGGGCCGGTGGCCGGCGACACCCCGGTCGGCGCAGGTCAGGCGGCTCGGCCTCCTGACGACGAGGTCCTCATGCCGGGTGGATGAGCCGGCTCTCGTAGGCGAAGATCACGGCCTGGATCCGGTCGCGGAGCTCGAGTTTCTGCAGGATCCGCCCCAGGTGCGACTTCACCGTCGCCTCCGCGAGGTGCAGGGCGGCCGCGATCTCGGAGTTCGACCGGCCCGCGCCCACCTGGACGAGCACCTCGTGCTCACGCGCGCTGAGCCGGCTCAGGCGCTCGTCGTGCCCGGTCGTGCCGTCGGGAAGGTGGGGGCGGAAGTTCTCCAGCAGCCGGCGGGTGATGCGCGGGGAGACCACCGCGTCGCCCGCGGCGACGTGCCGGATCGCCGTGAGCAGTTCCTCGGGCCGGGTGTTCTTCAGCAGGAACCCGGAGGCTCCGGCCTTGAGCCCGGCGAAGGCGTATTCGTCGAGGTCGAACGTGGTGAGGATGAGCACCCGGACCTGCGGGCAGGTGCCGATGATCTGCCGGGTCGCCTCGATGCCGTCGGTCCCGGGCATCCGGACGTCCATCAGCACGACGTCGGGACGCAGTTCCCGGGCGAGGCGGACGGCCTGGGCGCCGTCTTCGGCTTCGGCGACCGGTGCCATGTCGGGCTGGGCCTCCAGGACCGTGCCGAAGGCCATCCGGAGCAGCGCTTCGTCGTCGGCGATCAGGATGCGGATCGTCATGCCGGCGCCACGGCGAGGAACAGTCGCGTGTGGACGCCCCAGCCGCCGTCCGGGAGTGGTCCGGCGCGCACCGTCCCGCCGTAGGCCGCCGCGCGCTCGCGCATGCCGGTGAGGCCGTGGCCGGTGGTGGCGGGGGACGGCGTGCCGGGGCCGGTGTCGGTGACGTCCACCGTGACGGTCTCGGCCGCGCACTCGATCCGCACCGTCGCCCGGGTGCCGGCGGGCGTGTGCTTGAGGGTGTTGGTCAGGGCCTCCTGGACCAGCCGGTGGACGGTCAGCTGCGCGGTGGCGGGGACGTGGGTGAAGCCGCCGTGGATTTCCAGGCCGGTCGGCAGCCCGGCGGCGCCCATCTGGTCGGCGAGGGTGCTCAGCTGGGCGATGCCGGGCAGCGGGTGGCGCAGCGCGTCCGGTTCGCCGGCGCGCAGGACGCCGAGGGAACGCCGCATGTCGGTCAGCGCCTGGCGGCCCGTCTCGGAGATCTGGAGCATCGCCGTGGTGGCCTTGCCGGGCGACCGGTGCTGCGCGTAGACGGCGGCGTCGGTCAGCGCGACCATGACCGACAGGTTGTGGGTGACGATGTCGTGCATCTCCCGGGTGATCCGCGTCCGCTCTTCGGCGACGGCCACCCGCGCCTGCTGGTCGTGGTCGCGCTCCAGGCGCACGGCCCGTTCCTCGACGGCGGCGAGGTAGGCGCGGTGGGTCCGCACGTGCACCCCGAAGACGCCGACGGCGACGATCAGCGCGGTGACCGCGACGAACGGGGTCAGGAACGCGCCTTCGGTGGCCCAGCGCAGGCAGGCCAGCAGGCCCCCGGCCGCCAGGACGGCCCCGGCGGCCAGGGTGTCACGCAGCTCCGAGTGCACGGCCACCGTGTAAAGCGCCACCAGCAGGGCGAGGTCGGCGGGCAGCTGGACGTCCAGCAGCCACTGGACCGAGGCGAACACGGCCACGGCGGCGAAGACCGTGCGCGGGGCCCGGTGCCGCCACGCCAGGGGCAGCACCAGGACGACGGTGAAGGCCACGGCCACCGGCAGCTCACGCGGCGGCCGGGTGGTGACGACGTTGAGCAGGAGAAGGGCCGGCAGCAGCGACCCCCGCACCACCGGCGGCAGCCGGGAAGCGTTGCGCGCCCATCGTTTCAGCACCCGGTCGCCGGGTCCGGCCGCCGCCTCGGTCATCGCTCGTTCCCGTCGGTCCAGCTCCGGGCGGGTACCCGGTCCCGCCATGCTAGGCCGGGGACACCGCCGCGCACATGAGCCCGCCGGCTGATCGCGCCCGGCCGGGATGCGACCCGAGGAGGAGTCCCACCCCCTCCCCCGGTCGCAGTCCGGCCGCCGATCCGGCCGGTCCGGTTGCCACCGCCGTCGCACCGGGAACGGGACCCGGGAGCGATGTGGCCGGGCCTGCCCCGCGCCGAGGATGGCCGGGTGACCGAGATCATCACGGGACTGAACCTGTCCCTCCTGGAACTCCTTGCGTTGCTCGGAGCCGTCGCGCTGGTCGTGGCGCGCTGGCTTCCGCCGGCCGCCCGTCCACCCGCCACGATCGCGGCCGGGGCGGTGCTCCTGCTGTCCGTGGTCGCGTTGAGCGTGACGGGACTCCGCCGGCCGATGCTGCCGGTGCTGGCGGGCGCTGTCATCGCTGCACCGTTCGCTTTCGCCCCTTTGGTGCGACGTCGGACCGGCCGACGGGCCCGCTGGTGGCTCGCGTTGCCGGGTTCGCTGGCCTGTGCCGGGCTGATCGCCACGGGCGTCGTGGCCGCGTGGGCCTTTCCCGTGCCCGTGTTCCCCGTTCCCTCGGGCGGCTTCGCGGTCGGCACCCGCGTGCTGCAGTGGACCGACCCGGCGCGTCCCGAAACCTTCACGGCCGATCCGCTCGACCGGCGGACGGTCGTCGTCCAGCTCTGGTACCCCGCGCAGAACAGCGCCGCGGACGCACCGCGGGCGCCCTACCTCGGACGTACGGAAGACGAAGGGCGCACCATCGCCGAAGCCGTCGCCGCCGGAGCCGGCCTGCCGGGGTTCCTGCTGGACGACGTCCCGCGCGCCCGCACCCACTCGGTCTTCGACGCCCCGGTGGCCCGCTCGGGCGGGCGGTTCCCGATCGTGCTGTTCTCCCCCGGATCCGGCGGGGTGCGCACCCAGAACACCGCGTGGGCGGAGGACCTGGCCAGCCACGGCTACGTGGTCGCCGCCGTCGACCACCCGTACGACTCCGCCGCCGTCGTCCTCGCCGACGGCCGGACGATCACCACGGCGACCGTCTCCAGCGGCGACCGGGACACCGACGAGGAGCTGGCGGCCGGCTGGACCGCGATCCGCGCCGCCGACCTCGGCTTCGTGCTGACCAAGCTGGCGGGCCTGGACGAAGGCGCCGACCCGCTGACGGGCCGCCTGGACACCGGCCGGGTCGCCGCGACCAGCCATTCCCTCGGTGGCGCCGCCGCCCTGCAGGCCGTCCGCCAGGACCACCGGTTCGCCGCCGCCATCGACCTGGACGGCTACCCCCACGGCCCGGTGTCGCCCGCCCTCGACCGGCCGGCCCTCGCGCTCACCCAGGCCATCACCCCGGCGACGGACCCGCGTTACCTGCCGCGCCTCACCGAGGTGTTCGAGAGCAGCACGGCGCCGAGCTACCGCCTGACGATCCCGGGCGCGGCCCACCTCACGTTCACGGACGGCCCGCTGTACCTGCCACCGGTGCCCTCGATCGTCGGTTCCCTGGGCCGCACCGACAGCCCGCGGATCGTGGCCGCGGCGACGGTCGCGTTTTTGGACTCCGTTCTCCGTGGCGCGTCCACCGATGTGGCCGGCGCGCTGCCGGCGTACGGGGAGCTCGACGTCCACCGTCCGGACCCCGGCCGCTGACCGGGGCCATCAGGGCCAGTCCTCAGTAGGGTGCGGTCGTCGGCCAGACGATCGCGCTGGTGGGGATGGCCGCGGTGAGCTGACGGAAATCCGCCGCCGGTACCACGCCCTGGTCGTGCAGGGCCGTGGCCACGAGACGGGCGACCTCGATCGCGCCGGCGGCCTGGAAGTGCGTGTTGTCCGAGCTGCCGCCGGGGTAGTTCGGGTACTGGCCGGCCGGGAAGATCATGAAGTACTTCTTCGTCCCCTCGACACCCGCGCGGTTCCACAGCGCCGTGCTGGCCGCGGTCAGGTCGACCAGCGGTACCCGCTTGGCCGCCGCGAGTTCCCGCATCGCCGCCGGGTATGCGCCGTGCGACGGGGTGATCGTGCCCGCGCTGCCGAAGTGGCGGCGCTCGACCGGTGTGAGGAGGATCGGGATGGCGCCCTTGGCTCGGCTCTTGTCGACGTACTGCGAGAGGTACTGCTTGTAGGTCGTCGACGGTTCGGTGTACCGGGTCGGATCGTCGGCCTTCTCGTCGTTGTGGCCGAACGAGATCAGCAGGTAGTCCCCTTTCTTGATCAGCCCGAGGATGTGGTCGAGCCGGCCCAGGTCGATGAAGCTCTTGGAGCTGGCGCCCGACTTGGCCACGTTCACCGCCACGGCGTTCGGCGTCAGGAACACCGGGAGCGCCTGGGCCCAGCCGGCCCGGGGCGCCTGCGCCGAGGTGTAGGTCGACGCCGTCGAGTCGCCCGCGATGTAGATGTGAGTGACGGTCGCGGCCGAAGCACTCACCCCGGTGCCCGTCAGGGCGGCCACCACCCCGGCGACGACGGTGGCGATCCGGTGCCGGAACCCTGGTTTCCGCGGCATGCGTTGCCTTCCTCCGTCTGTGAAAGCGCTTTCTCATACCATACGGCAACGCCGCTCGCCCGGCGGCAGGATTACCGTGAATGGCGCAGGGAAACCCGCCCACACCGGTCGCCACCGGCACTGCGGCAGACGGCCTAATCTTCGACAGTTTCCCCGATCCGCCGGCCACGCCGTGGAAAATTGACCGGAATCACCGCCGCACGGCGAAGTTGTGCCAGCGGAGATTGGCTCTTACGGACGGCAAAGATCGGCGCTAGGGTCGTCGTCGCCAGCGGCGACGCCCGGTGCGCCGGCCCCGGCACACCGCGCACCGCCGAGGCGACCGCCGCCGGGAACGAGGAGCCTGCATCGAGAAGCTTCCGTCCACCCGCCGCGGCACTCCCCCTTTTCCGCGAATCCCGGCACCGCCACGCCCTTGACCCGTTTCCGACCGCCCGCGAGGACCTGATCGATGTCTGTGCACCTACTCGCGCACCAGCAGGCGGGACGTCCGCCGGTGGGCCGGGCCCTGTACGTTCTGCCGGCCGCCGCCGTCGTCACCGGCGGGGCGTGGTGGCTGACGGCCGGGGCGTACGCGGCCTGGTACGGCGGGGTGGCGGCCGTCGTCGTCTGCGCGGCGGTCACGATCGCCGCGTACTTCGCGCTGGCGGCGCGCCACCACCGGGCCCGGATCGCCGTGCTGGACGCGGAAATCGACCGCCTGGCCGACGAAACGCTGCCCGCCGTGGTGCAGCGCGTGCGTGACGGCGCTTCGGCGGACACCGCGCTCGCCGAAGTGCCCGGCCCGGCCGACGGGGCCCGGCGGCGGCTGCTGGAGACGGTGGCGCAGGAGATCGGCCGGGGCGAACGGATGCGCACGGCCACCATGGCGGCCTGCGCCAACGCCGCCGGCCGCGTCCAGGCGCTGGCCACCAGCATGCTGGCCGACCTGCGGGAGATGGAAGGCCGCTACGACGAAAACGTCCTCGGCGACCTGCTCGAACTGGACCACAGCACGGCGCAGGCGGGCCGGCTGGCGGACAGCATCGCGGTCCTGACCGGCGCGCGGTCCGGCCGGCGCTGGACCAAGCCGATCGTGATGGAGAGCATCCTGCGCGGCGCGATGGGGCGGATCAGCGCCTACCAGCGGGTGCGGACGCACTCGACGAGCACCGTCGCGATCGCCGGGTACGCCGCCGAAGGCGTGATGCACGCCCTGGCCGAACTGATGGACAACGCCACCAGCTTCTCCCCGCCGTCGGAGGACGTCCACGTGTACGTGGAGGAGGTGCACGCGGGTGTGGTGGTCACGATCGAGGACAGCGGCCTGGTCATGGGCCCCGCGGCGCTGGAGCGGGCCGTGCGGGCGGTTTCCGCCGAGCCACTGGACCTGACCACGCTCTCCGGCACCCGGCTGGGCCTGGCGGTGGTGGGGTGCCTGGCGCGCAAGCACGGCTTGACCGTGCACTTCCGGCCGTCCGCGCGGGGCGGCACCGGCGTGGTGGTGATGATCCCGCGGCAGCTGATCACCCAGCCCGAGCCGGACGCGCTGCCGGTCACGCCGGAGGTGCGCACACCGCCCGCCCCGGCGCCCGCCACTCCTCCGGCGTCCACAGTGGAGGGTGGGCTGCCGCAGCGGCGTCGCGGGCAGACGCTGGCGGCCGCGCCCAGGCCGGTACCGCCGCCGGCGCCGGGTCCCGCACCGGCGCGGGCCGACGCCGGTGCCCGGTTCAGCGCGTTCCACGCGGCCGGCCGGGGCACCCGCCCGTCCGCTCCTTCGGAGGACAGCCGATGAACACCACCGAGCACGACCTCGACTGGCTGCTGGAGAACCTCCTGGCCAAGACACCCGGCACCCGGCACGCGCTGGTGCTGTCCAAGGACGGGCTCAAGCTCTGCCACACCCGCGGGCTCACCATCGACCAGGCCGACCAGCTGGCCGCCATCGCTTCGGGCATCCAGAGCCTGGCCTACGGGACGTCCATCGAGTTCGGCGACGGGACCGGCGGAGTGCGCCAGTCCATGACGGAGTTCCACGGCGGGATGCTGTTCATCGTGGAAGCCGGCGAAGGCGCCCACCTCGCGGTGATCGCCGCCGACGAGGCGGACGTCGGTCTCGTCGGGCACACCATGAACGAGCTCGTCGAGCAGCTCGGCGCGTACCTGACCGCCCCGCCCCGCGCCGCGCGGCCCACCACGGCCGGATGACGTGACGCGGGAACGCCTCCACCGCGAGGACCCGGACCGGTTGTACACCGTCACCGGCGGGCGCAGCCGTGCGGACGAGAGCGGGCTGGACCTGGTGACGCTGATCGTGAGCGAAAGCGATCCGGTCCCCGGCATGCAGTCCGAGCACGTCCGGATCCTGCACCTGTGCCGGCACCCGACGGCGATGGTGGAAGTCGCTTCGGAGCTGGGCCTGCCGGTGAGCGTCGTGAAGATCCTGCTGTGCGACCTGCTCGACACCGGCCGGGTCACCGCCCGCCACCCGTCCCCGGCTCCGGCCGGCGCCGATCTGCCCGATCTCGAAACCCTGGAACAGGTACTCCGTGGACTGCACAAGCTCTGACCGGGACGTCCGCACCCCGCTGCCGGGTACCGCCCGCGAAGGGCTGAAGATCGTGATCGTCGGCGGGTTCGGGGTGGGCAAGACGACCATGGTCCGCTCGGTCAGCGAAATCCGCCCGCTGAGCACCGAGGAGACCCTGACGCAGGCGGGCGTCGGCATCGACGAGGGCGCCTCCCCCGGCAAGACCACCACCACGGTCGCGTTCGACTTCGGGCGGATCAGCCTGAACGAGGAGATGGTGCTGTACCTGTTCGGCGCGCCGGGCCAGGAGCGGTTCTGGTTCCTCTGGGACCGCCTGTTCGCCGGGACCCTGGGCGCCGTCGTGCTGGTCGACACCCGCCGGCTGGCCGACTCCTGGTACTCGATCGACCGCCTCGAACACCACGGGACGCCGTTCGTCGTCGCGCGCAACAACTTCGGCGAGCCGGAGCACTCCCTCGACCAGGTGCGCCACGCCCTCGACCTGCCCGCCGGCGTGCCGCTGATCGACTGCGACGCCCGCCGCCGGGACTCGAGCAAGACGGTCCTGCTGTCCCTCGTCAACCACCTCTTCGTCCTGTCCGCCGCCCGGGAGACCGCCTCATGAGCACGCCCCAGTCCGCCGTCCCGCTGTCCGGGCCGCAGTTCCAGCAGCGGTCCGCGGACCTCTACGCGCAGCTGCGGCGCACGCACGGGCCGGTGGCCCCGGTCCTGCTCGACGGCGACGTGCCGGCGTGGCTGGTCCTGGGCTACCGCGAGGTGCAGTACGTCGTGAGCAACCCCGAGGTCTTCGGGCGCGACTCGCGGCGCTGGAACGCCTGGGACCGCGTCCCGCCCGACTGGCCGCTGCTGCCGCTGCTCGCCCACCAGCCCACGATGATGTTCGCCGAGGGCGCCGAGCACCGGCGGCGGGCCGAGGCCCTCGACGAGGCGCTCGGCGCCGTCGACCAGTTCGACCTGGGGGCGCGGGCCCAGCAGGTCGCCGACCAGCTCGTCGACGCCTTCGCCGGGAGCGGCGAAGCCGACCTGATCACCCAGTACGCCGACGGGGTGCCGCTGCCGGTCGTCGCCCGGATGATCGGCGTGCCGGCCGCGGAGACCGCGGACCTGGTGAGCGACGTCTACCGGACGCACGCGGCGGGCGAGGGCGCGAACGAGGCCTACGCGCGGGTCCGGGACCGGGTGCGGGGCCTGGTCGAGTCGCGCCGGCGTGCTCCGGGACCGGACGTCACCTCGCGGCTGCTGGCCCACCCGGCCGCGCTCGCCGACGAGGAGATCACCGAGGACCTGCTCCACCTGATGAACGCGGGCCAGCTGCCGACGGCCTACTGGATCGGCAACACCCTGCGGCTGATGCTCACCGACGACCGCTTCGCGATGACGCTCTCGGGCGGGCGCCGGAGCGTCGGCCAGGCGCTGAACGAGGTGCTCTGGGAGGACACGCCGACGCAGAACTTCCCGGGCCGGTTCGCCGCCCACGACCTCCGGCTGGGCAGCAGCCGGATCCGCCAGGGCGACCTGCTCATCCTCGGGCTCGCGGCGGCCAACCAGGACCCGCTCGTCCGGCCGGTCCCGCAGGCCTCGACCGGCAACCAGGCGTACCTGTCGTTCAGCCACGGCCAACACCGGTGCCCGTACGCGGCCCAGGAGATCGCCAAGGTCATCGCCGAGGCGGCGATCGAGGTGCTGCTCGACCGGCTGCCGGACGTCGCGCTGTCGGTCCCGGCCGACGAACTGGCGTGGCGGCCGTCGCCGCTGTTCCGCGGCCTGGCGGCGCTGCCGGTGCGGTTCACCCCGGCCGGCTGATCCGCGGCGCGTTCTCGACCGGCACCGGCCGGCGGTCAAGGCCCGTCGGCGATCAGGTCCGGTCCGGCCGGTCATCACGGCCGAAGAGGCAGACTTCACGGTCGCCGGTTGACGTCACCGCCGCCGGTCACCAGGATCCCGCCGATGAAGCTCAGCGCCGGGCACACCGGCCGAACGAGGAAAGCTCCGGTGCCGGGCGGGATCCTGCTCCCTTGGGTGGCCCTGCTCGCGACGGCGTGCGCGCCGGCGAGCGTCGCCGGCTCGGCGAGCCCGGCCACGACCGGCCCGGTCACCCCGGCGGCTCCGGCGTCGCCAGTTCGGCCCGCTTCCGGCGCCGGCACCCCGGGCGGCGCCGTCGAGCGCTGGGTCACCCAGATCCTGCAGGAGCGGTACACCGAGGCGTGCCTGTCGAGCGCGCCGGTGCTGCTGCCCGCCGGTCAGGACGCCGAGACCCTGTGCCGGAAGCCGGAAGTCCTGGCGAGCGCCAAGTCGCTGCACGAGGCGTGGGCCAAGCCGGGCGTCACCCTGCCTCCCGCCGGGAAGGTCGAGGTCGCCCCGGTGAAGCAGGCGGGTGACCGGATCACGGTGCCGGACACCGCGATCAAGCTCGACGGCCGCACGCTGCGCAGCATCGAACTCGTCGGCGCGACCGGCGACACCGGCTCGTTCAGCCTCAGCCTCAAGGTCCAGCGGCACGCGGGATCCTGGTACGTCACGGGTTTCGACCTCAAGGCGTGACGCCGGGGCTCCGGTCAGGACCGGCAGAGCAGCGCGTCCGGTGTCCGGTTCGACCCGATCCGGCCGGTGTAGGCGACACCGGCGACGTACTCCCCCGGTGCGCACTGGCCCTTGTAACTGCCGGTCGCGAAGTCGCCGCCGGGGGTGCCGGACGGCCGGTTGTCGCCGCGGTCGAACCACACCGTGCGGCCCGTGCGGCCCAGCGGGGCCGGCGATCGGCCGCACAGCACCGCCGAGAAGGCCGCGCCCTGGACGCTGTACCCGACGACCGCGTGGTCGGGCGGGCACTGCGTCTTGGTGTAGCCGGACGCCCAGTCCGTGTCGACGTAGGTCTCGTCGCGCACGGCCACGTACCCGGCCGGGGGCGCGAGCGTCCCGGTGCACAGGCCGCGGTTGCCGGTGTGGGCCAGTCCCGCCAGCCGCTGGCCGTCGGGGCAGACGCCCTTGCGGGCGCCGGAATTCCAGTCCGGCAGGGCGCGGACCTGGCGTGACTCCTGGAAGTCGGCGTAGTCCAGGTTCAGCATCGACCAGTGCTCGGCCGCCGGGATCGGCCCGGTCCGCGACGGCGCGGAGATCAGCCGTTGCCAGGCCGGGCCGCGCCAGTCCGTGCCGTCGAGCACGTCGATGCGGCGGCCCGCCGCGTCGTACTCCAGCAACGCCCAGCCGTCGCCGGAGCCGTTCGTCTGAAAACCGACCGCGGGCCAGTAGGCGAAGTCCGTGTCCGTTTCGGCGAGGTAGTTCACGAAGGTCTCGAAGAAGGCGCGTGACGCCGGGTCGGTGGTGTTGCGGCCCTCGCCGAACTCGCTGATCCACAGCGGCGCGGTGTAGTGCTGCCCGGTGTCGGCCGAGACGAAGAACGCCTGCCGGTACAACGTGTCCCGCAGGTCCTGGGGCGAGAGGTCGCGGTAGCGCGGGTCGTGCGTTTCGCCGATCCCGGTCGCGCCGGAGTGGTTGGGCCCGGTGTAGCCGTAGAAGTGCGCCGAATAGACGAGCTTGCCCGAGTCCACGAGCGTGTGCGACAGCGTCCGGGCGGGTTCGAGCGTCGGCCGGCCGTGCGGGAAGCCGTCGATCGGCAGCCCGGTCCAGTTGATGCCCTCGACGAAGATCAGCAGGTCGCGGTTCGCCTCGGTGAGGATGCGGTCGGCGACCTGCTGGCTCGCGCGCTGCCAGTCGGTGCCGTTGCCCCAGCCCCAGTTGGGGTCGTCGAAGGCGTTGCGGCGGACCTCGTTGTACAGGTCGGCGCCGACGACGCGCTTGTTCGCGGCGTAGCGGCGCGCCATGAACAGCCAGTCGTCCTGCCACTGCTGTTCGGTCTGGGCGGTGTTCCAGCGTTCGTTGCCGTCGAGCCCGCAGCACCAGCGCGAGGTCGTGGTGTGGTTGTTGAGGATGACGGCGAACCCGCGCGCGGTGAGCCGGTCGACGACGCGGTCGTAGACCTGCAGCGGCGTCAGGCCGTGCAGGTCGGGGTTGGCGGCCAGGTCCGGCACCGGCCGGGTGTCGTGCAGCATCGCGTTGGAGAACTGCAGCCGGACGCTGTTCAGGCCCAGCTGCGCGAGCCCGTCGACGACCGTGTCGATCGGCGCGCGGTCCAGCCCGAGCGGGGTCTGGTAGGCGATCTCGCCGGCGTGGTGGTTCGCCGGATCGCCGACGTCGCCCGAGCCGGTCCACGTGCCGCTCGCGCCGTGCCAGTTGGCGGCCTTGAGCTTGAAGCGGTCACCGTGCGCGTCGACGACGTACCGGCCGCGGGTGCTGAGCGGCCCGGTCCAGGACGGTGGATCCGCCTGGGCCCGGGCGACCGGGACGACGACGCCGGCGGTGGCCAGCAGGACGGTGAGCAGCGCACCCGTGATCCTCACCCGGGTAAGTCAACCAACTCGCGGACCGCCGGAGAAGGGCCATAAGGATGGCCGCGCGTCCGCCGCTCACTGATCCGGCTCGGCCGCCACCGCGTCCCCCTGGGGCACTTCGGCCTGCTCGGCCGCGGGCGGCAGCGCCGGGGTGTCCTCCCGCCAGGCGAACGCGTGGTCGCGGTCCTGCCACAGCCGGCGCAGCAGGAACAGCGGGATGCAGACGAACAGCAGCACCAGGGCGATGAGCGTCTCCTTCAGCCCGCCGCGGCCGGCCAGCCCGGGGTTGGTGATCCCGACCGCGGCGACGACGAAGTCGAAGATCCCCAGCACGATCGCGACCGCGCCCCACTTGCGGGACAGCCGGTACGGCCGCGGCCACTGCGGCCGGTCCCGGCGCAGCAGGACGTAGGCCCAGCAGGCCAGGCCGCAGCAGATGAAGTACCCGAGGTTGCTCGCCGCGACGATCGCGACCGTGTTCCCGACGAGGAACAGGATGAGCAGGTTGACGACGAGGTCGGCGCCCAGCGCGCGGCCCGGCATCCCGTAACCGTTCAGTTTGGACAGTTGTTTCACGGTCAGGTCGCTGCGCGAAATCCCGAGCAGCGCCCGGCCCGCCTGGGCGCTGGTGCCGACGAGGGTGACCCACAGCCCGATGGCGACGACCGCGACCACCAGCGAAGAACTCCCGGGCCACAGGATGTTCATGACGTCGACGGCGTACCCGTTCGGGTTGTCGCCGATGGCCTTCTCCCCCAGCGTGCCGGACACGACGAACGGGACGATGGTGAACACGCCGATCATCAGCATCGCGCACACCCGGATCGCCTGCGGGGTGTCCGAGCCCGGGCTGCGGTACTCGGGTGCGAACAGGGACGGTCCTTCGACGGCGTAGGTGGTCCAGCCCGCCAGGTACAGCAGCACCAGCGCGAGCGTGGGGTTGTCGAGCCGCCAGGTCAGGCCGGTGACGGACCACTTGCCTTCGATGAACGGCAGCACGACCAGCACCACGACGAAGACCGTGAAGATGATGACGCCGAGCGAGGTGACCCGGGCGGCGGGGCGGATGCCGAAGATGTTGAGCAGGAAGACGCTCACCAGCGCGGCGGCGCCCAGGAGGTGCGGCAGGCCGATGTGGACGCCCAGGAGGTCCACACCCCAGGTCGCCTCCGGGAACCACTGGGCCTGGACCACCTGGCCGAAGATCAGCGCCACGGCCGCCTGCACCAGCGAGTACGCCAGCCAGTAGCCCCACGAAACGATCGGCCCCACGAACACCGTGTAGCGGCGCAGGCCTTCGTTGGCGTACGCGGCGACACCGCCGGCGGTGTCCGGGAACATCGTGGCCATCTCGGCGTAGAGGAACGCCTGGGCGGTCGCGACCACCATCGAAGCGGCCCAGATCGCGATCACGCTCCACGCGCCGACCAAGCCGATCATGTACCCGACGGTGGTGAAGACACCCAGAATTGTCGTCAATCCGAGAAAGGCACCGGATTTCCAGGAAAGGACGCGGGGAAGACGATGGGGCGGGACGGTCATGCGACAACTCCCTGCTGATCGGCAGTTTGCCGGTGAATGAACGATAATCGAACGGCAAGTGCGCGTTGCGTACACAGCATGCGATGGGCATCAGAGCATGTCAAGACCGGTCCGAGCACGATCGAGCGCACCGGGGCGGGCCCGAAAACGGCAAAAGCCGGCCGGGGTGCCGTGAATACGACACACCGGCCGGCATCCGGCCGAACATTTTCCGTTCGGGTCTCGGGGGAACGAATTCCCGACGGCGGATTACAGCACGCGTTCGCGCAGGGTTCTCGCCGCGCGCATCGCGCTTTCGATCGCCCCGTCGATGAAACTGCACCAGCCGTGGGCGTAGTCGGCCCCCGCGAACGTCACGCGGCCGGGCATCGTGGCCAGGGCCTGGACGCCCTCGAGCTGGCCGGGCCGCAGCATCGCCCAGGTCTGCCGGGCGTACCGGTCGCCGACCCAGTCGTGGCTGGCGTAGTCGGTGACCTCGATGCCGGGCACCAGCCGGCGCACGTACCGGTCGGCCGTTTCGAGGTCGGTGACCGGGAACTTGCGGGCGTCGGTGCCGAACGAGAACGCGGTGAACTCCCCGTCCCCGAAGGCGTGCTCCCACTGGACGAGCGCGAGGGGTTCGTCGCTCGGGGCCATCGCGATGAACGGCTCGGTGGTCCCCCGCGCGCGTACCCAGAGCTTGAACCCCTGGGAACTCTGCCCGTCGGCCACGACCCGCGTGGCCGGCGACGGCAGGCCGGCGGGGAACTCGATGCCGCCGAGCACGCCGATCGGCGCCGTCACCACGCACGCCCGCGCCGAGAACTCGCTGCCGTCGGCGGTCGTCACGACGACGCCGTCGGCCCGTTCGTCGATGCGGGCCACGTGGACCCCCAGCCGGATGTCGCCGGAGACGTCCGATTCGATGGCTTTCGCGAGGGACACCGTGCCGTCGCGGAACCTCCAGTGCGAGCAGATGTCGAGCAGCAGCTGCCAGTCGCCGTTGCTGACCGCACCCCACCGCAACGCCTGCGTGAGCGCGCCGGTGGCGGCCGGCGCGTTGAAGTTCTGGCTCCACATCGCCTCGCACAGGGCATGAGCCTCGTCGTCGAGGCCGAGCTCGGCGAGCCGGTCGGTGACCGACAGCCGGTCGAGGTCGCGCCAGGCGTCCCCGGAAGCCGGTTCGTACGGGCGTTTGAACACCGTCATGCAGTCCTCGATGGACCGGCGCATGCCCTCGTTCATCCGCTCGAGCAGCTCGGCCGCGCTGCCGCTGCGGCGGGTGCCGCCGACCAGCCAGTGCGCGGTCTCCGGCCACGGCGTCTCGGCGACCGGCAGCCGGTACCGGGTCACCTCCGACCACACGTGCCCCTGCATCCAGTGGATCCACCCGCCGCCCATTTCGAGCTGCTCGCCCATCCGCGTGTCGGTCCACGTGCGGCCGCCGATCCGGTCGCGGCCTTCGAGCACCACCACCCGCGCGCCCGTCCACCCGAGCTCCCGCGCCACGGTCAGCCCGGCGAACCCGGCACCGACCACGACGACGTCCGTGTCGTACTGCACCGTCCGCTCACTTCCCTTCCGGCTCGGCACCCGCGTCCGGCATGCTCGCCGCTTCGACCCGCACATCTTCCAGCAGTTCGGCCATCGCCAGGAACTCCGGGATCTCGCCCGCGCCCGCGTTGGCCCGCTCCGCAGCCTCGGGCGTCCGGTAGATCCAGACGTCGGTCCACGAGCCGTCGGCGTGTTCGGCGAGCACCGGCGCGCCGACGAGGTCCGGGTGCGCCCGGCGGACCGCCGGGATGGCGGCGGACCGGCGGGCGAGGAAGGCCGGCTGCTGCCCGTCCTTGACCCGGAACTTGACGAACTCGACACACGACGGCATTTCGGCTCCTTTGTGGACGGTGGGGGGTGGACGGTCGCGGGTCACGGCCCCGGCGTCACGCCGGGGCGCCGGAGCGGACGGCGGTGAGGACCTCGGCGAAGCGGGCGAGCCGGCCGCCCTGGTAGCGGGCGCATTCCAGGGTGTCGTCGTCGGGCATGGCGGAGGGGAACCCGGCCGGCCACGACGTGCCGTAGGGGTTCCCGCCCGCCGCGTAGACGATGTCGTCGGTGTAGCCGAGCGGGAGGATGACGCAGCCCCAGTGGTAGAAGACGTTGTGCAGCGAAAGGATCGTGGCTTCCTGCCCGCCGTGCCGCTCGGCCGAGGAGACGAACGTGGTGACCGGCTTGTCGGCGAGCTTCCCCGCCTGCCACAGGCTGCCCGCGGTGTCGATGAACTGCTTGAGCTGCGCGGCCGGAGCCCCGTACCGGGTGGGCGTGCCGAACGCGTAGCCGTCGGCCCACTCCAGGTCGTCGAGGCTCGCCTCCTCGACCACCTCGTCCGTCTCCGCCTTGTGCTGCGCCCAGGCGGGGTTCGCCGCGATCGCCTCGGGCGGCGCGAGTTCGGCGACCCGGCGCAGCCGGACTTCGGCGCCGGCCGCTTCGGCGCCGCCCCGGACGGCCTCGGCGAGGCGGTGCACCGAGCCGGTGGCGCTGTAGTAGGTGACGAGGATGCGGGTGCCCATACGGCACTCCTTCCGTTCCGAGCGGGATGCCGGCCAAGCGTGTACGATTAACGTGCTTGCAGATCGATATCCGTACTATACGATCCACGCCGACCCCCGGTCAATCACGCGGGTCGCCGACCCGCTGTGCTAAACCATCAGCAGCACCCGGCCGCCGACGGAGGACCCTGACGATGAACTCGCCGAGCGGGGAGACCTCCCAGACGCTCGATCGCGGGCTGACCGTGCTGAGCCTGCTGGCCACCCACAGCGACGGGCTGACCGCGGCCGAGCTGGCCGAAGCGCTTTCCACCGCCCGGGCGGTGGTCTACCGGCTGCTGCGCACGCTCGAGGCCCACCGCCTCATCGGCCGCGTCAACACCCGGTACGTGCTCGGGATCGGGATCGCCGAGCTCGCCAGCAAACTGCGTCCCCGGCTCCAGGCCACCGTGCTCCCGATCCTGCGCCGGCTCAGCGAGGAGACGAACAGCACCACCCTGCTCAGCATCGCCGACGGCGACCAGGCGCTGATCCTGCTCACCGAAGAGCCCACCCGCAGCTTCTTCCACCTCGCGTTGCGCCAGGGGGCGAGGCACCCCCTCGACGTCGGCGCGGACGGCCTCGCCATCCTCGCCGGCCGCCCTGCCGCCCCGGACGACGGCGACGACGTCAAACTCGCCCGCCGCCGCGGGTACGCCCTGACGGCCGGCGCCCTCCAGAACGGCGCGATCGGCATCGCGGCACCGATCAAGAGCTCCGACTGGGCGACGGCCAGCATCGGCGTCGTCCAGCTCGGCGTCGAGGTCGCGGACCCGCACCTCCCGGAGCTGGTCACCGAGGCCGCCGCCGAAGCGGCCCGGCGGCTCTCGGGCGACTTCACCACGGACCCCGACGCGCAAGCCTGACGGCGGTCAGGGCGCTCGCCGGCTTTCGGTGCCGTCGGGTGGCGGACGCGACCGGTACCGGCCGGGCCGATGGGTGCCGCGGCGGAAAGCCGTGCTCAGGCGACCTCGATCACGACCTTGCCCGGCGCGTGCCCGTGCTCGACGGTGGCGAGCGCGGCCGGGGCGTCGGCCAGCGGGTGGACCGCCGTGATCACCGGGGCGAGGACGCCGTCCAGGGCCAGCCGGGCGGACCGCTCCAGGTTCTCGCGGTCGAGGCGCCGCTCGACGAACCGCCCGCCGACCTCCGCCACGGACGTGTCCCCCACGGCGATCACGCTGCGCGGATCCCTTGCCAGGGGCGCGACCGTCCGCAGCGAGGGGCCGCCGACCAGGTCGACGATCCCGTCGACGCCGTCCGGCACCAGCTCGCGCGCCGCGGCGGTGACGTCCTCGGCGGTGTAGTCGACGAACCGCACCCCGGCGGCCTCGGCGTGCTCGCGCTTGGCGGCGCTCCCGGTCCCGATCACCTGCAGCCCGCGCGCGGCCGCCAGCCGGGCGACGGCGAGGCCGACCCCGCCCCCGACCCCGTTGACCAGGAGCGTGGCGCCGGCCGGGAGGCCGAGCTGGTCGAGCACGTCCACCGCGGTCGTCCCCGCCACCGGCAGCGTCGCCGCCACGGTCGGGGACAGGCCCGCCGGACGGCGAGCGGTGTTCGGCGCGGACAGCACCGTCGTCTCGGCGTAGGTGCCGCCGCCGGTCAGCGCGAAGCCGAAGACCGCGTCACCCACCTCGAGCCCGTCGACGTCCTCGCCCAGGGCCAGCACGGTCCCGGCCGCCTCCATGCCCAGCACGCGCGGGAACGGGCGCCCGCCGTCGAGCCCGGGGACCACCCCCGAGCGCAGCAGGTGGTCGAGCGGGTTCACCCCGGCGGCGTCGACCCGGACCAGCACCTCGCCGCGGCCGGGGGCGGGATCCGGGCGATCGAAGAACTCCTGCACCTCGGGCCCGCCGTGCCTGCCGAAACCCCACGCCTGTCCCATTTTCCGCTGCCTCCCGGTGACCGGCCCGGTCGTTCCGGGCCGGTCGCCATCCTCACCGCTGACACCGGTGTGAGGGGCAAGCGGCTGAGGCGCGGGTCACAGGGGTTCAGGCGGAGCGGGGCGTGGCCAGCTCCGCCCGGTGCCGGCTGTTCGCCGTGATCAGCACGTCGAGAGCGTCCCGGGTGGCGACCAGGTGCGCGATGTCGGCGTCGATCCGGTCGCGTTCGCGCTGCATCGCCGCGAACGTCGCTTCGGCGATGCCGAGGTCACCGGGGACGTCCACGCACGGCAGCACGGTCGCGATCACCCGGCTGGACAGGCCCGCGTCGAACAGCTGCCGGATCAGCGAAACCCGCTGGACGTCGGCCTCCGCGTAGTGCCGCTGCCCCGCCTCGGAGCGCGTGCTGGTCAGCAGGCCCTGCTCTTCGTAGTACCGCAAGGAGCGCGGGCTCACGCCCGTGCGCTTGGCCAGGTCACCGATCCGCACCCGGGAATCCTACGCTCGCGCGGTCCGGGGAACGCCGAGCTGCCGCGCGCGGTGTCCCTATCCTGAGGACCGCGTGCGGTGAGAGCCGCGTACCCGGATTCGAGGAGCAGGTATGGCGGCCGACGACATCGAGGCGTTCGACTCCGTGCTCGACGCGATCGGCGGGACGCCGCTGATCCGGCTGGCCCGGATCGCGCCGCGGGTGTACGTCAAGGCCGAGTTCCTCAACCCGGGCGGCAGCGTCAAGGACCGGGCCGCGCTGGCGATGGTGCTCGACGCGGAACGCCGCGGCGCCCTCGGCCCCGGCGGGCTCATCGTCGAGGGCACGTCCGGAAACACCGGCATCGGGCTGGCGATCGTCGCGGCCCAGCGCGGGTACCGGCTCACCGTCGTCGTGCCGGACAAGACCAGCCGGGAGAAGACCGCGATCCTGCGCGCGTACGGCGCCGAAGTCGTCGTCACCCCCGGTGCCGTGCCGCGCGAGGACCCCGGGCACGTCCGGCGGGCCGCCGCCCGCATCGCCGCCGAGCGCGGCGGCTGGCTCGCCGACCAGTACGACAACCCGGCCAACCCGGCCGCCCACCGCGAAACGACGGGGCCGGAGATCTGGCGCCAGACCCGCGGCCGGATCACCCACTTCGTCGCCGGGATCGGCACCGGCGGGACGGTCAGCGGAGCCGGCGCGTACCTGAAGGAAGCCAGCGGCGGCCGGGTCCGCGTCATCGGCGCCGATCCCGAGCACTCGGTCTACTCCGGTGGCGACGGCAGCCCGTACCTGGTCGAGAGCATCGGCCACTACCGGCACCCGGACACCCGCGAAGACCTGTGGCCGCGCTCCTACCACCGGGACGTCGTGGACCACGTCGAAGCGGTCGGCGACCGCGAGTCCATCCTGACCGCGCAACGGCTCGCGCGGGAGGAAGGGCTGCTGCTCGGCGCCTCGGCCGGCACCGCGGTCGCCGCCGCGCTGAAGGTCGCCGCCGGGCCGGACGACCTGGTGGTGGTCGTGGTGCCCGACTCCGGCCGGTCGTACCTGTCGAAGTACTACGACGACGACTGGCTCGGTCCCCTGGGGCTGCCGGTCGGGCAGCCGGGCGAGGCGACCGTGGCCGACGTCCTCGGCCCGCTGCCGCCCCCGGCGCCCGGCCTGCCCCTGACGGCGTCGGTCGGCGAAGCACTCACCCTGGCCGACCGGCACCCCGGCGGCACGCTCTGGCCGGTGGGGCCGCGGGCGTCGGGCCCGCCGTCGGTCGCGGAGGTCACCGGCGCACTGGACGTCGGCGAACTGCGCCTGCTGGTCCGGGCCGGGGCGGCCCGGACGGCCGACCCGATCGCCGGCTACGTCACGGGCCCCCTGCCCGCCATCGGCATCGGGGAGAGCCGCCCGGCCGCGGCGGCCCGCCTCGGCACGCACCCGGCGGCGTGGATCGTCGTCGACGGGCGCGTCGCCGGATCCGTCCACAAGGGACAGCTGTGACCGCGGCGGAGGGGTGATCGCGCAGGCCGGGAGTTCGCCCTCCGCTTCCGGGAGCACGAAGCCTCGACCCGGCGGGTGCCGCTCTGATCGGGGCTGACCGTTCAGCGTCGCCGCGGTCCCTTCCCGGGCTCCCCATGGGGTCCGCCACCCGGCTTGTCCGGTCCGCCCGGGGGTTTTCCGGACGGACTCCGGGCGCCGACCACGCCCACCCCCACCGGCTTCGCGGCTTGCGCCGACACGACCACGACGGTCGTCGCCGGGGGCAGGGTCACCCGCGAAGGCGCCGAGGTGGCCGGCGGCGCGGCCTCCGGCAGGGGGGCCGGGGAGTTCGCGGGCTCGGCCGGATGGGCCAGCACCACCGCAAGCACACCGGCCGCCGCGGCGGCCAGGACACCCGCCGCCGCCGATGCGCCGCCGCGCCGGGCCCGCGGCGCCGCGGCAAGGGGAACTTCCGCCGCCCCGGTCACGGAGTCGCCCGCCGCAGCGAGCCGAACCTCCGTAGCCGCGGCGGCCAAGGCGCCCTCCGTCGCCGCAGAAAGCGGCACCTCCGTCGCCTCGGTCACCAAGTCGCCCGCCGTCGACCCCCTCCCCCGCCGCGGCGGCACCGTGGTGAGCGGGACCCCCGCCTCCAGCAACCGCGGTACCTCCTCCGCGGCCGGCCGGTCCGCGGGCTCGCGTGCCGTCATCCGGTGCAGTGCGTGGGCGAGCGGGTCCGGTACTCCCTCGGGAATGCGGGGCGGGCGGTGCAGGCGGGCGATCGCCGACTCCGCCACCGTTCCGGGGAACTCGCGCTGCGCAGTCAGGCACTCCAGCAGGATCAGGCCGAGCGCGTAGATGTCGGCCGGCGGGCCGGGCTGCTCGCCCATGATCTGCTCCGGCGCCAGGTACGCGGCGGTGCCGGTGACCAGGCCGGTTCCGGTGATGCGGGTGGCGTCCAGCGCGTGCGCGATGCCGAAGTCGGTGATCAGCGGACCGTCGGCGCCCAGCAGGATGTTCGCGGGCTTGAGGTCGCGGTGCACGATGTGGCGGGCGTGGACGTGGGCCAGCGCGTCCGCCAGGGCGATCCCCAACTCGCGCACCTGCCCGGCCGGGAGCGGCCCGGCGAGCAGGCGTTCGGCGAGGTTCTCCCCGTCGACCAGCTGCATCACCAGGTACGGCCGGTGCCCCTCGGTGCCGCTGTCGTACACGGCCACCACCCGCGGGTGGTGGATGCTCGCCAGCAGCGTCCGCTCCCGCGCCCGGCGCAGCCCGTCCGCCGCCACCACGGGGTGGTCGTAGACCTTGACCGCGACCTCGCGCCCCAGCTCGCGGTCGACCGCGCGGTGGACCCGGGCGGTGGCGCCCGCGCCGATCAGCGGCCCGAGTGCGTAACGTCCGGCGAGCACGCCGTCGCCGTGCTCCGGTCGGTCGTCGTTCATCGGCAGGCACCCCATCCGGGTCGTGGTCCCCCACCCGGTACCCCCACCACCCGCCCGGGCAAACGTACCCGGGCCGTGAAACCGCTTTCCGAACCTCCGCCCGGCGATACCATGGGCGTTCCCGGACGAAGGAGTTCGCATGGCGAAGGCGTTCAGCCGGCGCACCGCGCTCGTCACCGGCGCGGGCGTCACCGCGGGTCTCGCGGTGCCGGGCGTCGCCCGCGCCACCCCGACCGGCGGGGTGGGCTTCACCCTCGGCGCCGAAACCCTCGACGGCGGCGAGCAGATCACCTCGATCACCCTCGAGACCGCCCGGCTCGGGCCGATCGATCCGGCGAGCCTGACCACCGGCACGTTCGCGGTGCACGCGAAAGCCACCAGCCCGATCGACACCGGCGGCCAGGACATCGGCTACGACTTCGACCGGACCGTCACCGCCGCGCGGCTCGACCACCGCGGCCGCGTCGTGCTCGACCTCGACCACGCCGAAGGCCGGCCCGGCGGCGGCACCCTCGGCTACATCGACGCCAAGGCCCGCAACGTCCGGCTCGACCTGGTCTACACCCTCAAGCAGAACGCCCCGCTGCGCTCGCGCCACGGCCATCCGGTCACCCTTACCGCGTTCACCCAGGGCCGGCTGGCCAATCCCGAGGTCGACGCCTTCAGCTACCACACGTCCCGTTCGGGGATGAAGTACCGGCTGTACTCCCCGTCGCCACGCCCCGGCCGGCGTCCCCTGATCGTCTGGCTCCACGGCGGCGGCGAAGGCGCCTCGCTCCCCGACGGCTATTACGACAACGAGACGACCCTGCGCGCCAACCGGGGCGCGCTCGGCTTCGCCACCCGGGAAGCACAATCGATCTTCGACGGCGCCTACGTCGTCGCGCCGCAGTGCACGTCCGCCTGGATGGACGACGGTCCCCGGTTCGCGCCGCTGATCCACGAAATCGTCCGCGACGTGCTCCGCACGCACCCCGTCGATCCCGGCCGCGTGCTCGTCGCCGGCTGCAGCAACGGTGGTTACATGAGCCTGAAGATGACCACCGTGTACCCCCGGACGTTCGCCGCGTCGGTCCCGATCTGCGGGGTCGTCGCCGGCCGGAAGGCGGGCGACCCGCCGCTCGTCCCGGACGCCGAGCTGACGGCGATCAGCACCCCGACGTGGCTGGTCGCCTCCCTCGACGACGACACGGTGGACCCGCGGGCCAACACCGTCCACGCGCACGAGCTGATCCCCCGCTCGGAAGTGACGCTCTACGACCACGTCGTCCGGAACGGCCACCGGTTCCCGGGCCACTGGTCGTGGATCTACGTGGCCCGCAACGACCCGAGCACCGGCGGCACCCACGTCTGGCAGTGGATGGCCGGGAAGCGCCGGTGAGGTGACCACCGTGGCCCGCTTGGTGTCGCTGAACGTCGGCCTGCCGAAGGACGTGCCCTGGCGGGGCCGGACCGTCCACACGGGAATCTTCAAGCACCCGGTCGGCGGCCGCCGGATGGTCCGCCGGCTCAACGTCGACGGCGACGGCCAGGGCGATCTGGGCGGCCACGGCGGCGAGAACCGCGCGGTGCTGGTCTACCAGCGCCAGTCCTACGAACACTGGCGGCGGTTCCTCGGCCGCGACGACCTCCAGGACGGCCGGTTCGGCGAGAACTTCACCGTCGACGGCCTGCCCGACGACGAGGTGCACATCGGCGACCGGTACCGCATCGGCGAGGCCGAGTTCGAGGTCACCCAGCCGCGCGTCACGTGCTTCCGCGTCGGGATGCGCCTCGGCGAGCCGCGGATGCCGTCGCTGCTGGTGGCGCACCACCGGCCCGGCTTCTACCTGCGGGTCGTCACCGAAGGCCACGTGCAGGCGGGCGACGAGATCGTCCGCACCCGCACCGGCCGGCACGAGCTGAGCGTCGCGGACGTCGACGCACTCCTCTACCTGCCCGGCCGCGACCGGGACACCCTGCGCCAGGCCCTCGACATCCCGGCGCTCAGCCCCGGCTGGCAGGGATCGTTCCGGGAGCTGCTGGCCGCGCCGGAACCACCGGCACCCCGCGGCTGGAGCGGCTTCCGGCCGCTGCGCGTCACCCGGGTGGTCCCCGAGAGCGCGACCGTGACCTCCCTCCACCTGGAGGCCGGCGACGGCGCGCCGCTCCCCCGGCCCGAGCCGGGCCAGTACCTCACCCTGCGCGTTCCCGGAGCCGGTGACCCCGCGCCGGTCCGCAGCTACTCGCTGTCGGCGGCACCGTCGGAGCGCGAGTACCGCATCAGCGTCAAGCGCGACGGAGTGGTCAGCCGCTACCTCCACACCCGGCTGGCGGCCGGCGCGGTGGTGGACGTCGCGGCTCCCCGGGGCGACTTCGTCCTGGCCGGCGGCGACCGTCCCGTGGTCCTCGTGTCCGCGGGCATCGGCGTGACACCGGTCCTGGCCATGCTGCACGCCCTCGCCGCCGGCCGGACGGCACGGGAGGTCGGTGGCTGCACACCACCCGGACCGCCGCCGACCACGCGTTCGCCGGCGAAGCACACCGGCTGCTGGCCGGCCTCCCGCACGGCCACGAGCACGTCCGCTACACCGCCGAAAGCGGCCGGCCGACACGGGAAACCCTGTCCGCTTTGGACCTTCCCGTCGACGGCACGGCCTACCTGTGCGGGCCGGACGCCTTCATGACGGCGATGCGGGAGCTCCTCGTGTCACTGGGTTTCGACCCGGCTCGCGTCCACAGTGAACTCTTCGGCGGCGTCTCCGCGATCAACCCCGGCCTCACCGGGGTCGTGCGGAAGACCCCGCACCTCCCCGCCGGGCCCGCGGGACCGGGACCCGCGGTCACCTTCGCGCGCAGCGGGCTCACCGTGCCGTGGAGCGAGGGCTACCCCAGCCTGCTCGAGCTCGCCGAGGCGTGTGACGTGCCGACACGCTGGTCGTGCCGCACCGGCGTCTGCCACACCTGCGTCACCCCGGTGTTGTCCGGCCACGTGCGCTACGCACCCGATCCGCTCGAACCCCCGGCACCGGGCGAAGCACTCGTGTGCTGCGCCCGGCCACGGGAGGACGTCGTCCTGGATCTCTAGTGTGTCAGCCGGTCTGGGTCAGGGTGAAGTCGTCGACGTTCAGCCAGTTGCCCGCGTCCGCGTCGGAGAACAGCCCCACCTGGACCGATCCGTTCGTCACCGCGATGCCGGAAACGCTGACCTTCGTCCAGTTCCCGAGCGCCTGGCCGACCGACGCGGACAGCTCACTCCCGCCGAAGTTCTTCGCGAAGATCGTCGCCTTCTTCTGCCCGCCGCTGCTCTTCACCCACGCCGACAGCGTGTACGTCCCGTTCGGCAGCGAGATGTTCTGGTACCGCGAGGCGTTGTAGGCCGACGACGAACTCTGCGCGAACGCCCACCGCCCGGTGTGCCCGCCCTGCTTGTTGCTGTTCACCGCACCGCCGGTGGTGGCCCACCCGGCCAGGTCGTTCTGCGCCACCCGGTCGGCCTCGGCGCTCGGGTTGAGGACGTAATTGTTGCCGCGCCCGGCGGCCCAGGTCCCGGCCGCCGCGTCGACCGTCCACTGGCTCAGCGAGTGGAACACCGGCGTCGACCCGGTGAACGTCACCGGCAGCCACTGGTTGTAGCCGATGCCGTTGCCGGCGAAATCGCTCCACCGGTCGCCGCCGAACACCACGAACGAACCCTGCGAACCGGTCACCGTGAACGCCAGGCCGGTCTGGGTCACGTGCGAGAAGTCGGCGTCCGTGCCCTGCAGCACGAACTCCCCCGAATACGGGCCCATGATGTTCTTCGCGCTGATGCAGTACGTGTGGGAACTGTTCCAGCCGTGGAGATCGGAGGAACAGAAGTAGTACGTGCCCCCGTACTTGAACATGATGTTGCCTTCACGCCCGCCCGCCGAACTGTTGTACACGTTCTTCGCCGGGTCGACCTGCAGGAAATCCGAAGCCCGCAACGACGACACGTACAGGTGCGACCGGCCGCTCTTGTTGCTGTAGATCAGGTACGCCTTGCCGTCGTCGTCGGTGAACACCGACTGGTCGCCGGACATCCCGGTGGACACACCGGAGATGCTCGACTGCGTCCCGGCCTTGGTGAACCTGCCGTTCGGGGTGCTGCTGGTGGCGAACACCAGCCCGCTGTCCAGCTGCGACACCAGCACGTACTTGCCCGTGTTCGGGTTGCGCGCGACCCCGATCCGGCCGACCCAGCCACCGCCCAGGTCCCCGCCGGTCAGCGCGTTGCCCTCGAACTTCCAGTTCGCCAGGTCGGTCGACGAGTAGATGGTGATCGCGCTCAGCGACGTGTCACCGTTCTTCCCACCGCCCGGATTGTTGTAGTAGCTGACGGCACCGTTGTACTTGGCCCCGTACCAGTAATAGGTGGTGCCGACCTTCAGCACACCCCCACCCTGGGAATAGATCGGATTCCCCGAGGTGTCCTTCCAGAACACGTCGTTCTGGACCGTGGCGGCGGCAGCCGGGGCGGCCTCGGCCGGCGCGCCGGCCGAAACCAGCGCCACGGCCAGGGACAGGAACCTCGAAAACAGCCGGGCTTTCCTCTTCAGCACTTCGTGACCTCCGTGTCGAATACCGATTCAGCCGGCTGTCCGCGCTCCCGGATACCTGCCGGTTCCCTCAGTGTTCGAACGCGCCTTCCACCCGGAGCGGCCCGAACCGGATCCGCACCGCGAACCCGTCCGGCCACCCGATCGCGACCCCCTCTTCGCCCACCGAGGCGGCCGGGCCGCCCGCCTCGGTGCCCAGCACGGCCAAGGCGGCGAAGACCGCCGTCCCGCCGACGTCCCCGGTGAGCCGCGGGAGCGAAACCCACGGGACGAACGCGGTGCCGTTCGGCGCGCGCACCTCGTCGTCGCCCGTCCAGCCCGCCAGCGGCCGGAGGACGGACTCGCCGGGCGCGGTGGCCCACCCCGTCTGCTCGGCGCGGGCGCCGGGCGGGGCACCGAGCACGCGGTGCACCCGGAGCTCGTCCGGCCCGCGGACCACCGTGACGCTTTCGACGCGCAGCCCGGGCACGGTCGCCGGGGCGCGCCCGAAGACCGGGCGGTGCCAGGAGGCCGCCCAGCCCCAGCCTTCGCCCCGGCCCGCGCCGAGCGGGTGGATCCGGCGCCGGACGCTGCGGACACCGGCGACGACGACCGCGAAGTGGTTGTCGGCCGGGTTGTCCCGCGCGGTCGGCCCGGTCCGCGTCGAATAGGCGAACCGGCCGTAGTGCGGGTCGTCCCCGGCCGCGGACTCGGCCTCGTGCGGGCGGACGGCGTCGCTGCCGTGGTTGTGCAGCCGGACGACACCGTCGGACCGGGTCGACTGCAGCAGCAGCCCCGGCGCCGGGAGCGCCACCACCGTGTCGGCCGTCTCGCTCGGCGCGGGTTCCTCGGTGGACGTCCACAGTGGATGCTCCGGCGGCGCGAGGAGGCAGACGAACGCCTTCGACGCCCAGTAAGGCGAGCCCGGTCCGGAGTAGTACTGCACCGTCGGTGCGTGCGGGCCGTGCCAGCCGAGGCCGAGCAGGCCGTGCTCGTCGACGGCGCCACGGTCCAGGAAGTAGCGCAACGCCCCGCTGAGCAGCCGCCGGGACACGCCGGGGCGCAGCGGCGTGTGCCCGGTGACCGCCCCGAGGCCGACCGCCGACGCAGCGGCGAAGCGGTAGGTCAGCGACCGTCCGAAGTGGAGCGGAGCACCGTCGCCGCCGAACCACAGCCCGAAGCTTTCCAGGTGCTCGCGCAGCCGCGGGCCGAGCGGAGTCGCCTCGGCGGCCAGGTGAGCGTCCAGCACCGGGTACAGGTGCAGCGCCCAGCCGTTGTAGTGGTCGAAAGCGCGGCCGTCGCCGTCGGCGTACCAGCCGTCCCCGCGGTACCAGCCCGCCAGCAGCGCCAGGGCACGCTCGCGGGCCTGCGCCGTCTCGGCGTCGGCGCGTCCCACCGAGGCGAGGAACCCGGCGACGGTGAAGGGGAACAGGTACCAGTTGTTGGGCGCCGGGACGTGCCGCAGCGCGCCGCGCAGCCACGCCTCGATCCGGTCCTGCACCGCGGGTGCGAGGTGGTCCCACAGCCAGGGCCGGGTCAGCCGCAGGCCGAGGGCGACGGACGCGGATTCGACCATCGGCTGCCCGGCGACGTGGTGGTCGCGGATCACCGGCCACGACTCGGCGTCGTCGCGGCCGGGGGTGCGGGTGCCGGCGTCGAGTCCCCCGGCGTACCGCTCGAGCCACCCGTACGGGTCCTTGCCGTCCGCCCCGGCTACCCGGAACGCGGCGGCGAGGAAGGTCCGGGCGAACCCCTCCAGGCCGTCCGAGCGGACGCCGCTGGCCGACGGCGGTCCCGGCAGGTCGAGCCGGGCGCCGCCCGGGCTCGCCCAGCGCCACGCCGCCGTCAGCAGGCTGTCCGCCGCGGTGACCCAGTGGTCCCGCGTGTACCCGGTGTGCGGGCTGAGCGCGCGGTCTTCGTCGGGGAGTTTCACGCGATCATCCCCAGGCGTTCGCGGCGGACGGGGTGGGCGAACGCCTCCCCGGCCGCCCAGCGGGTGACCTCCGCGACGGCCAGCTCGGCCAGCCGCCGCAGCTCGTTGCCCTGCGAGCCGGCCAGGTGCGGGGTGATCAGCACGTTCTCGTCCGTCCACAGGGGATGTCCCGGCGGCAGCACCTCCGGGTCGGTGACGTCGAGGATCGCCCGGATCCGGCCGGCGCCGGTCGCCTCGGCCAGCGCGTCCTGGTCGAGCACCGCCCCGCGGGCGGTGTTGATCAGCACGGCGTCCGGCCGCATCGACGCGATCAGCTCGCGCCCGACCAGTCCCCGGGTTTCCGGCAGCAGCGGCGTGTGCACGCTGACGACGTCACCGCGGGCGAACAGTTCGGCCAGGCTCACCGCTTCCACGCCGAGCTCCGCCGCCTCGGCCGCGGTCAGGTGCGGATCGTGCACCAGGACGCGGAAGTCGTGCGGACGCAGCAGGCCGATCACCCGCCGTCCGATCATCGACGCCGACAGGATGCCGACGGTCCGCCCGTGGTTGCCCAGGTGCGGCGGCACGCCCAGAGGGTCGTCGCCGCGGCGGGCCGTCCGGTGGGCGCGGGCGCGTTCCAGCACCCGTTTGCCGGAGAGCAGGATCATCGCCAAGGTGTACTCGGCCACCGGCACGGCGTTCGCCGCCGCGGCGGACGTCACCGCGATGCCCCGCTCCCAGCACGCTTCGGTGACGTGCCCGCGGACCGAGCCGGCGGTGTGCACGACCGCGCGCAGCCGCGGCGCGCCGGCGAGCACCGCGGCGTCCAGCGGCGGGCAGCCCCAGCCGGTGACCAGCAGCTCGACGTCCCGCAGGACGGCCTGGGCGGCGGGCCTCGCGAAGTCGTCGAGCACCCCGTCCGCGAGGTCGCAGACGCGGCGCAACGCCGTCATCGCGGTGTCGTCGAGCACCGCCGCCGCGGCGCGGGGCGCCATCGCGAGCGCGGCACGGGGACGGCTCACTTGACGGCCCCCGCCGTGAGCCCCGAGCGCCAGAACCGTTGCAGCAGCGCGAACGCCAGCACCAGCGGCAGGACGGCCAGCAGCGAGCCCATGATCACCACCGGGTAGTACTCGGGGGACGTGGTGGCCGCGCTGTTCCAGCTGTAGAGACCGAGGCTGACCGGGTACAGGTGCTGGTCCGACAGCATCACCATGGGCAGGAAGAAGTTGTTCCAGATGGCGGTGAGCTGGAACAGGAACACGGTGACGACGCCGGGGCCGAGCATCCGCAGCGAGACCCGGAAGTAGGTGGCCAGCTCCCCCGCACCGTCGATCCGCGCGGCCTCCAGCACCTCGCCGGGCACGTACCCCTGGCTGAACACGCGGCCGAGGTAGACGCCGAAGGGGTTGAACAGCACCGGGACCAGCACCGCCCACACCGTATCGACCACGCCGGTGCCCGAGGCCAGCAGGTACAGCGGGAGCGCGAGCACGGTCTGCGGCACCATCACCGCGGCGAGCACCAGCCCGAACAGCTTTTCCTTGTGCCGGAAGACGTACTTGTCGAACGCGTAGCCGCAGGCGATGCTCACCAGGGCGCTCACCGCGGCGCCGCCGACGGCGTACAGGAGGCTGTTGAGGTACCAGCGGCCGTAGATCCCCTTGTCCGTGGCGAACAGGTCCTGCAGGTTCTTCAGCGGCGAAAACCCGTGCAGCGAAAGGATGTCGCTGCCGAACAGCGCGTCCCGGTCCTTCACAGCGGCGAGCACCAGCCACAGCGCCGGGAGCAGCGTGTAGAGCACGGAGATCGCCACGACGGTGTTGACCGCGGCGCGGCCGAGGAATCCGGGCGGCTTCACGCGGCCACCTCCCGGGTGCGGTTGGTCCAGCGCGTGACGCCGTAGGACAGCGCGATCGTGCACCCGAGCAGGATCACCGACGCGGCTGCGGCGAGCCCGTAGTTGTTGCGGGTGAAGGCGGCGTCGTAGATGTACATGCTGGGCGAGAACCGCGCGGTGATCATCGGGGTGGCCTGCGACAGCAGCATCGGCTCGGTGAACAGCTGCAGCGACCAGATCAGCGTGAACAGCACGACCATCACGACCGACGCGCGGATCATCGGCGTCTTGATCCACAGCGCGGTCCGCACGCCGCCGGCGCCGTCGACCACGGACGCCTCGATCACTTCGCGCGGCACGGCCTGTAGGGCGGCGTAGAAGACGACGACGTTGTAGCCGAGGTTGCTCCACAGCGCGATGTTCACCATCGACGGGATGACGGTGTGGACGCCGAGGAAGTCGACCGTGATCCCGGCCTTGCCGAACAGGTCCACCACCGGGGACAGGCCGGGGATGTAGAGGTAGAGCCAGATGATCGCGGCGATGATGCCGGGCACCGCGTGCGGGAGGAACAGCGCGAGCCGGGCCGAACCGCGCAGCCGCGCGAGCCCGGAGTCGAGCAGGAGAGCCAAGCCGAGGGAGCAGACGACCAGCAACGGCAGGTACAGCAGGCAGTACAGCGCGACGACGCCGAGCCCGCTCAGGAACGTCGGGTCGGCCAGGACGGCGGCGTAACTGCGGAAGCCGACGAAGATCGTGTGCTCCGGGCCGAACCCGAGGCCCGGTTCGTCGGCGCCGAAGAAGCTCAGCCACAGTGCCGTTCCGGCCGGAATCAGGAAGACCACGACCAGCAGCACGAAGAACGGGGCCATCAGCACCGCGCAGGCGGTGCCCGGCCGGTGCCGCTTCCGGACGCGCGGCGCGGACGCTCTGGAAGCGCTTTCCGGACGCGCGAGTGTCGTCGTCATCGGTCTCTCCCTCAGCTGCTGTGCTCGGTCGTCGCCAGCCCCAGGGCGATCAGGTCCGGCATGGTGGCGCGCTGGGCGTCGCGGACGGCGTCCAGCAAGGTGCCCTGGCCGGCGCCCGCCCGGGCGAACCCGTCCTGCAGCACCCGCTGGGTCGCGCTCATCCGCGGTCCCCACGTCCAGCCGTCGCGGATCTTCGCGGCCTCGGTCTCGAACAGCCGGTAGATGTCCTGGCCGCCGTAGTAGCGGCGGTCGAACGCCTTCCGCCCGACCTCGACCAGGTCCGGCGCGGCCGGGTACTGGCTGCTGGTGCCGCTGGAGAGCCGGGCGCGCAACGCGTCGGGGTGCGAGACCTGCCATTCGATGAACTCCATGGCGGCTTCCGGGTGGGCGCTGTCGCGGGTGACGGCGAACGTCGAACCGCCGTGCGTCCCCACCGCGGGCTGCCCCGGATCCCATTGGGGCAGCGGCGCGATCGCCCACTTGCCCTGCTGGCCCGGCCGCGCCTTCATCTGCGCGCCCGCGTCCCAGGCTCCGCTGAGCCGGGCCAGCACGAGCCCCTGCCCGATCTGCGCGTCCCCCTGCCGGCCCGCGACGCCGTTCGCGAACACGAGGCCGTCGTCGATCAGGCCCTGCCAGTACCCGGCGACGCGGCGGGTCGCGGCGTCGGCGAGCGAGACGTTCCAGGCGCCGCCCGCGGTGTCGAACCACTGCGCGCCCGCCTGCCAGGAGACCGCCGCGAACTGGGTCGCCCCGTCGGTCGCGAAGGCCACCAGCCGGTGCCGGTCGTCACGGACCTTGCGAGCCACCGCGGTGAACTCGTCCCAGGTGCGGGGCGGGCCGGAACCGTGCCGGGCGAACAGGTCGGTGCGGTAGTGCAGCACCATCGGCTCGACGTCCAGCGGGACGGTGAACACCCGGCCGGCGAACGTGGTCAGGCGCAGGGCCTGCGGGAGGAGCTTGGCGCGCAGGCGATCGGAGACGAGGTCGGTGACGTCCCGGGCGACGCCGTCGATGGCGAACCCGGGCACCTGGGGGTATTCGATGGTGGCGACGTCCGGGGCGTTGCCCGCGCGGACCGCGTTGCTCAGCTTCGCGTACCCGCCCTGGTCGCCGGACGGGATCTGCTGGAACACCACGTGGATCCGGTTCTGCGTCCGGTTGAACGCGTCGACGACCTGCTGGCTGCCGCGCAGGGCCGACCAGAAGGTGATCCGGGTGGCACCGCGCGGGGCGTCCGCGCCGGGTCCCGAGCACGCGGCCGCCAGCGGGAAGGCGAGGCCCGCGGCGAGGATCGTCCGGCGGCTGGGTCGGCCAGGCATCGATGCCTCCTGCGGGTCGCGGACTCCCCGCAGTCTGGGCGCCTGAACGAATTCCGGTCAATAGCCCCGGACAACTCGGTCAATCGATCAGCGGCCGGGTCGACCCGCGCACCTTCAGTTCCGGCAGGACGGTGATCCGCCGCGGCGGCCGCCCGGCCGGGCCGCGCAGCCGCTCCAGCAGCAGTTCCGCGGCCAGCCGCCCCACCTCGGCCTTCGGCGGCGCGATCGCGGTCAGCGGCGTGCTGCCCAACGCCGCCACGACGTCGTCGTAGGCGACCACCGAGCAGTCGCCGGGCACGCTGATCCCGGCGTCCGCCAGCTGCTGGACGAGCATGAGGGCGTCGACGTCGCCGTGCATGACGACGCCGGTCGCGGCGCGCTCGCGCAGGACGTCGGCGAGCGGCCGGAGTTCGCGTACGGGCTCCTGGCCGGCGCCCGGCGCGCTGAGCACCACGGTCCAGTCCTCGACCTCGGGCCGCCCGGCGCAGATGTCGCCGAACGCCGCGCGCAGCGCCCGCGCGGTCGGGCTGTCGTCGCGGGCGGCCAGGACGATCCTCCGGTGGCCCAGCGCGAGCAGGTGCGTCACGGCGAGGTGGACGCCGTACCAGTGGTCGGTGCAGACGGAATCCCGGGCGTGCAGCGCACTTCCGGGCCGCGGCCGCCGTTCCATCAGGACGACGGGAACGTCGGCGGCGGCCAGCCAGCCGTCGTCGGCCTCCTCGGTGCCGACGCCGCGCCAGCGCGGTGCGATGAGCACACCCCGGGCGTCGTCGGCGAGCAGCCGCTCCACGATCGTCCGCTCGGCCCCGGGCACCTGCGGCGCGGGGTGCAGCACGACTCGCACGTCGGCGGCCTCCAGCGCGGCGCGGGCGCCGTGCAGGACCTCGGTGAGGTAGGCGTGGCGTTCGGGGACGACCAGCACCACCGGGCCGTCCTCGGCCGGTGCGGGCGCCGGCTCCGGCCGCCGCGGCACCAGCGAGCGGACGACACCGTGGCCCCGCCGCAGCCGGCCGGCCGCGGCCAGCTCCTCGACGTCCCGCCGCACGGTGACGACCGAGACGGCCAGCTCCGCGGCGAGTTCGGTGACCCGCGCCTGGCCACGCGACTCGACCACGGCCAGGATCCGCCGCCGCCGGTCCTCCCCCGACTCCCGCATCTCGACCTCGTCCGCCGGCTGTTCGTTCGATCGTTTCGCTCAGCATAACGATCAGCGGGAGGGGCGAGCCGCTTCGGTCAGGTGAAGTCGCGGCCACCTACCGGACTCAGGCTCAGCAGCCGCAGCTCGGCCAGCCCGCGGACGTACCGGCTGGCTCGCCGGTCGCTCGGCATCACGAGGGTGGGCCGCTGCAGGAATTCGCCGTTGTACCGGGTGGCCAGCAGTGCCGCGCAGTGCCCGAACTCCGGGTCGATCTCGGCGAAGGACAGCACCACCTGGAACCCGTCCTCGGACACCGCCGCCACGACCACCGACAGGCCCGACATCTTGTGCTCCGGGTCCAGCGGAAGCGGCCCCTCCCGCAGCACGTCGTACAGGTGGACGCCGTGCACCTCGTGCCGCTCGCGCCGGCGGCGGGTCACGTAGTCGACGTCGAGCCGCACCTGGGTCCGGGTGCGCAGCTCCCCGACGTCGATCAGCCGCGAGGCGCACCCGGTCCCGGTGACCAGGAGTTGCTCCATCCGTCCAAGCTAAGGCGCCACGCGCGCGCCGCACAACCATCGGACGGGCACCGAATGGTCGCAAATGCGGAACTTTTCGCACCGAAGATCCGCACCCGCGGCTCAGCGGCGACCGGTAAACCGTCCGGGAAATTTCGGGATCGATTCAGAGATTTCTGCTAGCCTCGCCGTGTCTCGCGGCTCACCGTGGCGCCGCCCCCGTTACTGCGAACTCACCGAGGAGCGCGATGACTGCCATCGTCCGGGTCAAGGGCCGCGAAGTGCTGGACAGCCGGGGCAACCCGACCGTCGAGGTCGACGTCGAACTGGCGGACGGTTCGTTCGGCCGGGCCGCCGTGCCCTCCGGCGCCTCGACCGGCACCCGGGAAGCGGTGGAACTGCGGGACGGCGACCGGACCCGGTTCCACGGCAAGGGCGTGCGCAAGGCGGTCGACGCGGTCAACACCGAGATCGCCGAAGCCATCGTGGGCCTGGACGCCGAGGCGCAGGCGAGCGTCGACCGCGCGCTGATCGACCTGGACGGCACGGCGAACAAGGCACGGCTCGGCGCGAACGCCACCCTGGGCGTCTCGCTCGCCGTCGTCAAGGCGGCCGCCGCCGCCAACGGGCTGCCGCTCTACCGCTACGCCGGCGGCGTGTTCGCGCACCTGCTGCCGATGCCGATGATGAACATCATCAACGGCGGCGCGCACGCGGACAACCCGATCGACTTCCAGGAGTTCATGATCGGCCCGGTCGGCGCGGAGACGTTCGCCGAGGCGGTGCGGATGGGCTCCGAGGTGTTCCACACGCTGCGCAAGTCGCTGCACGACGCGGGGCACAGCACCAACGTCGGCGACGAAGGCGGGTTCGCGCCCCACCTGAGCTCGGCCGACGAGGCGCTGGAGTTCGTGCTGCGGGCCATCGAGCAGTCCGGCTACACCCCCGGCGAGGACATCGCCCTGCTGCTCGACCCGGCGGCGTCGGAGTTCTACACCGGCGAGGTCTACGACTACACCGGCGAAGGCCGCAAGCGCAGCGTCGAAGAGCACGTCGCCTACCTCGCCGAGCTGACCTCGCGCTACCCGATCGTGTCCATTGAGGACGGTCTGGCGCAGGACGACTACGCGGGCTGGAAGCAGCTGACCGACACCATCGGCGAGCGCGTCCAGCTCGTCGGCGACGACGTCTTCTGCACCAACGTGAAGCTGCTGACCGACGGCATCGAGCGCGGCATCGGCAACTCGATCCTGGTCAAGGTCAACCAGATCGGCACCCTCACCGAAACGCTCACCACGGTCGAAACCGCGCACAAGGCCGGCTACTCCGTGGTGATGTCCCACCGGTCCGGCGAAACCGAGGACACCACGATCGCCGACCTCGCGGTGGCCACCAACTGCGGCCAGATCAAGACCGGGTCGCTGTCCCGCGCCGACCGCACGGCCAAGTACAACCAGCTCATCCGCATCGAAGAAGAGCTCGGCGCCGAGGCGCGCTACGCGGGCGCGAGCACGATCAGCGGCCACCGCTGAGCCTGGACCGCCGGCCCGGTCCCCGGGCCGGCGGTGCCGCGGTCAGGAGGCGAGTGTCGCCTGCAGCGTGATCTCGGGGACCCCGGCGAGGGCGCGGCTGACCGGGCAGTTCGCCTTGGCCTGCTCGGCGAACTCGCGGAACTGGGCCTCGTCGACCCCGGCGACGCGGCCCTGCGTGGTCAGCTCGATCTTGAGGATGGTCGGCGCCCCGTCGACCGGCCGCAGCGTCACCGCGGCGTCGGTTTCGATCGACTCGGCCGGGAACCCGGCACCGGCCAGGGTGCTCGCGAGGGCCATCGAGAAGCAGGACGCGTGCGCGGCGGCGATGAGCTGTTCCGGGTTGGAGCCGGGGCCGTCCTCGAAGCGGGACTTGTAGGTGACACCCCCGCTGATGCTGCCGCCACCCGCGGTGAACTGCCCGGACCCGGTGGGGATGTCGCCGTTCCAGTTCGCGTGGGCCTTCGAGACGGGCATGCGTCCTCCAGAGATCGATGTCGGTGCTCCGTGCAGAGTCAATCAGGACTCGGCCGCGTTCGCCAAAGAACTTCAGGTGAGGGGAACGGCGAGACAGTCGAAGGGATGCGGCCGGTCGAGGTTCTTGCAGATGCCCGCCGCCTCGCTCGTGGGAACGTCGAGCCAGACGAAGGTCACGTACTCCGTCATCGACGGGCTCCGGTCGAGCTTCTCCCGCAGGACGGGGCACAACTCGGCCCGGTCGGTGACGTGGATGGGATGGTTCTGGCCGGCGGGCAGCTTCAGGGCCTTCATCCGGCTGCGCTCGCGCTGCACGAAGTACGCGGCGTACTCGTCGGCCTCGGGCTTGGTCATCGAAGCGAGGTACACGACCGCAGTGCCCGGAGTGCAGGCCATGGGTTCGCGAGGCACCGGCGCGAACCGCGGCGGAACCGGCGCGGGGGCGGCAAGCTGGCTCGGCGGCGGCGCACTGACGGCGGCCGGCTGCGAAGAAGAAAAGAAGATCGCCCCGAGGAGCAACCCGAAGAGGAGCACGACGACGATCATGACCGCCAGCGTGCTCCGGCGAAACGGCCCGTGCTCGGCCTGGCTCCAGCTCGACAGCCAGCCCGGCTGGGTGACTGTCAGTCCGGGCACCGCGCACGGCTCCTCCGCGCCCTCGATCCAGGCGGCGAGCGGCAGTTTCCACGTTTTCCGCGTCATCTCCGGCGGCGGCACCACCAGGCCGACGGGGACTTCCGCCGTCGCTCCCGGATCCACCTCGAACGGCACCCCGCCTTCGGCCGGCAGGATGACCGCGGCCGGCGGCAGGTAACCGGCGCCCTCGGGTGCGGTCCGCCGCTTCACCGAACCCGCGAGGCGAATGTTCCCCGTGTTACGCACGGTGACGGCCACTGTTCGTCTTCCCTCGACGACGTCGGGCACGACTTTCGGCTCCACCGCCAGACCGGGGTCCGCTCGCACCCGGACGCGGACCGGACGCTCACTCCGCCAGGTTCTCCTTCCGTCGCGTTGCTTCGCCATCACGTGGAGGTCTTTCGGCCCGGCCGACGGCTCGGTTGCCTTGCAGGGCAACCGGATCGCGGCGGACGCGGACGCGCCGGGGCGGACCGTGACCTCGCCGGGTTCGACCGTCCAGGGCGAAGTCCCCGCACCCCGCAGGGACAACTCCACGGTCACCGGCTCGGCGAGGTGGCTGGTGACCGTCAGCGGTACCACCCCGTGCCGGTCACCGGGGCCGACGACCACCTCGGACTGCTCGGGCTGCAGCACGACCTCGACGTCGTGGTCGGAATGCACCCCGATGTTGACGTTGCCGACGTCTCTCGCCTGGACGGCGTGGGCGACGTCGCCCACGACCCGGTTGACCGTCGGGCCAGTACCGTCAGGTCGGTCCTGCTCGCCGGATTCCTTCGGCATCACACTGCTCCCCCTTCGACGCGGTGCCCGCGGTTGCGCCGCGGCCACGGACTCATTCGTTCGGACCGGTACCGAGGTCGTCGAGGTTCCGCTGGACGCGCGCGGCGTCGTCGTCCCGGCCCTGGTCCTCGTACATCTGCCGGGCTTCCCGCCACACCGCGCGGGCCTGTCCGGGCCGGCCGAGGGCGGCGTGCGGGTGGCCGAGCCGTTCGAGGCTGTTGACCGCCTCCATGGTGTTGCCGAGGGCGCGGTGCAGGCCGACCGCCTGCCGGTAGTAGCCGATCGCCTGCTCGTAGTCGCCGGTCTGGTGGGCGATGTACCCGAGGCTGTCCAGGGTTTTCGCCTCGCCGATCGGGTTGTGGTGGTGCCGGTGCCGGGCCAGCGCGGCCAGGCAGCGGCGGCGGCCGACGTCGTACTGGCCCAGCTTGGCCGCGAGCCAGCCCGCCGCGTTGATGGTGAACGCCTCCAGGACGGGCTGGTCGAGCACCCGGAACAGCGCCCGGGCGCGCACCGCGTGCGCCAGGGCCTGGCGGTCGTCCCCCCGGTGCTCCCAGGCCCACGCGAGACTCCGGTGACTCTGGGCCTGCCGGTCGACGTCGCGGTGGTGCTTGGCCAGGTCGAGGGCGCGCTGCAGGTGTTCGATGCCCTCCCCCGGGTGACCCAGGGCGGTGTAGGCGTGGCCGAGGTGCTGGTGGGCGTCGATGCGGGCGACCGCGTCGGGCAGGTGCTCCGCGGCGGCCAGCGCCGCCTGCCAGACCCGCACCCGGTCGCGGCGGTGCCCGCGCCGGAAGTGGAACGTGTCCAGCGCCCAGGCCAGCTCCCACACCGCGTCGTGCCAGCCGTGGCCGGCGGCGGCGTCGTGGGCCGCCAGCAGCGCCGGGTGTTCGGTTTCCAGCCAGGTCATCGCGATCGAGGCGTCCGACGGCGGCTGCAGGTGCACCCCGGGGGCGGGCCGGCCGAGCCGGATGGGCGGCCGGTGCGGGTCCAGCAGCCGGTCGGCGGCGTGGGCGATCGTCACATGGAAATCGATCACCCGCCGCAGCGCCGCCTCCGGTGGCTCGTCGCCGTCACGCCGGTGGTCGGGGTCCGCGGCGAACAGGCGGATCAGGTCGTGCATGCGGTACCGGCCGGGGGCGTGCTGCTGGACCAGGGACGCGTTCTCCAGTTCCCGCAGCACCAGCCGGATCCGGTGCACGGGCAGCGCCGCCAGCGCCGCGACGGCGGGCAGGCCGATGTCCGGGCCGGGCGCGATCGCCAGCAGGCCCAGCAGGGTCGCTGCCGTGCCGCTCAGGGCGCGGGTCGACCACGACAGGACGACCCGCAGGTTCGAATGCAGGTCCCCGGCGTCCAGCCCGTCGAGCCGGGCGGCCGTGTCGCGCAGTTCCTCGGCCAGCACGGCGAGCGGGAAGCCGGGCCGGTGCCGGGTGCGGGCGGCGACGATCCGGATCGCCAGCGGGAGCCCCGCGCAGCAGGCCAGCAGTTCGGCGACCGCCTGCGGCTCGGCGGCCAGCCGCGGCGGGCCGAGGTGGCTCGCCAGCAGGCTCCGGGCGTCGGCCGCGGGCAGCACGTCCAGATCCAGCAGGCCGGCGTGCGCCGTGACCAGCCCGATGAGCCGGTGCCGGCTGGTGATGATCACGGTGCAGGTCGGGCTGCCGGGCAGCAGCGACCGCACCTGGTCGGCGTCGGCCGCGTTGTCCAGCATGATCAGCAGGCGCCGGCCGTCGGCCAGGCTCCGGTACAGCCCGACCTGGGCGTGCAGCGGCCCCGGGATCCGGGCGGGATCGACCCCGAAGGCGTCCAGGAATCCGCGCACCGCCACCGCCGGCTCCAGCGGGTCGCCCACCGGGGAAAACGCCTGCAGGTCGACGAAGAGCTGGCCGTCGGGGAACCGGTCGTGGTTGGCGTGCGCCCAGTGCAGGGCCAGGGCGGTCTTCCCGATGCCGCCGGTACCGGCCAGCGCGGAGATCACGACGGCGGCGCCCGCCGCGCCGGCGTCCAGCACGGCGGTCAGCCGGGCCAGTTCGGCCCGGCGGCCGACGAAGTGCGCGGGCGCCGGCGGCAACTGCCGCGGGACCGGCATCCGGTACGGCGGCAGCTGCTGGTGGACGACACCGGCGACGGTGCCGGCCTGGATCACCACGCCCGGAACGGCCGTGGCGGACACGGTGTTGTGCACCTGGGGCACCACACCGGGCTCGTCGTCTTCCGTCATCCGCCGCCCTTCAGCCGCCTGTGCCCGCTCTGCAGGAGGTCGTCCGCCCGGATCAGCCTGTTACGGGTGCACGGCCGGCCGTCGCGCAAGCGGGTTTTCCGGGCTAGGCTCGAAGATCAGCGCGGATCCGAGGGAGCTGCCGAAGTGGTCGAGACGCCCGACATCGTTCGCCCGCCCGCCGAACTCAGCGCCGCCCTCGCCGCCATCGGCAGCGCGACGGCCACCGGCGAGCTCAGCCGGATGGGCATCCGCAGCGCCTTCATCCGCGGCCCGGTTTCGGTGACGCCCGGGGTACGCGTGGCCGGGCCCGCTCTGACGCTGCAGTTCCTGCCGAAACGGGAGGACCTCTACCCCGTCGACGAGTACGAGGAACCGGAGAAACAGCTGCACCGGCACGTCATGTACCACACGCAACCCGGCGACATGATCGTCGTCGACGCACGCGGCGACCTGAGCAGCGGGGTGTTCGGCGAGATGATGCTGACGTACTTCAAGGGCCGCGGCGGCGCGGGTGTGGTCGTCGACGGCTGCCTGCGTGACACCGGCGAGGCCAAGAAGCTCGGCCTGGGACTGTGGATCCGCGGCGCCACCCCGAACTTCCACGCCCAGACCGGCATCGTCCCGGCCGCGGTCAACGTCCCGATCGCCTGCGGCGGCACGGTGGTCGAGCCGGGCGACATCGTGGTCGCCGACGACGACGGGGCCGTGGTGGTACCGGTGAAGCTCGCGCCGGCCTTGGTGGCCCACGCCCAGGAGCACGCGGAGTGGGAGGAGTTCTCCCGGATCCGCCTGTCCGAAGGCGGCGACCTGCGGCGGTACTACCCGCTGTCGGAGGAGGCGCGGCCCGAGTACGAGCGGTGGCGGGCCGAGCAGGGCCGCGCCTAGCTCCACAGGCGGTCGTGGCTCGACTCCGCGTCCCAGTGGGTTGTCTCGGCGAAGAACACCGGGTCGCGTGGGTCGAGGTGGCGGCGCAGCAGTTCCTCGTCCAGGTCGCCGAATCCCAGGCCCGGCGTGTCCGGCACCGTGATGTGCCCGTTCCGGATCAGCGGGCGGGGCAGGCCGGTGACGAGGTCGCTCCAGAAGTCCACGTCCGCCGCGTGGTGTTCGAGGGCCAGGAAGTTCTCCGTCGCCGCCGCCAGGTGGACGCACGCCATCGTCGCGATCGGGGACGCCGCCAGGTGCAGGGCCATCGGGATGCCGCGCTCCTGCGCGTAGTCGCCGAGCCGCTTGGTCTCCGCGATGCCGCCCGCCGTCGCCGGGTCGGGGTGCACGACGCGGATCGCGCCGGCGTCCAGCAGCGGCCGGAAGCCGTCGAGCAGGTAGATGTCCTCGCCCGTGCACGTCGGGACGGCCACCGCGTCGGTCAGCCGGCGCCACTGGCCGGTCAGCTGCCACGGGATCAGGTCCTCGATCCACGCCAGCGTGAACGGCTCCAGCGCCCGCCCGATCCGGATGCACGAATCCAATGCGATGTGGCCGAAGTGGTCGGCCGCGAGCGCGACGTCGTACCCGACCACCGACCGCACGATGTCCACATAGGACACCAGGTGGTCGGCACCGCGGGCGGTGACCTGGATGCCGGTGAACGGGTGCATCGTCGTGACGTCGGCGCGGGCGCCCGGCGGGGCGATCAGCGCCCCCGGCACGTCCCACAGCAGGTCGATGCCCACGTCCATCTTGAGCATCGTGAACCCGCGCTGCTTGCGCTCCAGCAGCCGGGCGCCCATCGCGTGCGGGTCCGCCACCGTCGGCGTGTCCGCGTAGCAGCGGATCTCGTCCCGGAACCGGCCCCCGATCAGCGCGTACGCGGGCACGCCGTACGCCTTGCCCGCCAGATCCATCAGGGCCATCTCGACGCCGGACACCCCGCCGCCCTGGCGGCCGTGGTGCCCGAACTGCTTGATCTTGCGGAAGATCTTGTCGACGTTGCAGGGGTTCTCCCCGACGAGCCTGCTCTTGAGCACCAGCGCGTAGGTGGCGCTGGCCTGGTCGCGCACCTCCCCGTAGCCGACGAGCCCCTGGTTGGTGTCGATCCGGATGATCGACGACCGGAACGGGACGCCGGCCACGGTGGCCACCCGCAGGTCGGTGATGCGCAGGTCACTCGGCCGCGACGCCGTCGGGACGTGCTCCTCGGTGATCATCCCTTCACCGCGCCCGCGGTCAGGCCTTCGGTCAGGAACCGCTGCCCGAACCCGTACATGAGCACGACGGGGATGCTGACCAGCAGCGAAGCCGCGGCCAGCTGGCCCTGCGGCACGACGTCGCCGAAGATCATCGACTGCATGCCGACCGGCAGCGTCTTGTAGCTGTCCTTGGTGATGAACACGAAGGCGAACAGGAATTCGTTCCACGCGTTGGTGAGCGTGAACAGCGCGACCGCGAGCAGGCCCGGTTTGGCCAGCGGCAGCACGATCCGCAGGAACGCCCCGAACCGCGTGCAGCCGTCGACCAGCGCGGCCTCCTCGAGGTCGGCCGGGATCGACTTGAAGTAGCCGACGAGCAGCCAGGTCGCGAACGGCAGGGTGAACGTCGGGTAGGCGAGCACGAGCGACCACAGCGAGTCGTTGAGCCCGATCCCGCTCACCAGCTGGTACAGCGGGATGAACAGCAGCGCGCCCGGCATCACGTAGGTGAGCAGGATCGTCACCGTGAAGCTTTCGGAACCGCGGAACTTCAGCCGCGCCAGCGCGTACCCGGCCAGGGCGGCGCAGACCAGGGCGATCGCGGTCGACGCCACCGACACCAGGATCGTGTTGACGTACCAGGTGCCGAACGCCCGGCCGGTGAACAGGTTGGTGAACTGCTCGGTGCTCCACGGGGCCGGCCAGAGGTCGTCGGTGCGCGCGACGATCTGGTCGTCGGACTTGAACGCCGTGATCGTCACCCAGTAGAGCGGGGCGAGCACGAAACCCAGCAGGCCCACCATCGCGAGCGCCGAGCCACCGCCACCGACCAGCCGGGCGGCGAGCCGGTTGCCCCGCGCGGCGAGCGCGGAGACGACCCGGCCGACGGCGGCCGCGAGCACCACGAACACACCCAGCACGAGGGCGGCCTTCCACACGATGTGCGGGGACGCCCAGACCAGCACGAGCACCGATCCCGCGACGACCACCCACGGCAGCGCCCGGCGCTGGCCGGGGCTCAGCCTCCGGCGCCCCAGGTCGGCCGCGCCGGGCTGGTCGCTGCGGCGCATCATCCGCACCAGGATCACCACGAGGACGGCGATGACCGGCAGCATCACCAGGGTGACCGCGGCGCCCGCGCCGAGCTGCAGCTGTTGAATGGCCTTGGAATACGCGACCATCACGTACGGGGCGGTGGCGTCCCCCGGCCCGCCCTGGGTCATCAGCCAGATCAGGTCGAAGTTGTTGAACGTCCAGATCGACGACAGCAGCACGGTCACGATCATCACCGGCCGCAGCCCCGGCAGCGTGATGTGCACGAACCGCTGCCACGTCGAGGCGCCGTCCACCATGGCCGCCTCGTGCAGGCCGCTGTCGATCGCCTTGAGCCCGGCCAGGAACGTCACGGTGAAGAACGGGATGCCCTTCCAGACGTTGACCAGGATGACCGCCGGCATCGCGAGCGCAGGGTCGGACAGCCACTCCGCGGGCCACTTGTCGACCAGGCCGATCGCGGCGAGACCGGGCCCGATCCCGGAGTCGGTGAGCAGGACGTTGACGCTGCCGAAGATCGGGTCGAGCAGCGACCGCCAGGTGAAGGCCGTGACGACCGTGGGGATCACCCACGGCAGCAGGATCATCCCGGCGACCAGTGCCTTGCCGCGGCGCATGTGGTGCAGCATCAACGCCGCGATGAGGCCGAAGACCACCTTGAAGATCTCGGCGTAGGCGGTGAAGACGAACGAGTTGAGCACGCCTTTGTGGAACAGGCCGTCGCCGATCAGGGCGGTGTAGTTGTCCAGCCCGACGAAGACCGTTCCGGCGCCGTGGCGTTCCGTGGCGCTGGTGACGACCGAGCTGACGATCGGCACCAGGATCAGGCCGGCGACCAGCACCAGCGTCGGCCCGATGAACACCGCGGCGAGCCGCCAGTCCCGCCCGAGCACCCGCTGCGTCCTGGTGAGCGAGGACGACGCGCCCGGCGCCGGGCGGACCGGCGCCGGGCGCTGACGCAGGACCGTCATTGCCGGTAGCCCTGCTGCTCGAAGATCTGCACGATCCGGCCGTGGGTCGCGGCGACGGCGTCGGCCGGCTTGGTGCCCTGGATGACCGACTGCATCATGTCGGTCAGCAGGTAGGCGGCGAGCGCGGCCTGCTCGCCGGGGCTCGGCGCCTGCGGGAACGCGTAGCCGGTCCTGGTCGTCTCCGGCAGCTGCGCGCGCGTCTGCTCCCGCAACGCCGGGAAGGCCGGGTCACCCGTGGTGTAGTACGGGTCGGAGTCCCACACCTTGCTCCACGACGGATTCACCAGGCACGGCGCTTCCTTCGCGACGCCCAGCAGCGCGCTCCCGCCGGCCATGAACTTCGCCACCAGCTTGGCGAGCCCGGGGTTCTTCGCCCCCTTGAACACGACGAAAGAGTTGGATTCGCCGAACGCGAGCGGCCGGTCGATCGCCGGTCCGGTCGCGCCGTTGAACACGTGCGTGTTGGCGTAGACCGGGTTCTTCTTGGTCTTCGAGTCGGCGTAGACGCTGAACTGGTTGAGCGTCAGCCCGAGGATCTGGGCCAGCCAGTTCTCGTTGTTGCTCGAATCGGTCCAGCTCCCGATCCCGGGCGGCAGCATCGGCTGGTACTTCGGGTTCGTGTAGATGTCGCCGATGAACGTGACGGCGGCGACGGTTTCCGGCGAGTTGAACACCACCTTCGTGCCGGTGTTGTCCGCGATCGCCCCGCCGTAGGTGTTGATGACGTTCTGGATGAAGCCGTTGGCGTCACCGGAGCGGTTCACCGTGAGGCCCCAGCCGAAGCGCCGCTTCGCCGGGTCGGAGACCGCCAAGGCGTTGTCGCGCAGCTCTTCCCACGTGTAGTACGGCTTGAGCGGCAGCCCTTTCTCCGCGTACCAGTCCTTGCGCAGGTACATCCCGGACGCGATGAAGTGGTACGGGATCGCGAACCAGCGCCCGTCGAACACGCAGTAGTCGTTCGCCTCGGTCGCGGGATCGCCGTAGAGCCCGCGCATCTCGGTGACCACGTCGGTGACGTCGGTGAGGGCGCCGAGGTTGTGGAGCTGGCCGACGAACCGCCGGTCGCTCACGAAGGCGAGATCGCGGTTGGTGCCCGCCTTCACCTCGGCGTCCATCTTCGCGACCATGTCACCGGCGTCGCCGGAGACCAGGTCGTTGCGGACGGTGGTGCCGGTGGCCTGCGCGAACACCTGCAGCGACCGGTCCAGCGCCTTGTTGGCCGCTTCCGAATACAGCTTCTGCGAAAGCATCCCCACCGACCCGCCGCGCAACGAGGCCGCCTGGTCGAGCAGGGCTTTCGGGACCTGGACGTCGACCTGGGGTGCGGGTGCGGGACCACTCCCGCACCCGGCGAGGCCGAGCACGCCCAGCGCGCTCAGCCCGAGGAAACCGCGTCTCGACAGGTCGTTCTTCTCTTCCATGACAACTCCTCGTACCGACGGGGCGACGGTGCAACCGGCGGGACAGCGGGGCGAGCGCCGCGCTGTGAGCTTTCAAAGCTGGGGGTCGTTCATGCGGCGAAGGACGCCGTACTGCTGCTGCGCTGTCCGGGCAGGCCGTCGAACAGCCCGGCCGAGCCGCGGGGCCGCCACAGCGGTACCGGGCCGGCGCCGGGCACGGGGTCGAGGGCCAGCGCGGCCGCCCGATCCGCCGACGCGAACGCGCCGTGCACGACCAGCGCGTTGGCCACGCTCTGCGCGACGCCGCCGACCGGCCGCACCCCGAACTGCACGGCGTCGGCGAAGTCGACGAGTTCCGCGCGGTAGCCGTTGTCGCTGCCGCGGAAGACCGTCGTGCGGGTGGTGGCGTCGGTGCGACTGCTTATCACGTGGCGCTCCGCCTCGGATCCGCCGAGCACGAGCACCCCCTCGGTGCCGTACAACCGCATCTCGTTGGGTTCGGGTGGTACCGGGATTTCGGGGAAGGAAGCGGTGTAGTTGCCGATGGCACCTCCGGTGAAGACGAGGTTGAGCGTGAGGTCCGACGGTGCGTCGATCGTGCTGTTGGCCGTCTGCACCGCACCGTGCACGCGGGCGACGTCACCGCAGAGCAGCCGGATCTGGGCGATGTGGTGCACGCCGAAGTCGAGGTGCACGCCGCCGCGGTACTGCGGCCGCTGCCGCCACGGCGTGCCGGTGAACCCGCCCGCGCGGGGCACCGACTGGCCGGCGTACCGCCACGCCATCAGGTGCAGGCGGCCGATCGCGCCGTCGTCGAGCAGCGCGCGGGCGTGGCGCAGGTCGTCACGGTAGAAGTAGTTCTCCCCCACCACGAAGGTGCGGTCCGGGTGCCCGGCCGCCAGCGCGAGGAAGGCCGCGGCCTGCTGCTCGTCGACGCCGGCCGGCTTCTCGCAGAACACGTCCTTGCCCGCCGCCAGCGCGTCACGCGCCACCTCGTACAGGTTCGGGATCGGCACCGAGACGAGCACGGCGTCCACGTCGTCGCGGGCCAGCAACGCCGCGCGCGACACGGCGGCCCGCGCGGGATCGGTCCCGCTGTATTCGGCGAACCGACGGCCCTGCCCGGCGGAGGCGTCGGTGAAAGCGGTGACGGCGTACCGGTCGGCGAGCCCGCGCAGCGCGGGCCAGTGCAGCTTCTCGACCGCGAGCCCGGTGCCGATCAGCCCCAGCCGGATCGGCGGGATCCCCGGTGCTGCCATGCCTCGTCCGTCCTCGTCAACGGATACCGGTCGTGCCGTGCCTAACGCCGCTTGGCGGCCCGCTTGCTTCGCTGCTCCTTTTCCGAAAGGAGCGTGGAGTAGTTGTTGCTCAGGTGCCGGCGCATCGCCGCGCGGGCGCCTTCCGGGTCACGGGCGACGAGCGCTTCGTAGATCTCCGCGTGCTGCGCGGTGGCGCGCCGCAGCCCGGCCGGGGCCTCGTTGGTGACGCGCCGGCTGGCCGTGCCGAGCCAGCGGGCGGAGTACATGATCCGGTCCAGGATGCGGTTGTCGGCCGCCCGGCAGATCTCCATGTGGAACTCGTGGTCGACCTCGAGGTAGGTGTCGGGGTCGGTTTCGAGCGTCGCCATGCGGTCGAGCTCGGCCCGGAGCCGCTCCAGCGTCTCGTCGGTGACGCTGGCCGCGGCCATCGCGGCCAGCTCGGGCTCGAGCAGCGCGCGCATCTGGTGCAGTTCCTGCAAAAGCTCGTCGACGATCTCCGCGGGCAGCCACTCGATCAGCAGCGGGCTCAGGTAGTCCCACTCCGCGCGCGGCCGCACGACGACCCGGCGGCCCTGGGCGACGTCGACGATGTCCAGCGACGCGAGGATCTTGATCGTCTCGCGCGCCACCACCCGGGACACCCCGAACTCACCCGCGATCTCGATCTCCGACGGCGCCGGGGCGCCCTCGACGATCCGCCGGGTCAGGTGGGCGGCCACCTGCACCGGGAGGGTCCGGACCTTGACAGCGTCCGGAGACTCTTGTCTCCTTGGCATGTCATCAGCTTATCGGACAAGTTGGACCTCGCGACAGTCCCTTCCTGTGCACTACTTTGCGACGGGAGAGCAATGCGGATCGTGAACGTCACGACGGCGGTGGTGGCCTACCACGGTGAAGCCACGCTGGTCCGGATCGACACCGACGAGGGGCTCAGCGGGTTCGGCGAAGCCAATCCCGATGCCGGCGCGGGCGCCGTCGTCGGGATGATCGCGTCGCTGGCTCCGCTGCTGATCGGCGAGGACCCGTGCAACGTCGAGCGGTGCTGGGAGAAACTGCGCCGCAGCAAGGTTTTCGCGGGTGCGCAGAGCGGGGTGTTCGTGATCGCGCTGTCCGGGATCGAGCTCGCGCTGTGGGACCTCGCGGGCAAGGCCGCGGGCCTGCCGGTGCACCGGCTGCTCGGCGGCAAGTTCCGCGACCGCATCCGGCTCTACGCCGACTGCGGCGACGGCGACGACCCGGCGGGCTCGGTCGCCGGCTGCGTCGACCGGGCCCAGCGGATGGTCGCCGAAGGCTTCACCGCCCTCAAGTTCGACATCGACGACCTGCACCACCCGGCCAAGTCCGACGCCTTCAACCACACGATCAACGCGGCCGAGCTGCGTTCGATGGTCGAGCGCGTGGCCGCCGTCCGCGAGGCGATCGGCCTGGACGTCGACCTGGCCATCGACCTGCACGCCCGCTACGACGTGCCGAGCGCGTGCCGGATCGCGTGGGAGCTCGAGCCGTTCGGCCTGATGTGGCTGGAGGAGCCGGTGCCGGCCGAGAACGTCGACGCGCTGGTCCGGGTGCGCGCGCAGACCCGGACGCCGATCTGCGCGGGCGAGAACCTGTACCTGCGCTGGGGATTCCGCGAGCTGCTCGAACGCGGGGCGGTCGACGTGATCGAGCCGGACGTCCCGAAGTGCGGCGGCCTCGCCGAAGCGAAGAAGATCGCCAACCTCGCGGAGCTGCACTACATCCCGTTCGCCCCGCACCTGGTGTCGACCCCGCTGGGCACGATGGCCACCTCCCACCAGTGCGCGGCGATCCCCAACTTCTTCGTCCAGGAATGGCACGCGCTGGAGGAGCGCGCGGTGTGGGACAGCTACGTCCACGCCCCCGACGGGAGCGGCTCGATCGTCAAGGACGGCTACATCACGCTGCCCGACGCGCCCGGGATCGGGGTGGAACTCGACATGGACGGCGTGCGGGCCCATGCCGTCGCGGGTTACGGGGTGTTCGACTAGGTCCGGCGCAGTCCGTCGAGCACGAGGGTGATGACGCCGTCGGCTTCGGCTCGCCAGCCGGGACGGTCGTGCGCCGCGCCGATTCCGTGCAGGGCCACCAGGACGGCACCGGCGCTCACGTCGTCGCGGATGGCGCCCTCCGCCACGGCGGCGGCCACCAGGTCGGTGACGGCCTGCTCCAGTTCCCGGCCGCCCTCGGCGAGGTCGCCCGCCCCGGTCGCCATGAGCGTGGCCAGCGTCCGGGCCAGGCCCCGGTACGTGTCGATGTAGGCGACCATGCCCCGCAGGAAGCCGGCCAGGGCCTCCCCCGGCGGCAGCGTGGCCTGCAGGTGGCGGGCGCGCTCGCACAGCGTCGCCACTTCCCCGCGGTAGACGGCCTCGGCCAGCGCCTCCCGCGTCGGGAAGTGGCGGTACAGCGTGCCCGTGCCCACGCCGGCCAGGCGGGCGAAATCGTCGAAGCGCAGCTCGAAGAAGCTGCCGTCGTCGAAGGATTCGCGCGCCTTGGCCAGCACGGCGTCACGGTTGCGCCGGGCGTCGGCCCGCAGCGGCTTGCCGTCCGTTGACAACCAGCGTCCCCCTCCCTACCTTGACAAGTGGAGATGACCTCCAATTTCATCATAGCTCACGAGGTGCGTGTGAAGATCCTCATGTTCGGCCGGGGCGTGATCGCCACGGTGTACGGGTGGGCCCTGGAACGGGCCGGGCACGACATCGGGTTCTACGTCCGCCCGGGCCGCGCGTCGGCCTTCGGCGAGGCGGTGGACCTCGACCTGCTCGACGCGCGGAAGCGGCCGTGGGGACAGCGCGTCGTCGAGTCGTGGCCGGTGCGCTACCGCGAAGAGCTGACGCCCGGGCACGACTACGACCTGATCGTCCTGAGCGTGCCGCACCACCGCCTCCCGGAAGCCGCCGGGTTCCTGGCCCCGCGCGTCGGCAACGCGACGGTGCTGGTGTTCGGCAACATCTGGGCCGAGCCGCTGACCGCGATCGGCGCTCTCCCCGCCGACCGGGTGGCCTGGGGCTTTCCCTTCGCCGGCGGCGGTTTCGGCGAAGACGGCGTGCTCCGCGGAACATTGCTGCCGTCGGTCGTCTTCGGCACCCTGGACGGACCCCCGACCGAGCGCGAGCGCACCACGCGGCGGGTGTTCCACGAGGCCGGACTCCGGCTGCGGGAGAAACGCGACTTCCGCGCCTGGCTGTGGCGCCACTTCGCGATGAACGTCGGCCTGCACGCGCAGGGCCTGCGGCGGGGAACGCTGGCCGACCTGCCGGGCGCGACCGCCGCCTTCCGCGAGGCACTGCTGATCACCCGCGAGCTGCGGCCGGTGCTCGCGGCGCGCGGCGTGGACGTGCGGCGCGGTTTCCGGGCGCCGACGTGGCTGACGGCCCCGGCGTTCGCGTGGTCGAGCGCGCACGTCCCGCTGGTGCGCAGGAGTTTCGACGGCCACGCGGACCCCGCGGCGGAGGAGCCTCGGGCGGTCTGCCGGGACGCCCTGGCCGAAGCGCAACGGCTGGGCGTCGCGGTACCACGGCTGGAGGCGAGCTTCGCCGGCGCCGCCTGAGCCTCAGCCCGCGGCGTTTTCGGCGTAGGTGACGGTGATGTTCTTGAACCCCAGCGACTGCAGCAGCCCGACGAGCATCGTCCGGGTGTTGCGTTCCGCGTCCGCCACCAGCGAACTCTTCGCGGCCGCCGCCTGGATCTGCTTCTGGGCGAGCTCGTAGAGCGCCTGCTGCGAATTCGGGTTGCCGGTCAGGAACTCGTTGACGCGCGTGAACAGCCCCTGCTGCTGGGCGTACACATGGGACTCGTGGACGTCCAGGGTCGCCGGCTCCAGCTGCGCGTGGCCCAGCGTGATCGTGGCGGACTGCCGGTCGTCGGAGACCTTGACCGCGTCGCCCTTCAGCCGCGAGAAGTCCACAAAGGCGTTGTCCGTGCCGACGCCGATGAACATCGTGTCGCTGCCCACGAGGAAGCTCGGCAGCACCGAGCTGGTCGTGATGTCGACGACGACCTGGAACGACCCGCTGGCCGCCTCGTAGCGCGAGAGCTCGACGATCGACTGCAGCAGCACCGGACCGGAGTGCTCTTCGGTCTGCTGGGCGAACGGATTGCGCAATTGGGGTAACAGGTGCACCGCCGAAGCGACCAGCACCGCGGCGAGCAGAACGATCACGGACACGGCCAACGCGACAAGCCGCTTGCCCCAAGCACCCATACCGGAAGGTATACCCAAAACCTCACCCGGCTAAGCGACCGCGGCGGCGGTACGGTGGCCTCGCTTCCGACCTGCTCTCCGACGACGAGGGGAACCGCCGTGCGCAAGTCCCTGTGGCTGTGGGTAGTGCTCGCAGTTTTCGTGATCCTGCTGCTGGCCATGATCTTCGGCGGCTACCGCAAGGGCACGAAGCTCGGCGCCCCCGCGGACGAGGGCCCGGTGGCGGCGTGGAGCGCTACAGCCGTTTGACGGTGACCAGAGTGCTTCCGCCGTCCTTGCGCCCGGCCTCTTCGAACCCGAGCTTGTCCAGGACGCGGCGCGAAGCGGTGTTCCAGTCCCACACGGTGGCCCACAGCCGTCCGTACCCGGACGACCGGGCCCAGTCGACAACGGCCGTCGCGGCCTCGGTCGCGTAGCCCCGCCCCCACACCCGGCGCAGCAGCTCGAAGGCCAGTTCCGGTTCGCCCTCGTGTCCTGCCCCGTGGATCAGCCCGCAGGAGCCGACGACGTCCCCGGCACCCTTCCGCTCGACCGCCGCCAACGACGACCGGCCGGCGTGGATAGCCGCCTCGAGCTCGGCAACGGTGGGACGCCCGGCACCATCGATCCGCCGACGCGAGGGCACCCGCGGATCCCGTTCGGCCCACAGTTCCCGCTGCACACCGGCATCGCCGATCCGCCAAGGCCGCAGCAGCAGCCGCTCGGTCTCCAGCACGACGGCCGTCAATCGCCGATGAACCACAGGTACAGGTGCGTTCCCCGTTCGACGACGTGGCACAACTCGCGGGCCTGCCGCTGGGTGAACACCGCATCCCCGTACGGTGTCAGAGCCCAGAGCATATCGATCACCCGGCAACCATAGCTGCACTCCCCGGGCTCACCCGAAGACGCAGCACCCCCATGACGTGGCTTCGGCCATTGGCAGCCAGCCGAGCCCTGCCCCTGGACGAGACGCGGTTAGCCCGGTCGTCTGTTGTGCCGGCTGCCCGCGACCGGCCAGCATGTGATCGGGCAGGGCGTGTCGGCTTCGGGTGGGGGCTCGTGTGACGGTGGAATTCCGCTTGCTTGGCGAGATCGAAGTCGCGGTCGACGGCACTCCGGTACCCATCGGTTTCGCGCAGCTGCGCGGCCTGCTGGCGGTGCTGCTCGTCGAGGCCGGCCACGTCGTGTCGGTCGATCAGCTGCTCGATCGGGCCTGGCACCCGCATCGCCTGCCGCGGCGGCCGCGCAGTGCCGTTCACCAGCGCATTGCCCTCGTGCGCAAGGCACTTGCCGCCGTGCCCGGGGTGGCCATCACGACGCACCCGGCCGGTTACCGGCTCGTCGTCGATCCGCTCCTCGTCGACGTGCACCGGTTCCGGGCGCTCGTCGAGCAGGCGCGCGCCGACGGGCGTGACGGCCACGCCGTCGCCTCGTTCACCCGGGCGCTGAAGATGTGGCGGGGCGATCCGCTCGCGGGGGTGGCGGACACGGACTGGGCCGGTTCGGTGCGCACCACGCTCCTGCAGCAGCGCCACGCGGCCGAGCTCGATCTCACCGACGTCCGGCTGCGCCTGGGGCAGCACGCCGGCCTGCTCGCCGACCTGTCCCACCGCGTGGCGCGGCATCCGCTGGACGAACGCCTGGCCGGCCAGTACCTGCTCGCGCTCTACCGCAGCGGCCGCCAAGCCGAGGCGCTGGCGCGGTACGAACAGCTCCGCCGCGATCTCGCCGACGAACTCGGCGTGCACCCGAGTCCCCCGCTTCGGCAGCTGTACCAGAGCATTCTCCACTCCGCGCCCGAGCTGGCCGGGCCGGTGGCCCGGAGCGAGCCGGTGCCGCGGCAGCTGCCGGCCCCGCCCCGGCTGTTCACCGGCCGCGCCGCCGAGCTGGCCCGGCTGGACGCCGTCCTCACCGAACAGCCGGACCCGGGCGGCACGGTGATGATCTCCGCGATCGGCGGCACCGGCGGGATCGGCAAGACCTGGCTGGCGCTGCACTGGACCCACACCCGCCTCGACCGGTTCCCGGACGGGCAGCTGCACGTCGACCTGCGCGGCTTCGACCCCGCCGGGCAACCGGTCAGCCCGGACACCGCGGTGCGCGGCTTCCTGGACGGCCTCGGCGTGGACCCGGCCGCCGTCCCGGTCGACCCGGACGCCCAGGTGCGGCTGTACCGCAGCCTGGTGGCCGGCCGGCGCATGGTGATCGTGCTGGACAACGCCCGCGACACCGACCAGGTCAGTCCGCTGCTGCCGGGCAGTCCCAGCTGCACGGTGCTGGTCACCAGCCGCCGCCACCTCGGCGGGCTGGTCACCGCGCACGGCGCGCACTGCCTCGACCTGGACGTCGTCCCCGATCGCGACGCCCGTGACCTGCTCACCCGCCACCTCGGCCCCGACCGGGTCGCCGCCGAACCCGAAGCGGTCGACGAGCTGGTGGCCTGCTGTGCGGGCCTGCCGTTGGCGCTGGGCATCGTCGCCGCTCGCGCCACCCGTCACCCCGGCTTCCCCTTGGCCGTCCTCGCGGCGGAACTGCGTGACCGGTCCGGGCGCCTGGACGCCCTCGACCCCGGCGATCCGCGGGCCACCCCGCGCGCCGTCCTGTCCTGGTCCCTCCACGCGTTGTCCGACGCGGCCGTGGTCGCGTTCGGCCTGCTGAGCCTGGCCCCGGGCCCCGACATCGGCGTGCCCGCCGCCGCCCGCCTGCTGGCCCGGCCGTCCGGCGCGACCCGGGCGCTGCTCAACGAGCTGGAGAACGCGTGCCTGCTCCAGCAGCCCACCCCGGGCCGGTACCGGATGCACGACCTGGTCCGGCTCTACGCCACCGAACACGCCACCCGGCGGCACAGCCTGGCCAAGCGGGAAACGGCGTTGCGGCTCGTGCTCGATTTCTACGTCCGCACCGCCCACGAGGCCGACCGGCTCCTGGATCCGCGGCGCGCGGCGGTCCGGCTCGAGGAGCCCGCTCCCGGTGCGGACCACGCAGAACTGCCGGACATGGCGGCGGCGATGGCGTGGTTCGAGGCCGAGCACGTCACCCTCCTGAGCGCCCAGCAAGCCGCCCTCGACCACGGCTGGCACGCCCGGGTCTGGCAGCTGGCCTGGGAGCTGACCACCTTCCACGCCCGGCGCGGGCACCGCCAGGACGACCTGGCCACCTGGCGGGCCGCGGTGGACGCCGCCGGTCACCTGCCCGGCCTCGCCGCCGGCATCCGCGCGCACCGCTACCTCGGCCGGGCCCTCGCCGAGCTCGACCGCCACGAAGCGGCGAGCCGGCACCTGCAGGAAGCGCTCGCCTTGGCGGAGCGCCACCCCGACCCCGCCGAGCAGGCGCTCGCCCACCACCAGCTCGCCCGGGCCTGGGAGCGGCGGGAGGACAACGCCCGGGCCCTCGAACACGCCACCCGGGCCTTGGAACTGTGCCGTGCCCTGGGCCGGCCGGAGTGGGAAGCCAACGCGCTCAACGGCGTCGGCTGGCACGCCTCCCGGCTCGGCGACCACGACACCGCCCGCGCCCACTGCCAGGCCGCGCTGACCCTGCACCGCCGGCACGGCAACTCCGGCGGCGAGGCGGACACGCTCGACAGCCTCGGCTACATCGACCACCACACCGGCCACCACGACCGGGCCGTCGACCACTACCGGCAGGCGCTCACGCTGTTCCGCCGGCTGGGCAACACCTACGAATCCGCCGCCACCCTCGACCGGCTCGGCCACCCGTACGTCGCCCTCGGCCGGCCCGACCAGGCCCGGGTGGTGTGGCGGGAAGCGGCCGAGCTGTACGGGGCGCACGGCCGCGACGCCGACGCCGACCGCGTCCGGCAGCGGCTGGACACCCTCGACGAGCACGCCGGGCAGCGGTCTCCGTGACCCGGTTGCGGAACGAGGATCCCGCGCCGGTTCGTGGCGCGGGATCCTCGCTTCACCCGTCGGCCGGATCCCCGGCGCGGCCCGTCAGCTGTACGGGCGCCACATGAACTCGCCGCTCTGCGCACAGGTCCACTGGATCACCCAGGCGCCCTTGTTCGTCCGGGCCCCGCCGACCGCCACGCACTTGCCGCTGTTGACGTTCACGAACTGGTAGGCCCCCGCGAACGCCGGCGAGGTCGCCGGCACGAGGGTGAAGACCTCCGCCGGGGTGTCGACGCAGGCGTAGATGCCGACCTGCGCGTTGTCGTTGGTGTCACCGCGCCAGATGGACAGGCACTGGCCGTTGTGTTCGTTGACGAGCCGGTAGTTGTTGCCGCCGACGTTCACCGCGTCCCAGAAGATGGTGTAGTCCCCGCCGTCGCAGCCTTCCTGGCGGTTCGCCCCCCGCGATTCCACGTCGTAGGCCAGGCACAGCCCGCTGTTGGCGTTGGCCCACCGGTAGGTGCCGTCGCCGATGACACCGGCCGGCGAGGCGTTCCCGGAGGTCGCCGCCGTCGCCGGAACCCCGACCCCGACGGCCGCGGCAACGGCCATGGCGACAGCGGTGACGGCACGGATCAGACCGCGTCTCATGCTCTCCCCTTTCTCGATGCCGACCGCACGACCCCGGACAGCCGAGGTCGATCCGGTCGGCTCGTCGGCGCTGCCGAGCGGCAGCGACCCGCCGAGCAAGGTGCCTGGTCGAGACGTAGAAAGCCTTTGGTGACGCTTTAGTGCGCAGGTCAGGGCCGCGGGACGCCGTCGGCGCTGCCGCCAGGAATCCGCTCAGGCCCAGGAGGTGCAGACGATGTCGTGGTCGTTGGCGCCGGAGGAACCGCAGGCGCGGGCGCGGAAGCCGTTGTCGTTCCAGATTCCGGTGTCCGTGAAGCCGTCGCTGCCCGCGGTCCGGTAGCCGACGAACCCGGTGCAGTTCGCGCCGCTGCACCGGTCCAGCCAGATCTCCGCACCCGGCGGGCCCAGGACCCGGCCCTGCACGCAGGTCGCGTTCGGGGTGGCGTACAGGTAGATGCCCGCCACGTTGTCGTTCACCGACGAGACGGCCTCCACCGGGCCGTACTTGAGGGCGAGGCCGCTCGCGTTGCCGCAGTCGCCGAGCGTCGTCCGCAGTTCCTGCGCCTGCGCCGGCACCGCGCCGGACAGGGTTCCGGCGATGAGCGCGCCCGCCGCCGCGGCGATTCTCCAGGTCGTCAACCGTGCTGCCATCGTTCCTCCAGGTGGCCAGATCACGAACCGAGCCGTTCGGCCGCCAGATTTGCACCGGCCGCCGAGGGCGGACAAGCTGTTCGACGTCCCTCGAAAGCAGGCAGGGCAACCCGGACGGCCTTCCCGGCGTGCTGGAGGCATGACGTCGGAACGATCCTGGCTACCCGCGGCTTCCCTGCTGTGGCTGCCCCTGCTGGTGCTGGCCGGTGGGATCGCGGGGGTGTGGGCGGGCGTTTCCCTGGCCGCGGACGTGCACCGGTCGGCGGGGCTCTTCCCGGGGCGGGTCGTCGCGACCGAGGTCCGGGAGCGCTACACCGCGGACGTCGAATACACCGGACCCGACGGCGTGACGAGGACGGAGACCTTCGGGCACACCCAGGGCCGGGGGCTCGTCGTGGGGCGCCGCCTGCAGGTCCGGGTGTGGCCGGACGAACGGCGCACGGAACTCGACGACGGTGACAAGCACACCTGCCCGATCGTGGCCGGCGGCCTGCTGGCGCTGCTCGGCGCCGGCGCCACCGTCCTGCTGTTCTTGTGGCACCACGGCGTCCGGCCGGACGTGAACGTGGAGAAGTGGCAGACGCGGTTCGACGCGTGCCTGTGGTGGCTGTCCCGATGGCGTTGATCAGCGGGGAGGCGCCTTGCGGGGCGACGCGCCGGCGTCGCCCCGCAAGCGAGCTACCGGATCACGAACGGCGCCGAAACGTCCACTGTGTACGGTGTCGTGCCGTTCTTGTCCAGCTGCAGCACATAACTGCCCGGCACCACGACGGGCGGGCCGGATGCGTTGATGTCCCCCGCGCTTTCGGCCAGCGCCGACGCCGGGAAGGACACGTGCACCGCCTGGGACCGGCCCGGGTCGAGCGTCACCCGCGCGAAGCCGACCAGCCGTTGCGGCGGGACGGCCACCGGGCTCACCGGCTGGGCCACGTACACCGGCACGATGTCGGTGCCCGCGCGGGTTCCGGTGTTGGTGACGGTGAACGTCGCGGTGGCCGTGCCGTCGCGCGCGACCTTCGGTGTCACCGCCAGGTTCGTGTGGGTGAACGTCGTGTACGACAGGCCGTACCCGAACGGGAACTGCGGGTTGTAGGCGTTGCCCGGACCGGATCCGGTGCCGGGCAGCTGGTCGAAGAACTTCGGCTGGTCCCCGAGCGGGGACGGGGCCGTACCGGCGAAGTCGGCGCCGACCGCCGGCGCGTCGGAGGGCCAGCTGATCGGCAGCTTGCCCGCGGGGTTCGCCTTGCCGAACAACACATCCGCCACCGCGGTGCCGGCCTCCGTGCTGCCCTGGTAGGCCATCAGCACCGCGTTCGCCTTCTCCACCTGGCCCAGCCCGACCGGCCGGCCCGCGACGACCACGACGATCACCGGCTTGCCGGTGGCCTCCAGGGCCGAGACGAGGGCCTGCTGGTCGGGCGCGAGGGCCGGCGCCGGGTTGTCGCCCAGCCCTTCCGCGTAGGCCTTCTCCCCCACCACCGCGACATAGGCGCTGGTGCCGGCCGCGGCCGCGACGGCGCTCGCCTGGTCCGGCGCGTAGACCGCGGACGGGTTCGCGGCCCGGATGCCGCCCAGCACGGTGGTGCCCGGCGGGATCTGGTTCTCCGGCCCCATGCAGCACACGTGCCCGGCACCGGCCACGCCCTGCCAGCTGACGCTCCAGCCGCCGAGCTGGTTGGTCATCGAGTCCGCGCTCGGGCCGGTCACCACGACCTTCGCGCCCGCCGGCAACGGCAGCGCGTTGTTCTCGTTGCGCAGCAGGGTGATCGACTCCCGCGCGGCCTTCAGCGTCTGGTCGCGGCTCGCGGTGACGGCGGCGTCGGCGGCGTTCGCGTCGACGCACGGTTTCGCCGGGTCGGCCACGCACGGCTGGTCGAACAGGCCGAGCTGGAACTTCAGCGTGAGGATGCGGCGAACGGCCTGGTCGATCCGCGCGCGCGAAATCTTGCCCGTGTTCACCGCCTGCAGGATCGCGGCCTGCCACCCGGCGGCGTCGGAGACCTGCATGCTCATGTCGACGCCCGCGTTCACGGCGGCGGCGATGGCCCCCGGCAGGTCCGCCGCGATGTGGTAGGCGGTCTGCAGCGCGGTGACGTCCTGGTAGTCGCTGATCACGACACCCTGGAAGTGCATCTGGTTGCGCAGGATGTCGGTCAGCAGGTAGTGCGAGGACGTGGCGGGAACGCCGTTGATCGAACCGGAGTTGACCATCACCGTGCCGGCGCCCGCGTCGATCCCGGCCGCGTACGGCGGCAGGATCGTCGTCTGGAGGTAGTTCATCGGGAGCAGCGCCTCGGCGCGGTCGTGGCCGTTGACCGACTGCGAGTAGCCGGCGAAGTGCTTGACCGTCGCGCTGACGTTCAGCTCACCGCGCTTGCCGGGCGTCTGCATGCCCTTGATGTTCGCGGCGCCCATCGCGGCCGCCAGGACGGGCTGCTCGGCCCACGTCTCGTAGGTGCGGCCCCACCGGTTGTCGCGCGCGATGTCCTGGACGGGCGCGAAGTTCCAGGTCCAGCCGGTGGCGCGCAGGGCGTCCGCGGTCGCCTTGCCGCCGGCCTGGGCGAGCGCGGGGTCCCAGGTGGCGCCCATGCCGATGGACTGCGGGAACAGCGGCGCCTGCCACGGGTGGCCGAAGCCGTGCACCGCGTCGACGCCGAAGACCACGGGCAGGTGCAGGCGCGAGTTCTTGATCGCGTACTGCTGGATGGTGTTGTATTCGGTGGCCCAGTCGTAGCCGGTGTTGCCCACGCCGCCCTTGCCCGTGGTGTCGATCGGGTTTTCGGTACCGCCGGCGAGGATCGAGCCGACGTTGGCGTCGACCAGGATCTTGCGCATGCAGTCGGGATTGGGGAGGTTGAACCCGTTGTTTCCGCACGTGGCGCTGTTGGCGTCGGTCAGCGTGGTGACCAGCTGCTGGTCCATCTGGCCGACTTTTTCGGGCAGCGTCATCGCGTTCAGCAACGCCTCCACCCGCGCCGGCACCGGGCGGTGGGTGTCCAGCCAGGGCGTGGCGCCCGGCTCGACGGCGGCGCTGCTGGCGGCGGTGAACGCGGGAACCGCGAGGAGCGCCGCCGCCGCGAGCACCGTGACGGTGGCGCGGGTACTGCGTCTGTTTTTCCGGAACACCTGACCTCCTTGAGCCGTGGTCGGCACGGACCGCACCGCACGGGTGCGAGCGCACGGTAGGCAGGTTCGCCAGGACTGTAAAGCGCCGAACGGCGGCCGGGCGGCCTCCGGTTTCGCCGAAGTAGCAAGGGGATGTCGATGAGGCTTGACGCGGAGGGAATCGCCCTGCTGGCGTTCGGGGCGCTCGGTGCGGTGATGCTGATCGTCAGGTTCCGGTGGCGCGAAAGTTTCAGGAGGTTCGGCCGGGTGCCACCACCGGATCCGGACTTCGCGCGGCAGTTCGCCGCGCTGCGGGACGAGGACTACGACCTCGTCCTGCGGGGCGAGGCGTCGGTGAACCACCGCACGGTGACGTGGCCGTTGGCGAGCCTGCTGGTCAGCCGGGGGCAGCTGGAGTTGCGGGTGCGGGGTGTCGAGCCGATCCGGATCGTCCGCGCCGAGGTGACCGGGTTGTGGTGGGTGGGTGCCCCGTTCGGCCGCGGGCTCAGGTTCCGGACCGCATCGGGGCGGCTGGACGAGGTGACGGTGTGGTCGGTGGGCAAAGCCGAGAAACAGCTGACCGAACTCGGCTGGTACTAGGCATGTCCTCAAGCGGTGGGTGATCTCTTTTGATCTTCGGCTGCGGTGCGTAGGCATGAACTGACCGATGAGCAATGGCAGGTCATCCAGCCGTTGCTGCCGGTATCGGGTGCGAAGGGCGGCCGCGGGATGGTGCCGGTGCAGGAATCGGCCGAAGCGATCGACGAACTCGACCGGGAAGTGCCGGTCGATTCCAGCATCGTGCGAGCGCATCAGCACGCCGCCGGCGCCCGCCGTGTCGCGGTCTCACACAGGGGGCGTGCGGATCCCTGCGGCGGACAGAGCGAGCCAGGTGATCATGCCATCGGCCGCGCCATCCACTCCTACCTGCGCCGACGCCACATCCCGGCGACCAACATCGTCGAACGCTGCTTCAACCGCCTCAAGCAATTCCGCGCCATCGCCACCCGCTTCGACAAGACCGCCACCTCCTACCGATGCCTCATCGACCTGGCCGCCGCGGAACAGCTGACCGAACTCGGCTGGTACTAGAGGTCGATCGAGGGTGCGCCGTGGTACGGGCGGCGAGGTCCGATCAGGTCGGTCGCACCCCGTCCAGGTTCGAGCGGATGGTTCTGGTCGTGGGGTGGCCGGGTCCCAGCACCCGCTCGCTGCCGGCGAGGGCGACCTCGTACAGCTGGATTGCCCGCTCTCGATCGCCTCTCATCTGGTAGGCGCAGGCCAGGTTGTTCCGCGAGTTCAGCGCATGCGGATGGTCGGGGCCGTTGAGGCTGTCGCAGGCGCGGGTGAAGTAGCCGATGGCGGTGCCGACGTCACCCTGTCCCACCAGGTAGAGGCCCAGTTGGTTGAGCAGCCAGGCCGTCTGCGTGGTGCCGGACGAGAGCGGCCGCCAGGCAGCTCGCGGCGCCGGCGCGGGCGGCCGCGATGTCGGCGGGGTCGGTCGGGTCGGGTGCGGGTGACCGCCTGAACCAGGCGGTGCACGGCCACGGTGTTCCCGGTCAGGGTGACCATGCTGTAGGCGGCGAGGCGGCCCAGCGCCTCGGACGACTCGGGTTCACGCATCCTCGCAGGGACTTCCGGGCAAACTTCTCCCCACACTCGTCATCACACGATGGTGTGGTGTTAACTGTCGAGACAGACAGAGAGCGTTTCCCCGACCTCGGCCGCGACGGCACAGTGCAGTACCGGTTCGCCCCGCCCCGCCCGGAAAGGCCGTCCTCGATGCGTGTGTCCGCCCCGCTGTCGTCCGGTCAGCAGCGCCTGTGGGCCGTCTCCCAGCTGGCTGGGGCCGGGTCCGCCTACAACGAGACCATGGCCTTCGCCCTCCGGGGGCCCCTCGATCGCGAGGCGCTGCAATGGGCCTTCGACGCCCTCGCCGATCGGCACGAAGCCTTGCGCACGCGGATCGTCGTCGAAGAGGGGCGGCCGGTGCAGGTCGTCGAAGCCGCCGGGCACGGGTTTCCGCTCACGGACCGGGCGGACGCGGGCGGGGAGCCGGCCGAGCCGTTCGATCTCACGCGGGCGCCGCTCGCGCGGGCGCGGCTGGTGGCCGGGGCGCCGCCCCCCGGTTTCCACGCTACCGGCGACCACCGACAGTTCCGTGACCACCTGCTGCTGATCACCGTGCACCACGTCGTCTTCGACGGCTGGTCGCGGTCGCTGCTGCTGCGGGAACTCGGCGTCCTCTACGCCGCTCGGGTGAACGGCACCGAACCCGACCTGCCGCCCGCGCGGCCCTATCGCGAACACGCTCAGGCGCAACAGGATTGGCTGGCCGGAGCCGGGCCCGAAGCGCACGAGGACTACTGGCGGACGCAGCTCGACGGGGTGCCGCCCGTCCTGGAGCTGCCCGCCGACCGGCCGCGGCCCGCCCGGCAGGACTTCCGCGGTGCGCGGGTGCCCGTCGCTCTCGGGCCGGACCTCACCGGCCGCTTGAAGGCCGTCGCGCGCGAGCACGGCGTCACGCTCTACTCCACCATTCTGACCTGCTGGTTCATCCTCCTGAACCGGCTTTCCGCGCAGACTGACATCGTTGTCGGCGTGCCGACCGCCAACCGCGGGGCCGCCGGGGAGCACCCCGACACGATCGGGTTCTTCGTCAACACCCTGGCCGTCCGCGCCGAGCTGGCGGGGCCGGTCACCGGGGCCGCGCTGCTCAAGGAGGTCCGCGCGGCCCTGCGGGGCGCGATCGACCACGCCGCGCTGCCCTTCGAACGGGTCGTCGAGCTGGTGAACCCGCCGCGCAGCCCGGCCCACACCCCGCTGTTCCAGACGATGTTCGCCTGGGTGCCGACCCTGCACGACCTCCTCGAGCTGCCGGACGTCGACGTCGAGCCCCTCGACGTCGACTTCGCGCCCGCCAAGTTCGACCTCGCGCTCAACCTGGCCGACGAAGGCGGCGCCGTCACCGGGCACCTCGACTACGCCGTCGCCCTCTTCGACCGGGACACCGCCGCGCGGTACGGCCGGTACCTCGTGCGGCTGCTCGATCAGCTGGCCGCCCGGCCCGCCGCCGCCATCGCGGGCTACGAGCTCCTCGACGACGCCGAACGCCGCGAAATCCTCACGACCTGGAGCACCGGTCCGCGGCCGCGCCGGCGCCCCGGCGGGCTCGTAGACCGGTTCACCGCCCACGCCGACGCCACCCCGGCCGCGCCCGCGCTCGTCTGCGGCGACCGGACCCTCACCTACGGCCAACTCGACCGGCGCGCCACGAAGCTCGCGAACGCCCTGCGCCGCCGCGGGGCCGGGCCCGGCGGGGTCGTCGCCCTCCACCAGGGCCGCTCGGCCGAGCTGGTGGTTTCGGTGCTGGGCGTGCTGAAAACCGGCGCCGCCTACCTCCCGCTCGACCCGGCCCAGCCGGCCGCCCGGCGGGCGGCGATGGTCGAGGACGCGCGACCGGTGCTGGTCCTGGGCGACGACGTCACCGCCCTCGAAGCCGAGGGCGACGACGTCCGGAGACCGGTCCGGACCGGCCCCGGCGAAACGGCCTACGTGATCTACACGTCGGGGTCGACCGGACGCCCGAAGGGGGTCGCCGTCACCCACCACAGCGTCCTCGCCCTCTTCGACCAGTGGCTGGACCGCTTCGGTGCGACGCCGGGCGAAGCGACGTCGGCGTGGTCGAGCATCGGCTTCGACGCCTCGGTGCACGAACTCCTGCTCCCCCTGACCACCGGCGCCGTGCTGCACGTCGTGCCCGAGGACGTCCGGCCCGATCCCGCGGCCCTGATGGCGTGGCTCCGCGACCACCGGATCGTGCAGGCGTTCCTGCCACCGGCGTACGTCCGGTGGATCGACGAAGATCCCGCGCGCGTGCACGGGCTCGCGCTGCGGCAGGTCCTCACCGGCGTCGAACCCCTTCCCGAGGCCGCCCTCGCGCGGTTCGCGGAAGCGTTGCCAGGCCTACAGATCTGCTTCGGCTACGGACCGACCGAGGCCACGCTCTACGCCACCGCGCACTTCGACCCGCAGCCCCGCGACCGCCCGGCCCCGATCGGACGGCCGCTGCCCGGCTCGCGGCTGTACCTCCTGGACGACCGGCTGCGGCCGGTGCCGCCGGGTGTCGTGGGCGAGGTCTTCCTCGCCGGCGACTGCCTGGCCCGCGGCTACCTGCACCGGCCGGGGCTGACCGCGGAGCGGTTCGTGGCGGACCCGTACCGGCCCGGCGAACGGATGTACCGCACCGGCGACCTGGCCAGGTGGCTCCCCGGCGGCGAGGCCGAGTACGCCGCGCGCCGCGACGACCAGATCAAGCTACGCGGGTTCCGCATCGAACCCGGCGAGGTGACGGCCGCGCTGCTGGCCGTCCCCGGCGTCCGGGACGCCGCCGTGCTGGTCGACCGCGAGGGCGAACCCCGGCTCGTCGCCGGCGTCGCGGGCGGCGGCGGCCGGACCCCGCACGAGTGGCGGGCCGCGCTGGCCGGCCGGCTGCCGGACTACATGATCCCGTCCGTGTTCGCCGAGTTCGACCGGCTGCCCCTGAGCCGAAGCGGCAAGCTCGACCGCGACGCCGTCCTCGCGCACGCCCGCACGAGCGCGCCCGCCGCCGTCAACACCGCCGCCCCGCGCGACCACGTCGAACTGGCGCTGCTGAAGATCTGGCAGGACCTGCTGCTGCACCCGGCGATCGGCGTCTCGGACGGCTTCTTCGACGTCGGCGGCACGTCGATCTCGGCGATCAAGCTGGCCCACGCCATCGGCACCGGGTTCGGCCGCGAACTGCCGATCCGGGACGTCATCCTGCACCCGACCATCGAGGCGCAGGCCGCGCTGCTGCGCGCGGACCGGCCACCGGAGACCGGCAGCCTGATCGAGTTCCGCCGCGGCGCCGGGCGGGCCCGCGTCGTCTGCGTGCACCCCGCCGGCGGCACGGCGTTCTGCTACCTGCCGCTCAGTGCCGCCCTGCCCGAGGACGCCGGGGTGCTCGGGATCCAGTCCCCCGGCCTGAATCCCGGCGAGGAGCCGCTGCCGAGCGTCGAGGCGATGGCCGGGGAGTACCTGCGGCTCGTCGACCCGCGGCCGGACGAAACCCTGGTCCTTTGTGGACTGTCCTACGGCGGCCTGGTCGCCTACGAGATGGGCCGCCGGCTCGCGCAAAACCACCCGCGGGTCGCCGTCGTCCTGCTCGACACGACCGCCACCGACGACCCGGCCGCGAAGGCGGCGATCGAGCCGGTGCCCGCGGCCGAGTTCCGGGAGAAACTGGTGCGCTTCAACGGTATGTACCCCGGCATCGAGGACGCGCAGATCGAGCGCTACCACCGCACGTACAACCACAACCGGCGGACCGCGCGCGAGCACGACCCCGGCGAGACCACGGCGAGGGTGGTCTTCGTGCAGGCCGTCGGCGAGGACACGATCCCCGGCACCGCCGAGTTCTGGCGCCGCCGCGCCCGCGGCGGGTTCGAGGTGGTGCCCGCCGGCTGCGGGCACTGGGACATGCTCGAAAGCGACGCGCTGCCACTGGTCGCGAAGCTGATCACGGCCGAGCTGGCGGCCCGATGACCTCGATCGCCCGCCGCGTCCACGACCGGGCCCTGCGGCACCCGGACGCCCTCGCCGTGGCCGACGGCCCCCGCCGGCTCACCTACGCCCAGCTGGACGCGGGCGCGGCCGCGGTCGCGAAGTCGTTGTCCCGGCGGGGAATCCGCCCGGGTGACGCGGTCGCCGTGGCTCTCCCGCGCTCGGCGGAGCTGGTGCAGGTCATGCTGGGCGTGCTGCGCCTCGGCGCCCAGGTCGTGCCGCTGGACCGGCAGAGCCCGCCCGCCCGGCGGGACGTCATCCTCGCCGACGCGGGCGCCGTCGCGGTCGTCGACGACGGACGGGCCGGCGAGCTCCTGGCCGAACCGGCGGAAGCGGGCCTGCCCGCCGAACCCGCGCCGGCGTCGTTCCTCTTCTCCACCTCGGGCACGACCGGGCGCCCCAAGGGCGTCGAGGTGCGCGACGCCGGTGTGCTGCGCCTGGCCGAACCGGGCTGGCTGGACATCGGCACCCGGTTCGCCTGCCTGGCCAACCCGGCGTTCGACGCGATCAGCTTCGAGGTGTGGGTGCCGCTGCTGACCGGCGGCGCGTGCGTGATCCTCGACGACGACACCGTGCGCGACCCGCAGGCGTTCGCCGACGCCCTGGTCCGGCTGCGCATCGACACGATGTTCGTCACCGCGACGCTGTTCAACGCGGTCGCCGAGACCGTGCCGGGCAGCTTCGCCACCGTGCGCCGGGTCGTCATCGGCGGCGAGCAGCTCAACGCCCCGCTGATCCGCCGCTGGTACCGGGCCAACCCGGAGTCGCCGACGCGGCTGCAGAACGGCTACGGCCCGACCGAAACGACGACGTTCGCGCTCAGCTACGCCATCCCGCGCGGCTTCGACGGTGACGTCGTGCCGATCGGCCGGCCGCTGCCGGGCACCCGCGCGGTCGCGGTCGTCAAGACGAACGAGCCGCCGGGCGAGCGCGTGGCGGGCGAGGGCGAGGTCGCCGAGCTGTACCTCTCGGGCGCCGGCGTCGCCCTCGGCTACCGCGGGCTGCCCGCCGAGACCGGGCAGCGGTTCGTCCGGCTGCCGTGGCTGGACGAGGGCCGCGCGCGGTTCTACCGCACCGGCGACCTGGTCCGCGTGCTGCCGGGCGGCCGGTACGCCTACGTCGGGCGCACCGACCGGCAGGTCAAGGTGCGCGGGTTCCGGATCGAGCCCGGGGAGCTGGAGCACCGGCTCCTGGCCCACCCGGAGATCCGGCAGGTCCACGTGGCCGTGCGCCGCGCGGCCACCGCCGAGCTGCTCGCGTTCGTCGTGGCCGGCGACCTGTCCTTCGACGCGTTCGAAGCGCACCTCGCCGAAACCGTGCCCGCCTACATGCGGCCGCACCACGTGTTCCGCGTCGGCGAGCTGCCCCGCAACGCGAACGGGAAGGTCGACGAAACCGCGCTCCTGGCCGGCGGGTTCCCGGCGTGGCGGCCCGGCACCGGCGGCGAGGCGACGGCCTGGGAACGCGAAGTCCTCGACGTCGTCTCGGAAACGCTCGGGGTGCCGGATCTCCACCCCAGCGACACGTGGCTGCGGTCCGGCGGCGACTCGCTCAAGGCGCTGCGGCTGCGGTTCGCGATCCGGGACCGCTGGGGCGCGGACCTCGTGCCGTCGGTCGTGCAACGCGGGACGTTCGCCGAGCTGGCCGTGGCCGTCTCGGCCGCGGGGCGCGCGGCCCACCCGGAGCCGGGCCCGCCGACGACCGCGACGTCGGCCCCGGCCACCAGCGAACAACAGCGGCTTTGGCTGCTGCAGCACCGCAATCCCGGCTCCACGGCGTACCACGTGCCGCTCGCGTTCCGGGTCACCGGCGATCCCGGCCTCGACGCTCTCCGCCGGGACGTGCGGGCGCTCGTCGGCCGGCATCCGGCGCTGCGCACCGCGTTCGAGGCCACTCCGGACGGCCTGCGGCAGGTGGCGAAGGCGCCGTACGACCCGTGGACCGAGCCGTCCGACGACTTCTTCACCGCGCCCTTCGACCTCGCCTCCGGCAGGCTCGTGCGCGCGGCCTGGCGGCCCGACGGCACGCTTTTGCTGTGCCTGCACCACATCGCGGTCGACGGCTGGTCGCTGAACGTCCTGTTCCGGGAACTGTCCGGCGGCGCACCGAGGCCGGACGCGCACACGCCGTTCGACTTCGCCGCCTGGCAGTCGCGCTGGTTCGCCTCCCCCGGCTACCGCGACCGGCTGACCGGCCGCACCGACGACGCCGAGCCCCTCGCCGAGGCGTCGCTGGCCGGGCGGCTGCACACGACCCGGATCGACCGCGACCGCGTCGACGAGTGGGCCGCGGAGCTGGGCTTGACGCGTTTCCAGCTGCTGCTGGGCGTTTTCGCGTGGAGCCTCCACGCGGTGACCGGCCGGACCCGGCCCCGGATCGCCGCGCCGGTGGCGAACCGGCCGGTGCGGGCGTTCGAGGACAGCGTCGGGATGTTCGCCAACACCGTGCGCGTGCCGCTGGCCGTGGTCCCGGACGAAGACCTGGCCACCCAGCTCCGCCGGCTCGGCGAAGCGGCCGGCGCGGCCCTGGACGACCAGGACGTGGCCTTCGCCGACCTCGACCCCGGCTACGGCGCTTTCGACTACCTGTTCGTCCTGGAGAACACCGACTTCGGGGCGCTGCGGCGGCCCGGCTGCGCGCTCAGTCCACAGTGGATCGAGGCGGCGGAGGCGAAGTGCGCGCTCACGCTGTCGGTGGTGGAACGGCCGGACGGCTTCGACTGCCTGTGGGAGTACGGGGCAGGCTATTTCACCGAAGCCGAGGCAGCCCTCCTCGGCGAGGTCTTCGACCGTGCCCTGCACGGCGACGCCCGGACCCCGGACCACGGCGGCCTCGGCCGCGGGGCGACGGCGGACCTGACGTGGGAAACCGTCGCGGACGGCTTCGCCCGGCAGGTCGCGCGGACCCCCGACGCGCCCGCGCTGACCGGCGACCACACCCTGACCTACGCCGAACTGGACGCGCACGCGGCCCGGCTCGCCGCCACCCTGCCCGGCGACGCCACCGACATCGCGCTGTACTTCCGGCCGTCGGCCGAGCACGTCGTCGCGCTGCTCGCGCTCGCGCGGCTGAACATCACCGCCGTGCCCCTGGATCCCGCGTACCCGCCGGAGCTGCTGCGCGCCATGCTCGACCGGGTCCGGCCGCGCTGCGTGCTGCTCGCGCCGGGGGAAACGTTCGAGACCGGCGTCGAACAGCGGTACGTCACGCTCACCGGCGGGCCGGTGCCGGACGTCCCGCCCCGGCACGCCGGCCGTCCGCTCTACACGCTGTTCACCTCGGGCTCGACCGGGGTGCCCAAGGGCGTCCGCGTCCCGGACCGCACCCTGGCCAACCTGCTGCAGTGGCAGGCTGCGCCGCCCGCGGCGACCCAGCAGTTCTCGATGCTCTCGTTCGACGTCTCGTTCCAGGAGATCTTCACGACCCTCTGCGGCGGCGGGGCGCTGCACCTGATCCGACCGGAGTGGCGCCACGACATCCCGGCGCTGCTGACGCAGCTGGAGACCGCGGGCATCGAACGGATCTTCCTGCCGTACGTGGCCCTGCAGCTGCTCGCCGAGCACGGGGTCCGGCTCGGCCGGTACCCGGCGCGGCTGCGGGACGTCATCACCGCGGGCGAACAGCTGGTGTGCACGCCCGCGATCCGCCGGTGGTTCGCCGGGCTGCCCGGCGCCCGCCTGCACAACCACTACGGCCCGACCGAAACCCACGTCGTCAGCGCGCTGACCCTCGACGGCGACCCGGCGGGCTGGCCCGAGCGGCCCGCGATCGGCGCCCCGGTGGCGAACGCCGTCCTGCGGGTCGCCGACGCCACGGGCGCGCCCCTGCCGCCGGGGCAGGTCGGCGAGCTGCTCATCGGCGGTCTCGCGGCGAACCGCTGCTACCTCGGCGACGCGGCGCCGGAGAAGTTCGCCGAACTGCCGGAGCTGTACTACCGCAGCGGGGACCTCGCGCACTTCGACCGCGCCGGGCTGCTGCACTTCGACGGCCGGGCCGACCGGCAGGTCAAGCTCAGCGGGCACCGCCTCGAACTCGGGCAGGTCGAGGCCGCCCTGCTGCGGCACGCCGACGTCGTCAACGCGGTCGTCGCGGTGGCCGGCGGCCGGCTGACCGCGTTCCTGGAGTGCCGCCGGACGCCGTCGGCGGCGGAGCTGGCCGGGCACCTGCGGCCGCTGCTGCCGCCGCACGCGCGCGTCGAGCGGTTCCGGGTCGTCGACGCCCTGCCGCGCACGCCGAGCGGGAAGCTCGACCGGGACGCCGCCGCCCGCACGCCCGGAACCGACCTGCGGCGGGCGTCCGCGGCGCCGCCGAGCGAGCTGGCCGCGCTGTTCGAGGAGGTGACCGGCGCGCCGATCGGTCCCGACGAGACGTTCTTCGCCGCGGGCGCGACCAGCCTCTCGCTGATGCGGTTCCACCTGCGCTGCGCGGAAGCGGGCTACCGCTTCACCGCGGCCGATCTCTTCGAGCACGTGACGCTGCGGGACCTGACGCGGCACCTCGAACACAGTCCGGCGGCGGCCACGCCGTCCTCCCGGGCCGCGGCCGACGAGCCGGTGGCCGTCGTCGGCATGGCCGTGCGCCTGCCGGGCGCGCGGGACCTGGCGGCGTTCTGGGACCTGGTCGTTTCCGGCCGCCGCGGCATCGAGGAGTTCCCGGCCGCCGAGGGCCTGGTCGGCGCGCGCAGCCTGCTCGACGGTCCCCTGGGCTTCGACCCGGAGCACTTCGGGATCAGCCACCGCGACGCCGGCCTGATGGACCCGCAGCAACGGCAGCTGCTGATGGCCTGCGTGGAAGCGCTGGCGCACGCCGGGATCACGTCAGGGGCCGGTGTCGGGCTGATCGCGGGCTGCGGCGAGAACACGTATTTCCGGCAGATGCTGCGCGAAGCCGACCCGGCCGCGCTGCCCGACGGCTTCCAGCTGGCCCTGCACCACGAGAAGGACTTCCTGGCCACGAAGGTCGCCTACCACCTCGACCTGACCGGTCCCGCGCTGACCACGCAGACGGCGTGTTCGAGTTCGCTGGTCGCCGTCCACCAGGCGGCCGGGATGCTGCGCGGCGGCGAGGCGGACGTGATGCTGGCCGGCGGGGTGCTGGTCGACCTCACCCTCGCCGAGGGGTACCGGTACCGGCCGCAGCACATCTTCTCGCCGGACGGGCGCTGCCGCCCGTTCAGCGACGACGCGGACGGCACGGTCGGCGCGAGCGGCGTCGGCGTGGTGGTGCTGAAGCCGCTTTCGGCGGCCCGCCGCGACGGCGACACGGTGTACTCGGTGATCACCGGCTCGGCCCTGACCAACGACGGCGCGGTGAAGCAGAGCTACAGCGCGCCCTCCCCGGCGGGGCAACGCGCGGCCGTCCAGGCGGCGCTTCGGCGGGCCGGGCGTTCCGGGGCCGACGTCGGGTACGTGGAGACGCACGGAACGGGGACCCGCCTGGGCGACCCGATCGAGGTGGCGGCCCTGCGCGCGGCGATGCCCGGCGCGGCGGACTGCGCATTGTCTTCGGTGAAGAGCCAGCTCGGCCACCTGGGCGCGGCGGCCGGGGTGGTCGGGCTGATCCGCGCGACCTTGGCGGTGCACCACGCGGTTCTGCCGCCGACGGTGGATTTCCGCGCCCCGAACCCGGCGCTGGAGCTGGGGCCGTTCCGGGTGCCGGGGCAAGCGGAGCCGTGGCCCGCGGGGCCGCGGGTGGCCGGGGTGAGCAGCTTCGGCATCGGCGGGACGAACGCCCACGTGGTGCTGGAGTCGGTGCGCCCGGCCGCGCCCGCGCGCCCGGATCCGGTGCCGTGCCTGGTGCTCTCGGCCCGCAGCGCCGCCGCCCTGCGGCTCGACGCGGCTCACGTGGCGGAGTACCTGGCCGCGCACCCGGAGTCCTTTGTGGACGTCCTCCGCCACCTGCAGTCGGGCCGCCCCGGGCACCGCTGGCGCCTCGCGGCGGCCTGCGAGGACGCCCAGGCGGCCGTCGACTGGCTCCGGACAGCGGAACCCCAGGAGGTGGGGGGGGGGTATGGGGGGTGGTTAGCGCCCGAAAACACAACACCCCCCCCCCGGGGCCCCGGGGGGGGGGGGGGGGGGGCCG